>JAFSDX010000044.1 GCA_017436025.1 Thermoguttaceae bacterium
AACGCGGCTTTACCCTCGTCGAACTTCTCGTCGTCATCGCCATTATCGGTATCCTTATCGGGTTGCTGTTGCCGGCCGTCCAAGCGGCTCGCGAAGCGGCGCGTCGTATGCAATGCACGAACAACCTCAAACAATGGGGTTTGGCCGTCCACAACTACAGCGACATTAACAAAAAACTTCCGATCGGCGCGACGATGGGCGACTCCGCCAGCCGTTGTGGCATCGGCATCCGCTGCACTTGGTATCCGCGTATGTACGCGTTCATCGAACAAGCCGCGCTCGCGTCGCAATACGACTTCGGCAAGCACTTCTATCAATATCCGAACAACCAAGAAGGCGCCAACGCCAACCGCGACCCGATCGCTTGCGAAAGTGCGAAACCGGATATGTTCTACTGCCCGAGCGACAAACCGGGGAACGAAATCGCGAAGAGCGAAACCTACGGTCGCGCCCGCGCCAACTACGTCGGTTGCTTCGGGTACCGCGCCAACTTCCACGCCGACGAAGTTCCGTCGCAACACACGCACCTCTACACGAAGTTCGAAGGCGCGATGTTCTATCTCTCGAAGTGCATCGGCCTTGAAAGCGTTACCGACGGCACCTCGAACACGTTGATGATTTCGGAAGTCCTCCTTACCGACGATACGAAAGACGCCGACAAACGCGGCGACGTCTACAACGACGAACGTATGGGGTCCGGCTTCTCGACGATTCTCACCCCGAACTCCACCAGCCCGGACGCGATGTACACCGGCACCTGCCTCGACGAAGACGAACCGCGTCGTCCGTGCGTCGTCGTCGACGCGGTCGAATACACCGCCGCGCGCTCGAACCACTCCGGCGGCGTCAACGCGGCGATGGGCGACGGCTCCGTCCGCTTCTTCTCCGACACGATCAACGCCGACACGTGGAAAGCGCTCTCCACGACCAAGGGCGGCGAAACGAATATCGACCTCTAATCGATTTTTCGTCGGAAATAAATCTAGCGTAAATTTTTGCGCGATTTGAAAAACGTCGTCGCTTTTCGCGGCGGCGTTTTTTTGAATCGGCGATAAACGGGGCGCGTTTCGGGCCTCGAACCCTAATATTTGAGAGAAGAAAATGAACAAGAAGATTTTTGTTTCGGCGTTGGCCCTGTGCGTTTGCGCGTTTGTTTTCGTCGGTTGCGACAAGGGCCCGAAAAAGGTCGCGGTCTCCGGCACGATCACCGTCGACGGCGAACCGATCGACGTCGGCGCCGTGAAGTTCGACGCGGTCGACGGTCAAGGCATGTCGGACGGTTGCAAAATTAAAGACGGTAAATTCGAATGCGAGATGACGACCGGCGAAAAGAAGGTTACCGTTACCGCCGCGTCGAAAGTCGTCGGGCAATTCGAAGCCGATCCCGTCTTGAACCCGGGCGTGATGAGCGACAAAGTCGAATCGATGGACTTGAGCGTCTTCAAACAAGAAAAAACGATTACGGTCGAAAAGAAGGGCCAAACCTTCGAAATCGATTACTCGACCGAAGCGGAATGAGCGTTTGACGCTTGAATTTCGTTGAGCGAAAGGAAATCGACGCGGTTTTTCGAGGCCGCGTCGATTTTTTTTGCGTCGGGGGCGGACGCGGAACCGGCGGCGCGTCGCGTTTTTTTAAGCGGGCCGACCGGGAAAAATGGGCCGATTCTCCGAAATTTTGCGGTTTTGCGGGAAATTTTCGCGCTTTTCGCCCGAAACGGTTTTTTTGCCCCGACTTGAAAAATAAAATCGCCGATGTATGATAACGGTAAGGAGCCGTCGCGAGTCGGCGCCGATTTTCAACGAACGATTAACCCTCGAAAGTGTTGACGATGATTCGAGTTTTTAATACGCTGACGCGAACGAAAGAAGAATTCCAACCGACGACGCCGGGCAAAGTCGGCATGTACCTCTGCGGCCCGACCGTTTACAAGCCGAGCCACATCGGGCATATGGTCGGCCCGGTCATTTTCGACGCGATCAAACGCTACTTGACGTACTCCGGTTTCGAGACGACTTGGGTCGTCAACATCACCGACGTCGACGACAAACTGATCGCCGAGTCGCAAAAACGCGGGATTCCGATGAGCGCCGTCGCCGACGAAATGACCGCCGACTACAAAGCGAACCTCGCCGCGATGGGCGTCGACACGATCGACGTCTTCCCGAAGGCGACCGACTACATCGGCGAAATTATCGACTTCACCGCCGACCTGATCGCCAAGGGCTTCGCTTACGAGTCGGGCGGCGACGTCTACTTCGAGGTCGAAAAGTTCGCGGAATACGGGAAGTTGACGAACCGCACCCTCGCGCAAATGACCGGCGACGGCGGCGGAACCGCGTCGCTGAAACGTTCGCCGTTCGACTTCGCGCTTTGGAAGTCGGCGAAACCGGACGAACCGTCTTGGGACTCGCCTTGGGGCAAGGGCCGTCCGGGCTGGCACATCGAGTGCAGCGCGATGAGTTGCTCGATCCTTGGCGAAACGTTCGACGTTCACGGCGGCGGGCTCGACCTGCAGTTCCCGCACCACGAGAACGAAATCGCGCAAAGCGAAGCCCGCAACGGCAAGCCGATGGCTAAGTACTGGATGCACAACGGCTTAATGCAAGCGTCGAACGAGGTCGGCAAAGTCGGCGGTCGCAAGACGCGCGAAGCGGACGGGGCCGAAAACGGCGAAACCGGCGCGAAAGAAGGCGACCTCGCGTCGCAAGAAGCCGGAAAAATCAGCAAGTCGAAGGGCGCGTCGGCGTTCCGCGACCTGTTGGCGAAGTTCCAACCGGAGAACATTCGCTTCTTCCTCCTGTCGAGCCATTATCGCCGCCCGATCGACTACAGCGAAGACCGTTTGCGCGAAGTTGGCAAGGGTCTCGAAAGTTTCTATCGCTATTTCAAGCGTTTTGAAGCGGTTAGCGGCGAGTCGTTTTACTCGCTCGACGCGCCGAAGACCCGCGCCGAAGGGGACGCGTTCGAGAAATCGGAAGCGCTTTCCGGCGAGTTCGGCGACCAAATTCGCGCGCTTCGGGCCAAATTCCTCGACGCGATGGACGACGATTTCAACACCGGCGGCGGCGTCGGCGTTTTCTTCGACTATTTGCGAACGCTGAACAAGTTCGTCGAGAGCGAAAAACTCGAAACGACCGCACCGAACGACGCCGCGACGCAACCGGCTCGCGCGACGTTAAAAGCCGCGACGCAAGTCTTTAAGGAACTGGCCGCGACGCTCGGTCTCTTCCGCGCTCCGGTCGAAGAAGAGTCGGCGCAAGACGATTCGCTCGTCGAACCGCTGATGACGCTCCTGATCGACCTGCGCCGCGCCGCGAAGAAAAATAAGGATTTCGCGACCGCCGACGAGATTCGCAACCGCTTGAAGGAACTCGGCGTTTCGCTCGAAGACCGTCCTGGCGGCGTCTGCGTTTGGACGCGCGAACGTTCTTGAACTTGAAACGGAAGTCGCGTCGTTTCGACGTTTAAATCGGTCGAGACGACGCGGCGTCGTCTGACGAAACGGCGGCTTTTCGGGAGGAAATCGGCTTTGAGTTGGCAAGGAATTTTCGGTTGCGACGAGATTGCGCTCCAATTCGCGCGAGCGAACCGACGCAAGCGGCTCGGCGGAAGTTTTCTGTTCGTCGGCCCGAACGGCGTCGGGAAGCGAACGTTCGCGTTCGCGTTGGCGAAGACGCTTCTTTGCCGCCGTCATTTTCCGAAACGAGGGGACGCCGCGCTCCTCGACGGTTGGAACGACGCGTCGCAAACCGCCGATTCGCAAGAGTTCGACCGCGACGCCGAACTTCTCCGCTTCCAACCTTGCGGCGAATGCGAAAGCTGTCGCCAATTCGAGTTGCGACGCGACGTCGACGAAGCGTTAATCCCGACGCACCCGGACTTTCATTACGTTTGCAAGCCGCCGGAGCGTTCGCTGTTGCCGCTGGAACTCCTTGTCGGCGATAAAGATAACCGAATGCGCGCCGGGCTCTGTTTCGAGCTGAACCAAACGGCGTATATGGGCGGCCGCAAGATCGCGGTGATCGACGACGCCGACTTTTTCAACCAAGAGGGGGCGAACGCGCTCCTGAAAACGTTGGAGGAGCCGCCGGCGAACTCGTTGATCATCTTGATTGGAACGAGCGCGACGAAACAGCTGCCGACGATTCGCTCGCGCTGTCAAACCTTTAGATTTCAACCGCTTGCGACCGACGCGATCGCGCAAATTTTGCTCGACCGAGGCCGCGTCGAAACGCCGGAGGAGGCCGATTCGGTCGCGCGGCGTTCGCGGGGCTCTCTCGTCGAAGCGGAAAAGGCGCTCGACCGCCCGTTCGCCGGGTTCCAACAGGAGCTGTTGCGCGAGTTGGCGCAAGAGCGTTTACACGCCGTCGACTTTGCGGCGCGTTTGAACGAGTTCGTCGAGGAAGCCGGGAAGGAGGCGCCGCCGCGTCGCCGACGTTTGCAGGCGACCCTTGCGACCGCGCTCGAATTTTATCGCGGGCTCGTCGCCGCGCTCGACGCGACGTCGCGAGGAGCGCGACCGGTTCGCGACGCGTCGGTCGTCGGGCCGTATCTCCGCGCCGCGCTTGAACTTGGGCGTTGGAACGTCGAGTCGGCGATCCGCTGCGCCGAACGAACGCTCGACGCGTTGGAGCAAATCGACCGCAACGCGAACCTTCCGTATATCGTCGAGGCTTGGCTCGTCGAACTCGCCGCCGAAACGCGCCGTTTGGGGCGTTAAGTCGCGCTCTTATAACGGTTGCGTCGACTGCCGCGCCGACGCTTGCCTTCGGTCGCGTCATCGAGACGTCGTCGACGTATTCTCTTAAACAGGCGCCGCCGCGTTTGTCGAGCGTCGCAAATCCTTGGTTGACGCGGCTTGTGTCGTCGCTAAACTTGCTTGACGTCGCGTCGCCGGAGTCGAAAGGGGAAGCGCGTCGAAAATCTTTTTCGCCGAAACGCTTGATTTTCCGAAGCGTCGCGTTTATAATCGAAAACGGCGTTCTTCCGCCGCCCGCTTTTTCGCCGTTTCGACTTATTTTTCTTCCGTTTTTTTCCGCAAAATCGCGTTTGCCGCTTGGAATTTCGGCGCGAATCCTTTATAATTGACGGAAAGTTCCCGACCGTCCGACGCGCGGCTTTCGTTGCGCTTGTCGGCGGTCGACCCCTTTTGAACGAAAGTCGGATTGATGAGACAAAAAAACGGTTTTTTACTCGGCGTCGTTAAGTCGTTGAGCGTCGCGGTTTGCGGCGTCGCGACGTTCGTCGCTTCGAGCGTTGTTTTCGCTTGGGACTCGAAAGATTTTATCGTCGAAAAGGACGGCGTTTACTCGATTTGCTTGAAGAACGCGGCCGGCGACGTCGCGCTTCGTTCCCCGGCGGAGGGGCTTTGGTCCGTCGCGACCGCTTGGGAAAACGGCGCGCCCTCCGGTTGGAAACATATTCAAGCCAAGGAGTTGCGAACGTTCGGCGACGCGACGATTCTAACCGGCGAACTCGAACTCGACGGCGGCAAGCTCTCCGTCCGCGACGTTTACTCGTTGGAAAGCGGGCTCTTAAAGTGCGTCCGTCGCTTCGATTACGTCGGCGAGAAAGACTGGAACGACGCGACCCTTTCCGTCCGCTTCGAAGCGCTCGGCGAGCGGCTCCCGGCGTTCCTCCCGGGGATCGTCTATTACGGCAACCCGTCCGGCGCGAAAAACACCCCGAACGGCGTCGCGCGGTATTTCGCAAACCCCGGCGAATTCGCGATTTTCGAAGAGCACCGCTATCCGGAACCGTTCGTTTGCCTTGAAAACGCCCCGGCGAAGACCGGCGTCGCGCTTTACACCCGTCCGACCCCGGCGCTTCGCGGCTCCGTGCAAGATCAATGGTGGTCGGCGGGCGTTCGCGCGACCGCGGAAGACGTGTCGGAACTCGTTTTGTACAGCGGGTTTATCGGTTACAACGGTCAAAACTCCGTCGCGAAAGCGCTCCAAGCTCGCCCGATGGAATACCCGAAGGCGACCCTGCGCGTCATCCCGAAAACGACGATCGAAAAGACGTTTTATCTCGACGTTTGGGCGATCGAGCGCGAAGGAACGGCGTTCCAAAAACCGGTCGAAAAAGCGATCGAATTGTTCCAACCCTTTTACTGCGAAGACCTTCCGACGACCGAGTTCATCTTGAAGAGCAAGTTCGAGTTCGCGAAGTCCCGCTGGTTCGAGGGCGAAGTCGACGGCAAAAAGTTCGCCGGTTTCAACATGTACCCGGACTTTATGAAGCCGCGCATCGTAACCGGTTGGTGCGGCCAAGCAGACTCCTTAGGCTTTGCGTTTCAAGAACTTGAAGACGTTTTGGTCGCGCTCTATCCGGAAGAGGAACGCGACGCGAACCGCGCTTGGATTCGCGACGTCGTGCAACGCTCGCTCGACTTCCTCTCGACGTCGCCGGTAACCGAAGCCGGTTTCTCCGTTGAATTTGAGCCGTCGAACGCGACGTGGCGTAATGTCAGCGACCCGGTTTCGATGGGCCAATGTATGTACAACTTCGCGAAGGCGATCGAGTCGGCGCGCGAAAACAAAATTTACAATACATCGCATTGGGAAACGTTCTTGAAAGCGGCGGCTCTCTCCGCGGCGAACCGCGTTCTGAAAGACGATTGGAAACCGCGCTCGACCGCCGAAGGTTTTTACGTCGCGCCGCTGATTCTGTCGTATAAACTCTTTGGCGACGAGGTTTACAAGCAAGCCGCCGAAAAGGCCGCCGCGACGTTCGCCGACCGGCACCTCTCGATGCGCGAACCGTATTGGGGCGGAACGCTCGACGCGAAGTGCGAGGACAAAGAGGGCGCCTGGGCCGCGTTCCAAGGCTTTTTGACGATGTACGACGTGCTGGGCGAAGAGAAATATCTTGCGTGGGCCGAACACGCCGCCGACGTATGTATCAGTTATTTAATGGTTTGGGACGTGCCGCTTCCGCCCGGGCGAATGAGCGACTTCCAATTCAAAACGCGCGGTTGGACGGTCGTGTCGGCGCAAAACCAACATATCGACGTGTACGGCGTCCTCTTCGCGCCGGAAATTAAACGTCTCGGAAAACTTTTAGGGAAAACGAGTTACGAACGAGTCGCCGAGCCGATGTTCCGCAGTTGCGGGCAACTGATCGACGCGTTCGGCAGTCAAGGCGAACAGCTGCAACACACCAACTTCGCGCAACAGGGCGATATGACGGACGTTCTCAAATTGCGCGGCGGTTACTCCGAAAGTTGGACCGTTTTTTGGATTACGACGCACTTCCTGAACGCCGCGGCGCGTTTCGAACAAGCAAAAACGGTTGAATGACGTCGTGTAATTTATTCGCTGATTAAGAAACGCAACCGTTGTGAAACGTTTGGTTGCGTTTTGATGAAGAAGGCGGCGGCGACGTTTGATGTCGCGTCGCCTTTAAGGTAAAAAATAACGAAAGGGAAGGTAAACGAATGAAACGTTCGTTCGAACGACGCGAATTTTTGGGCGCGCTCGGCGCTTTCGGCGCGGCGGCCCTGACCGGCGAAACGTTTTTGAACGCCGCCGAAACCGTTGAAAAAACGGGACTTCCGAAGAAAGTCGCGGCGCTTGCCGACGGAACGAAGCCGACGCTGACGATCGCGCATTGTTGCGACCCGCAACTTGGGTTCGGCGTCGCGGACAACGCGGAAGCGGCGTATCGGCAAGACTTGCGCCGACTGGAAAAGGAAATCGAACTTGTGAACGCGGCGCGACCCGACGTCGCCGTTTTCGCCGGCGATATGACGCATTTGGTCGAGGACGCCCCGCGCGACTGGCCGCGACTTTTGAAGAAAATCGAGGTTCCGTTTTTGATCGCGCCCGGGAATCACGACGTGCCCGACCCGGTCAAAAAAGCCGCGCTCGACGCCTATTGCGCGATTTTCGGCGACGATAATAAGTCGTTAATTGTCAACGGATGGAAGATTGTCGCGGCCAATTCGCAATTTTGCCGACCGACCGACGAAACGGCGCTTCGCGACGAACATAGCGCTTGGTTCGAGGCGGAACTTCGCGACGCGGCGTCAAGTAAAACGCCGGTTATCGTCGCGACGCACGTGCCGCCGTTTGTGAAAACGCTCGACGAAAAAGACGCGTATTTCAATTTCCCGACCGCTCAACGCCGAGCGTATCTTGACTTTTGCGTCGAAAACGGCGTAAAGTTCTATCTCGCGGGACATACGCATACGACGCTCGAACGGGAATATCGCGGCGTTCCGATTCTCAACGGCGAAACGACGTCGCGTAATTTCGATAAACGCCCGTTCGGTTTCCGAATGTTAAAGATTGACGCGGCAATGAATTACGAATGGAATTTTGTTCCGGTCGAAGTCGACGGTTAACGTCGAACGGCGTTTAGTCGGCGGAGCGTCGAGCGCGGCGCGGGCGTTTGAGGCGGCGAATTTCGGCTTTCGTCTCTTCGTCGACGCGGCGCGACTCGACGATTTTTTGCAACGACTTGTTGAACGTAAAGTCGTCAAAGTCGTTGCGTTCTAAGAATTTAAGCGTCGCGTCGGGGAACCGGATAAACGCTTCGGCGACGAGCCAAGCGAGCGACATATCGACGTAATATTCGCCGAGGCGGCGCGCGGCGATTTTGTTGGCGCGTTCGAAAACGGCGTCGAGGCAACTCTTTTCGAGAAAATGGTTTAGCGTCGCGACGACGGCGAAACGAACTTCGAACGGGCGTTCCGACGCGGCGCAAAAATCGAGCGCCTCCCAAAACTCGGCGCGACGGTCTTTAGGAACGCGGAGCGAACTTGAAAAAACGTCGCACACCGCCCAAGAATCGATGAAAGGCGCGAACGCGGCGATCGCGTCGAGTTGAGCGTCAAAGTCGAGCGGCGTTTCCGCAACGACGAGACCGACGACGAGAAGTTCTTCGTAACTTTCGAATGCGCAAGATGTTGGAGAATTGCGGAGCGTCGCGGTAAAAACGGCGTTTAAAAATTCCGCGCCGTAATTTCGAGCGATTTCTTGAGCCAACGAACGCAACGTCGGGACGCGAACGCCGAGAAGTCGGTCGACGCCGGGCAAAAGTTTGCTAACAAACGCTCGATAATCGGGTTCCGCAAGCGCTTCAAGGCGTCGCCGAACGGCTTCGAGGGGCGAGGCGGGATCGAAAATTAACGACGATAAATTGTCGCCCTGTTGCATAAAACGCGTCATTGTCGGACTTGGGAAAACAAGGTGAAGCGAACGGACGTCGCGCATCGACGTCGTCTTGAAAGAAACAAGGAAACGTTTAACGGCGAAGAAGGCGTTCAAGTTCTCCGCGCTCCGCAATCGGAGCGGTCGAACCGATTCGGGAACGGCAAAGAACGATCGAACCGAGGCTAACGTTCGGCGCCGCAAATTTGAGCGTCGTTTGGCGACCGTCCGACGAACCGATTTTCAGCCAACGAAAACGCGACGACGAAGCGGAAGTTGTTGAAACGTCGTTGGTTGGGGCGTTCTCGTCGAGAAGCAAAACGTAAAGGTCGCCGACCGGGAGCGGCGCGCTTTCGGGGCGACGGCAACGCCAAGCGCCGGAAAAATCGCGATCGAGCCAACCGACGCGGCGATAAACGAACGAAAAGCGCTCCGTTTGCGCGTCAAGTTGCTCCGTCGTTTTGTCGACCGTTAAGCGATCGGTCGGCAAAAAAGCGATTCGGGAACGCGCTAAGTTGCGTAAAGATTGAAGTTCGGTGTTTTCCGTTTTAAAAACGTCGAGAGCGTCGGCGTCGGCGAGACGCGGAATGTCGAGCATTCGGAGGGTCGGCGCCAAACGTTGCGCAAAGTGATAATCGCCGGTCGAAAGAATGGTAGCGACAGAATGTAGTAATCTAAATTGAACGAGCGGGTCGAGTGCGTCGGCGGTTTGCAAACGCGATAAAAAGGCGCTCCAAGCGGCGTACCAACGGGCGGCGTCGTCGGCTCGCAACGTTTCCGGAATCGCGCGCGCTTCGTTTTCAAGTTCTTGTAAAAAAACGCGTTGCGCCGACGTCGAAGTCGAGGTTTCGGGGGCTTGGGCCGGAATATCGACGAAAGCGCGGGCGCCTTGAGCGTCGGCGAAACAAACGTTGCGACCGGGGCGCGGAGGCTGGGGGAGATAATAGACGCGATCGGGCGTCGCCGCGAAGGTCCAATATTTTGTCGCCGTTTCCGCTTCCAAGGCAAGGAGAATTTTGCGTTGAATTGCGACGCGGTTTAACGACGTAAAACGCCACTCGGCGGCGCGTCGTTCGAGAATCCGGTACTCCTTTGGAAGTCCTTGCCGATAACGGAGTTGCGAGATAAACTCAAGCGCGTTTTCGGCGGCGTCGGGAGCGACGTAAAAACGTTCGAGAAGCGAACCGCGAACTTCGATGAAATCGTTCCAATTTTCAATCGTTTGCAACGCGTTCAACGAGGCCGAGGCGCGGTTTAGCTCCGCCCGGTACGTCGCAAGCGTTGCGGCGAGCGAATCGGACGAATCGGAAACCTCGTTAAAATAAGGGGTTGAGGAATGGGCGGCGACGGGGCGTTCCAAAAACGATTCGAAAAACGAACGGGTTGCTTTTTCGTCAAGCGACGCGGCGTCAAGTTCTGCGAGTCGGCGGAAAAAAACGGAAGTCGCGTTGAGAAAACGTTGAAATTCTTCGACTTGAGAAACGAACGTTTCGGCCTGTTCGACTAATTTCTCGTCGGCGCGGGACTCCGCTTGCGTTGCGAGGTTGCGCGCTTTGTCGAGGAGGTCGGAGATTTGCGACGTCAAGTCGTCGACGCGTTCGGAACCGGTTTTCCGCGCTTCTTGAAACTGAAATTCAAGTTGCGCGAGTTCGGACGCAATATTTTGCGACGACTCGAGCGGTTGTTGTAACCGATTATTTAATAACGGTTGACGCGCATCTTGGGATTGCGTCGGCGTGTCGCGTAAAGCGCCGTCGACGGCGAAAGCGGCGTCGTTTGCAAGAAGGAAAAGAGGGAAAAACGACGCTAAAGCGCGGCGAGCAACGACGTTAAGCGACGACAATAAAAGGCGCCGCGTCGATTTAGCGGAAGTTAAGCGCGTTTGTTTTAACATTGCGAATCTCCGTCCGCGGGATTAAAGGAAGACGGCGGCGTGTCGCCAAGATGACCGTCGAACGCGTCGGAACGCGTTTGTTCGCAAGGGATAACGGTCTTCGTCGGCGCAAAAGCAAAACCTTCCGAAACGAACGCGAGCCGCAACGAAACGCGATCGGCGGGAAGCGAATACCAGTCGGCGACGACCGCGCCGTAAACTTCAAGCTGACGGCGATAAGCGGCCAACGTTTCTTCGTCGGGAAGGCGAGGCAAAGGATTCGACGAATCGCCGGCGTTCGACGACGCAACATATTGCGGCGAAAGACGATCCGTTTTGAAGTCGATCACGTCGGCGCCGACGACGCGACCGCCGTCGCGCAATAAAACGAGACGATCGATCGAACCGCGCCAAAGCCGACCGTTCGAACCCAAAAAGGAAAAGGGACGCTCTTGAAAAATTTCCCAAGTCGGCGTCGCGATTTCCGGGCGAAGCGAAACGGCGGACGACACGGCGTCGTCAAACGAAACGTCTCGGTTGCAAACGTTGTAATTGGAAAGACTTAGAAGACGATTGACAAACGGCGTTTCGCACATTTCGTTAAAGCGGTCGAGGGCGCGGCGAACGTCCGACGCGTCGCAACCTAACGCTTTAAGTCGTTCGCGCAAAAGACGTTCGTCGGGCTTGCCGTCGACGTCGAGCCAACGAACCGCTTCGAAACAGGCGTGCAACGCTTTGCCGAGCGCGTAGGAAGCGGGGCGGTTCCAACGGCGCGACGAACGTCCGCCGGTCGGCGTTTCGCGTTGAAAGAGAAGCCGCCGTTCGGCGAACGGTTGGGACGCGGCAACGGCGACAACTCCTTTATCGGCGTCGGTTACGTTGTCATCGGACGGGCGCGGCGCGGGAAGCGCGATCGGTTCGAAAACCGAACGTAAAGTTTCGGCTTGCGGAGACGATTTCGGCGGCGCGTCAAATTGCGACCAATTGCTAACGCCCGACGCGAAAACGGTTTGCGCTTTGCCGTAAAAAGGAGAACCCTCCGGAAAAATAAGCGCGTTCGGAGCGAGACCGGCGCGCAAAATCGACGCGAAACTCGGCGTTTGCGAAGCGGTCTTTTTCGGCGAAACGATCGCGATCAACGAACGAACCGGGCGGGTAACGGCGACATAAAGTAGACAAAGCGCTTCCTCGAAACGCTCCGTCAGCGCGTCGTCGAAGAGTTGTTGAAACTCTTGCGGCAAAAGGTTTTGGACGTCTTGCGGAACGCTGCGAAGCGCCGTTTCGATCGGCGACGTCGGCGTTTTGCGACCGACGACAAACGAGGAACGGAAGCGGTCGAGCGGCGCGTCGAGTTCCGGAAGAACGACGATATCGAATTCGAGCCCCTTCGACTTGTGCAGGCTCATTACCCGAAGCGTCGCGTCGGACGGCGACTCGATTTTCGTTTCGCGAACCGTTTTGATAAAGCGGTCGAGGCGGACGTTCGGTTCGTTCTCTTGGTACTTAAACGCCAATTCGATAAGTTTTTCGAGTCGTTCGCGTCCGCGAGCGTCGCAAAGAGGAAAGAGGAGATCGGCCGTTTCCGCGACAAAACGTCCTAAGCCGTCGGTTTCGACGCGACGTCGTATATACAAGGAAACGCGACGTCCTGTCGCGGTTTCGGCGTAATTTTGCGGGGTTAAGTTGAAATGTTTCGCAAGAGGCGCGACGGTCGCCAAGGCGTATTTCGCGACGAGGTCGCCCGGGTGCGAAGCGAGGGTAAGCGTCGAAAGAACGGCGTTTACCGACGGAGCGTCGGTGAGCGGAGCGCCGCCCTCTTCGCTCGCGTCGACGCCTTGTTTTTTCAACGCGGCGATGAATTTGACGATTAATTTGTTGGTGCGCGTCAAAACGCCGATCGTCGCGTTCGGAAATTCGCGACGCAGACGAACGACCCGGGCGACCGCGTAAGCGAGCGTCGCTTGTTTTTGCGAAATCGTTCCGAATCGACGCTCCGTCGTAAAGCCGTCGGATTCGTCGTCCGTCTCGCCGTCGAACGCGTCGAGGAGGTTTTGCGTCGCGACGTCGTTTGGAGAGGGCGGAGAAGCGGCAACGTTCGAGTCGGCGGCGGTTTCGGAAGCGAGCGGGCTGGTTTCCGTCGCGTCGATCGGAAGGGCGGAGAAGTCGGGAAGGACGCCGGAATCGTCGACGAGCGGAGCGACTTCAAGCGCGCAATATCCGAGTTTCGAGGCGTTCGAAGGGGCCGTTTGGTGCGTCGTGAAGCGACGGCTCCAGTGTTCGACCGCTTTTAGGATCGCGCGTTTTTTGCGAACTTGCGGCGAACCGGGCGCGTCGTCGGCGTCGTATTGAAAAATAGGGTTTTGCTCAAGGGGAAGGAAGAGACGGTTAACCGTTTCGATCACCGTCGGGCAACTGCGCCAGTTCAACGTCAGCTCCGCCGTTTCGACGCCGGGGAGCGACGATTCGATTTCGTTGAAGATTTCGGCGACGCCGCCGCGCCAACCGTAAATCGCTTGTTTGACGTCGCCGACGCAAAAAAAGGAACCGCGTCCGGAGGGCTCCGAACGAGCGGAAGTTTCGACGACGTCGGCGGTTGCGTTATTGGAAACGTCGGTAAACGCGGCGTCTTCGAGCGCGTCGAAAAGAGGCGTCGGTTTCGGCGAGGCGGCGGAGGAAAGGGCGCGGCGCTTCGCGGCGTCGTCGCGTTCGACGATCGCCTCCGCAAAGGGTTTAAGAATCGTCCATTGGCCGAACGACGCGTCTTGAAATTCGTCGAGAAGAAGGTGCGACGTTTTCGCGTCGAGACGGTAAACGATTTGGCGAAAACGGTTTTCCCATTGGAGCCGCGCCAAAATTCGCGTTAAGTCGTCGAAACGGAAGGCGTTTTCCTCCAACTTCGAACGCTGAAAAAAGCCGGAAATCGAGTTCAACGCGATCCAAGTCGCCCGCGTTTGCGACGCGACGTCGGCGAGAACCTTCGCTTTGGCAAACGCGGCGAGACGCTCGATCGGCGCGGCGAGAGCGTCGTCAAATTCCGCTTTATAGTACGTTCTGTCGCCTCGAAGCGTCGTTTGCGTTAAGGTTTGCTTTAAAAATTCGCTCCAATTTTGCGCTTTGGCAAAACCGACTAATTTCGCTAACGCCTTGACATAATTGGAGTTCGGCTTGCCTGTTTTCGTCGTCGGAAGGGGCGCGGCTTCGAGATAAGCGACGGCTTGCGCGAGTTCCTCGGGCGCGACGGAACGCCAAGGGGCTTTAAGTCGCGTCCAAGCGTCGGAAGTCGTTTGGTAGTAAAGGCTTAGCGTTTCTTCGACGATTTCCGAAAGTTGGTTTTCGATCGAACGGCGCAAGTCGCCCTTAAAGAGCAAGCGCGTAAGTTGAACGGCGTTTTGCGTTTGCGAATGCGCGAACGACGCTTGAATCGCTTGACGGAGGAGGCGGGCGTCGTCGACGTCCTCGACGATGCGCCAACCGGGCGGGAGGCCGATTTCGAACGCGAAACCGCCGGCGATCTGCATAAAGAACGCGTCGAGCGTGCAGATTCGCAAGCGGTGCAACGAGCGAACGACGTCGACGGCGAGCGAACGCAAACGCTCTTGCGATAAGACGTTAGCGTCGCCGTCGTAAAGTTGCGCCGAGAGGGCGGCGGCGTTTTCCGGAGAAAGGGCGGCGTTTCCGAGACGCGCTAAAATGCGGTCTTGGATTTCGCCCGCCGCCTTGCGAGTGAACGTCGTCGCGAGAATCGAGTCGACCGGCGCGCCTTCGAGAAGGAGACGCAAGTAACGCGCGCTCAACCGATACGTCTTGCCCGAGCCGGCGGACGCTCGAATAACGAGGCGGGAAAACGGCGACGAATCGGACATTAACGAACTCCGGAAGTTGAGCGCGGATAAGGTTTGCGTTAGAACGGAACGCCAAGGCGGCGCGTTCGCTTGTTACTTGGCGTCGGATTGCGCTTTTTGGGGCGACGCGGGCGCGGCGGTCGGGGCGTCCGAGGCGACGTTGTTCGACTCGACGTCGTTTCCGAACGTTTGCGACGCGGCTTCGCGAATTTCGAGCGCGGAATCGTCGGCGCGGAAGAGGTAAAGGACGGAAAGACCGAGTTTATCGGCCAACGCGATTCCTTCTTTTTCGCCCAAAACGAAGAACGCCGTCGCAAACGCGTCCGCTTCGGCGCAGGTTTCGGCGACGACCGAGACGGCGCCGAGGCGTTCGCCGGAAACGGGTTCGGCGTTTTCAACGATTTCGGTCGGTTTGCCGGAGCGCGGATCGACGATGTGCGAGAAACGCAAGTCGCCGATTTGCAGGTAGTTGCGGTAGTCGCCGCTCGTCGCCAACGACGCGTTTGGACGAACCGCGGAGTCGAAGTTGAGGACGCGATAAAGGCGCGGAATATAACGTTGAGCGTCGCGGGCGATTTCCGGGGCTTCGATTCCGACGCGCCAAGGCGTTCGATCTAAAGCGTTGGTTTCAAAGTGGAAACGCGTTTTTTGACCGCCGCAGCGCGTTTCGCCGCCGACTTCGACGAGATAGTCGGGCAAACCGACTTTTTCAAGCGCTTGCGCGACGCGGTCGACGGCGAAACCTTTCGCGACGCCGGAGAGGTCGAGCGTCAAGCTCGGGACGCTTTTGCGCAGCGCCGGCTCCGGCTCCGCTCGGACTTCGAGCTTGTCGTAACCGACGTTTTTGCGGAGTTTCGCGATTTGCTCGTCCGTCGGAAATTGAACGAGCGGCGCTTTGTTCGGGCCGAAACGGTAAAGGTCGACGAGAGGCGCGACCGTCGGGTCGAAGGCGCCGCCGGTTTTTTGCGCGACGTCGAGCGCGATTTGAACGATTTGCGCCGTCGTCGCGGAGACCGGGAACCACTCGGTCGATTGCGACGCGTTGAAGCGGGAAATATCCGACTCCGGTTTGAAGGTCGAGGCGGCGAGGTCGACCGCGTCGAGTTCTTTTTGGATAAAACGTTGCAACAGCTCTTCGCAAGATTTGGCGGGCTCGGCCTCCGCGTCGACGGTAAGGTCTTTTTCGGTAAGCGTTTGCGCGTCGGCGCAGACGGTCGCGTTCCAAACGGTTCCCATCGTCTCGCCGGCGATTTCGAAGAGTTGCGTTTTCGGCGGTTGCGCGGGCTTGAAAAGGTAAGGCTTGGCGAAAAAGCCGACTAATACGGCGATTAACGCGAAGCGAACGATCGTTCCAAAGGAAGAACCGCCGGAATTTTCGCGGGGTTCGGCGGCTTTTTGCGATTTTTTCGGGGCGTCGTCGGCCATTTTTGCGTTCTCTATATATATTAATAACGACAAGCGCGGGCGGCGTTCGTCGCTGGGAATCGAATCGACTGGGGAAAGCGAAACGCGCTAAAGCGTTTCAAACGATTAACATCGCGTCGCCGTAACTGTAAAAACGGTAATCTTCGGCGATCGCCGTTTCGTAAGCGCGCTTGAGCAACTCGTCGCCGCCGAACGTGCGAACGAGGATGACGAGCGTCGACTTCGGCAGGTGGAAGTTCGTCAGCATCGCGTCGACGACTTTGAAGCGGTAAGGCGGGCGGATGAAGAGGTTGGTCGGGCCGGAGAAGGGCGCGAGAACGCCGGAGTTGAGCCCGGTCGAGTCGATCGAGCCGTCCGGAAGCGCGTTCGCGGCCGATTCGAGGGTGCGAACCGAGGTCGTTCCGATCGCGAAAACCCGACCGCCGCGCGCTTTGCGTTCTTCGATCGCGCGGACGGTCGCTTCCGAAAGGTTGGCGACTTCCGAGTGCATCCGGTGGTCGGCCAAGCGGTCGACGGTAATCGGCTTGAAGGTGCCGGCGCCGACGTAAAGGGTCGTCGGGCAAACGGCGACGCCGATCGAGCGAATTTCGTCGAGCAGCTCTTTAGTGAAGTGGAGACCGGCGGTCGGCGCGGCGACGGCGCCGGGGTTCGACGCGTACACCGTTTGATAATTGTCGCGGTCGGCGGGCGTCATCCGGCCTCCGCGAATGTACGGCGGAATCGGAACCCAACCGACTTTGTCGAGAAAATCGGCGGAATCTTCGCCTTCTTCCGTCAGCGGTTTGACGATCAGCGTCTTCGCGTCGGTGCGTCCGACGACTTCCAAATAACGCGTAAATCCGCTTCCGTCCGGGTTTTCGAGTTCAATTTTTTCGCCCGGGCGCAACTTGCCGCGCGTCTTCGACATAATCTCCCAAAGGCCGCGCGGGTCGAATTGCAAAAAGAGTCCTTCCCAACGACCTCGCGTTTCGGCGCGGCGACCGATCAAACGCGCCGGCAAGACTTTAGCGTCGTTTAGAACGAGAACGTCGTCGGGGCGCAAATATTCCGGAAGGTCGCGAACGCGGCGGTGTCGAAACGAGCCGGTCGCGCGGTCGACGACCATCATACGGGCGGAGGCGCGGTCGGGGTGGGGCGTTTGAGCGATCAAGCGTTCCGGAAGTTCGTAATCGTAAGCGTCGAGTTCCGAGAACGCGGCGTCGAGCGGCTTGTCGGGAGACGTCATAGGGCGATTTTTGGGGAAAAAGGTTTTTGGTTGGATTTCGGTGCAAAAATAACGAAAAGCGGCGCGACGCGAACGCTCGAACCGTCGTTATTATTATAACGAACTTGCGGCAAAATAAAAGAGGCGCGACTTTTCTTTCCGCTTCAATTTTGAGGAAAACTCCGAAAAAAGGAGACTTTTGCGCTAGAATAGGAAGAATGAGAAAGCGGAGCGAGCGGGGGAAGGAAACCCGGTTGCGGAAAGGAGGTGAGATTTGACGATTTTGAGCGGCAAAAAGGAGGACGGTCGCGATTTTTGGCGTCTTATCGGCGTTTCGGGGTTGAACGTCGGCGCGGTTTGCGTTTAAAATGAAAGGAAAGGCGGAAATAACCGACGGTCGGAACGCGGCGAAAAAAAGGCGGAACTTAATGAAAAGAAGAGCGATATTCAACGGCGATAAGCGAAACGTCGCGAAAGTTGAAAACGACGCGACGTCGCCCAATAAAAAAATTCGAGTCGCGTTGTTGATAACGGAGCTTTCGCGCGGCGGAGCGGAAAAAGCGTTGTTGCAACTTGCGTCGACGCTCGACTTAACGCGCTTCGAGCCGGTTGTTTTTTCGCTGAGCGGGTTGGCTCGCGACTTGGAAAACTCGCTCGTTCCGCTCTTTAGGGAGGCCGGGGTCGAGACGGTCGAGCTGGGGCTGACCGGATTGCGGAACGCGCCGAGCGTTTTTCGGCGGTTGACGCGGGAGTTGAAAAGACGACAAGTCGATATTTTGCAGTCGTTTATGTTTCACGCGAACATTTTCGGACGCTTCGCCGGGCGCGCGGCGGGGGTTCCGGTCGTTTGCTCCGGGATTCGGGTTGCGGAACGGGACGCGCCGCGGCGGCTCGCGCTCGATCGTTGGACGCGAAGTCTCGTTGACGCTTGGGTTTGCGTCGGAGAAGCGACCGCCGAATTTTCGCGAAGCGTCGGACGGCTTCCGGCGAAACGCGTCGTTTCGATTCCGAACGGCGTTCGCGTTCCCGATTTAAAAACGTTTGAAGCGGCGAACGTAAGCGCCGATTTTACTTGGGTTCCGGAACCGTTCGGGAGGCGGAAGCGAATCGTTTGCGTCGGGCGGTTGGCGCCGCAAAAAGGGTTCGACCGCTTCCTGGAAAACGCCGCGACTTGGGCGCCGCAAATCGCAAACGATTGGGAAATTTGGATTGTCGGCGACGGCGAGGAGCGGGACGCGCTGCGGCGAATCGTCGAGACGAACGGAATCGCAAACGTCGTATTTTTCGCGGGTTGGCGACCGAACGTTCCGGAAATTTTGGCGAGCGCCGACCTCTTCGCGCTGCCGTCGCGTTGGGAGGGGATGCCGAACGCGCTCCTGGAAGCGGCGAGCGTCGGGAAGCCGGCGCTTTGCTCCGACGTCGAGGGCGTCGCCGAGATTTTAGGAGACGACGCGGCGTCGCAAATATGCGCGTTCGACGACGATAAGTCTTGGCGCGATAAAATGTCGACGTTAACGAGCGACGACGCGTTGCGGGAAGAACTTGGGCGTCGCAACCGAAACCGCGTCGAGCAAGAGTTTAGCGTCGAAAGCGCGACGCGAAAATACGAAGCGCTTTGGACGCGGCTTTTGGCGGAAAAAAAGCGTCGACGCTTGACGATAAAACGTCGACGCGTTGAACGTCCGACGTTGAGAAAAGGCCAAGCGAGAAAAAACGTCGAACGCGACGGCGGCGCTCGCGTTCGACGGAAAGCAAAAAACGACGCGACGTCGTTAGATTAGTCGTCCTTCTTTTTTTGCGGTTCCCATTCGTTGTATTCCCCGGGAAACTTGGAGTTAAGGGACGCCCAAAACGGGTGTTGGCGGTCGCAACGAGTGCGGGCGTCCTCCAACATAACGAGCGAACTGGCCGGAACGCGACCGTTCTGCGGCGTCAACTTGCGCCCGTTGAAAACGACCTCCATTCGGCGGTTGAAGTCGAGTTGCTCCGGCGAAAGAAAAACGACGCCGCGGTCGGCCGACGTTTGAATGCGCAACTTGTTGCCCGCGATGCGAAACGTCTGCGTTTTAGCGGAGTTATAATTGTTTCCCAACTTCGGCGGGAAGAGCGGGTCGATCATCGTTTTACTCGGAAAATCGAATAATTCGACGTTCCAAAAAAAGTTGTCCCAAGGTCGAGTCGAGTAAACGACGCGCTCCTCCGGAACGAAAAAGCGCCGCGTTCGCGTCCGCATCCATTCGAAAACGCGCGTCGTTTCCTCCGAAAACGGTTCGACGCCGCGTCCTTTGTATTGGACGTAAGTCATATCGAAAGGCCGGGTAAAGTCCATTCCCCAGTCGAGCGTTTCGCGACTGGCCGCGAGTTTGCCCCCGTCGAGTTCGCCGCCGATCGCGTAAAGCGGGACGAATTCGCCGTTGCGCTTGACGATTTCGGTCAAAAAGGTCGCGGAGCCGCAAATCGGCGCGACGCCGGCCCAAAGGTCGGGGTGCGCCAACGCGAGATCCCAAGCCGCGTCGCCTCCCGCGAGGAAACCGGAAAGGAAGACGCGGTCGGAGTCGATCGAGAAGCGCCGCATCGCGTCGCGCATTGTGTAAAGGACTGCGGCGCAAGACGTTGCGGAGAAGTCGTAACCGAGTCCCGGCTCCGTCCAACGCGGCGCGACAACGATGTAACCGAAGCGCGTCGCTTGACCGTAACGTTCGCGAACTTTTTTACCCTGCGCGGTCGTTTTTTCGACCCAAGGCCCGCACCACCAGTTGAGCTGTTGCTCGGGGGACGAGCGTTCGCCGTGTAAAGTGATAATCGTCGGGTATTTGCGGTTAGGGTCGTATTCCGGCGGGAGCTGAACCCAATAGGAGAACGTCTTGCCGTCTTGGAACGACGGAACGCTAAGTTCGTACTGGTAAGGGGTTTCGCGACTCGAACTCGGCGGGCTTTTCGGCGGCTTCATCGTCAATAAAATTCGCGAAACGAGTTCCGGCGTCGACGCTTCCTCGGCGCGTATTTCGTCCCAAAGCGCAAGTCGTTGCGCGGGGCGGGTTTCGAGAAGGTAGCGTCGCGAAAGTTGGCGAACGCGGTAAAGGGACGCCGTCAGCTCTAAACGCTTATCGGAAGCGACGTTGCCGACGAGCCAACCGCTCAGCGCGATCGAGAGTTTTTCGCCGTCGGTCAGCGAACCGTCGTTTTCCGCTTGCTCGAACGCGACGAATCTGTCTAACGTGTTGACGTTCAACTCTTTAACGATTTCGAGAACGAGCGGCGCGAACGTTTTTTTCAGTTCGGCGTCTTCGAGTTGATCGGCGAGCGTTTGAACGCGTTCGACGATATGGGCGCGGCGTTTGGCCTCGTCTTCGTATTGGCGGAGCATTCGGCGAATCGCTTGGATTTTTTCCGGCGAAACGCGGTCGGCTTCGAACGAGTCGAGGAGTTCCTTGACTTTGCGGTGTTGACCGGCGGCGCGACGGAGTTCGAGTTCGTCGATAAGTCGTTGCGCGGCAAGTTGTTTGATTAAGCGCAACGCGACGTCGAGGCGGGCGTCGTTCGCTTCGTCGTTTTGAAAATCGTCGATGATTTCCTGCAGTTCCTCCGCCGCTTGTTCGTAAAGCGTCGCTTGGACGTAAAACTGGTAAACGCGCAGGCGGTCGTCGAGGACGGTCGGGTCGATTCGTTTTTTGACGAGGGCGCTGAGCGTTTTGCGCGGAATCGAGTGCGGCGAAAGGCGCGAGTCGACGTTGTGCGTCAAGCCTTGAACGCGAACGTAAGTCGGCGCGATTTCGGTGATTCCTTGAACGATCGTTTGCCCGGACGCGAGAATCGCGCGGCGGCCGAACTCGTCGAATTCCGACGTCGCCCGATAATAGCCGAGAATGCCGATTCGTTTCGACGGGTCGTTGCAGACGCGTTGCGGAATTTTGAAGACTTCGAGCGCGGTTCCCGACTCGTCCGGCGCGAGGTCGAGAATGTTGCCTTTCGAAACGTAAATTCGGCGCAGTTCGTCGTCGATAACGACGATTTTTTCCGATTTGACCGGCGCGGATTCGCGTTCTTGCTTCTGATTGGGGATTGCGAGAACGCTTTGCGTCGGGAAAACGCCGCCGACGTAGAGCCGACCGTCCTTCATAACGACGCGCGATTGCGCCGCTTCGAGCGAGGAAGGCGCGCCGCCCAGCCCGAAGATCGCGACGAGCGCGCCGCAAAATGCGAAACGAAGGCGACGCGTAAAGCGGGTTTTCGAGGCGTTTTGCGTTGCGGTGTGTTGACTCGACATAGGATTCTCGGTAAAATAAGGGGAATGGCGAACGGCGGCGAGGTCGCGCCCAAGCGAAAACGCGCCTAATCGTTTTAACGGCTTGCGCGGCGTTCCGAGGTAAAAAAAACGGCGGACGGACGCTTTTTTTGCGTAATTTACCCAATTTAAGATAATGTGGAGCAAAACGGCGGGAGCGACTTCCGAGCAACGCGGCGAAAGATGGAAAAATGCGTTGTTTAGGCGGTTTGGGGAAACGGAGCCGATGAAATTGCGGAGGATTTAGATAAAATGACGACGGTTTCTTTTTTTTGTACGCGGTGTCGCCGTTTGACGACTTTTCCGGCGTCGCGTCGCGGCGCGATCGTTTATTGTCCGCGTTGTCAACAAGCGCTGATTGTGCCGGATATTCCGTCGTCCGGCGGCGACGGAAATGAGGAAGCGACCGACGAAACTGGGGAAAACGGCGGGTTGGGAGAGTTTGAAGAGAAAAACGGTTTTGGCGAAGTAGGGCAAGGCGAAGTCGAAGCGGAAAATAGGGAAGGAAGCGCGGAAAACGCTGAGTTTAACGAGGGGGCGACGCGGCGGTTTGGGGCGACGATCGCGTCGCACTTGTCGCCGGAGAAAAAACGACCCGAAAATTGGCGACGTCTTGAAGCGGTGGCGACGGGCGGTTGGGGCGAATCGAGCGACGAACGCGACGACGCGTCGCTTTTGACGCGAGCGGAGGTGTCGGACGCCGAATTTCTTCGTCGGCTGCGTTCGGAACCGAAGCCTCAAACCGCCGTCAAACCGCCGGTTGCGCCTCCCGTTTTGTGGAACGAAGAAGCGGAACCGCAAGAGAACGCGGACGTTGGCGGGATTCGAAAGTTCGTTTGGGGAGCGGTCGGCGTCGCGACATTGGGTAGCGCGTTTGCCTTCGGCGCGTTTTGGGCGGGAAACGCGAAAAATGACGGCGACGTAAAATCCGCCAAACAAGGAGTTGTTCGAGAAACGATTTTTGTCGAAGGCGCGTTGACGTATCGAACGGCGAACGGAACGAACGCTCCGGACGACGGCGCTTTCGTCTTTTTGTTTCCAAACGAGGAAAGTTGGGAAGGCCCGATTACGTTGGGCGACGTTTCGCCGCAACGTCCGAATCCGCCGGGGTTTGGGGACGTCGTCGCCGACTTGGAAGCGCGCGGCGGGCGGTTCGCGGTCGCCGATTTTGAAGGACGGTTTGCGTTCGACGATCTCGAGCCGGGCGAGTACCGCGTTTTGCTCGTTTCCCGGCGCGTCGGCGACGATTGGGGAAAGGCTAACCCGGGAGCGTTGAAGGAGATAGAACGTTGCGTGGTCGCGCCGCGCCTCCTGTTGGGACGCAACCGCTTTTTTTGGACGTTCCGTCGTTTCGACCGCGACGCCGCGACGCTGGAAAAATCGTTCGGCAAAGCGGGCGCGCCTTTTTCGAACGTTGAATAACGGAGCGATAGTTCGTTGAAAAATAAAGCGTTAGTTGCGAGCGACAAGACGTCGACTCGAACGGGAAACGTTTAAAAATTTTTGTCGTTCGTTAAGATTGCGAATCAAAGCTAATGCTTGTAGCGTTTTTTAAGGAGAAATAAAATGACTTGGGGCAACGAGGAAAAACGGACGTTTAATCGGAAAAAACGTCGTTTTTTAACTTCCGTTAAAAAACAAGTTGCGTTTTCGACGTTGGCGACGGCGACGGCGGCGCTTGGAACGCTTTGCGGCGCGGCGTCGCTTACCTGGGCGCAAGACGCGGTTCCGACGATCGACATTTCGCAAGACGTTGAGCGGCAAACAGTTATCGCCGCCGGAACGCCCGAGCTTTACCAAGGGCATCCGTATTCCGTTTTGAATCCGGACGGTTCGATTCTGCTCGTTTGGTGCGTCAATCACGGCGGCCCGGCGGGGCCTATCGCTCGAAGTCGCGACGGCGGAAAGACTTGGGAACGCCTCGACGACCGCGCGCCCCGGGGGTATAAGGAGCATATCAATTGCCCGAGTATTTATCGCCTCGTCGACAAAAACGGCAAGGCTTGGCATTGGGTTTTTTCCGCGCAACCGTTAATGCCGCGCATTGTAAGCGCCGACGGAGGCGAGAGTTGGGAAGAGAAGGAACCGCTCGGTTTTAAGAACGTGATGGCGTTCAGTTCGATCGTTCCGGCGAATCCCGGCGTCGAAGACGGGCGCTATATCGGCTTCTTTCATCGGCGCCGCGCGGCGGACGGAACGATCCTCAACAAGGAGCCGAACGTTCCGGGGCGACTCGAAGTCGCAATGTCGATAACTGCCGACGCCGGCTTTACTTGGAGCGAACCGCGAACGATCGCCGACGTTCCGGGGAAAGACCTTTGCGAACCGTTCGCGTTTTGGTCGCCGGACAAGAAGGAAATCTGTTGCCTGATGCGCGAAAACACGCATAAAGGGCGAAGTTGTATGACTTTCAGCGCCGACGGAGGCGAAACTTGGTCGACGCCGACCGATACGAGCTGGGAGCTGACCGGCGACCGGCATATCGGCGCTTACGTCGACGACGAACGCCTCTTTATCTGCTTCCGCGACCAAGCGTTAGAGAGCGAGGAAAGGGGAAATTTCGTCGGTTGGGTCGGAACTTACGACGACTTGAAGCAAGCGAAACCGGGCGATTACCGCGTGAAGTTGTTACATTCGTTCGCGAAACCTTGGCGCGGCGATTGCGGGTATCCGGGCGTTTCGCGTCTCGACGACGGAACGATCGTCGCGATCACTTACGTCAAATATCGGGACGACGAAAACAAGCATTCCGTTGTCGCGACGCGCTTTACGGTTGACGAACTCGACAAAATGGCGGCGGAAATCGCGTCGCAAAAAGCCGTCGAGAAGGAAAAAACGGAAAAATAAAAACGACGCGGCGTCGTTAGCGCGTCCGTCGGCGTTAAGAGCCTAAGAGAAAGGAGTAACGGCGGAGTTTTTTAGCGCGGAACGTCGGAACGCGCTAACGCTCTCGCCGGGAACGTTGGCGACGCGCCAACGACGATAATTTCTTATAATTGCTACGTAAATCAAACGGTTAATGGGGGGGGGACGGTAAAGGCGGGGAGCGTCTTTTCGTCCCGAGATAAAAATCGCGTTTAAAAACTAGTTTAAAAGTTGGCTTAGATTGGCGAAAGGGAAGAAAATGAATTTTACCAATTTAACGTATAAAGACGTCGATATGATTCTCGGCTTCAATTTGACCTTTTGCATTGGGCCTCCCTATTGGTCGCGAAAGTCCGGTTTGTCTTCTAAAAAAAGAGCGCGAATGGATAGGACGGCGGCGTATCTAATTAAAAGGTTTATCGCGCCTTTGCGGAAGTACAAGTTATTATTGCCTACCGACGCGCGGGCGCCGTCAAGCGCCTTGGATTGTACGTACAACGTCTATTTATCGAAAAAGCGGATAAAACTCATTGCCGAAGTTTTACAAATTGGCGTTGAGATAAGTCAAGAAGACAATTATTACGACCTACAGGTAATTACCGGATATGAAATTGAAGAAATCAAAGAATTTTTTGAAAAGTTCAAGTCGACGATAAATAAAGGTTGTTTGTGAAGCGCGTCGAGGCGTTGCAAAATACCCCTCGCGCAACCATTGTAAAAAAAACGTTTACAAAGCGAACGTAAGAATCGCTAACGCTCTCGCTTAGAAACGTCGGCGACGCGCGCTAGAAAACGCTTCGACGAGCCCGGCCCGACGCCCGGAAAGCGTCCGATTTCGTCGATTTGGCGCAACGCCGTTTGCAGCGTCGTTTCCGCGTCCTCGAACGTCGCCGCTTTATTCGGGTAAATCTCGTAAAGTCGGCGATATTTGGTCGGCGTAATGTTCGGCATAATAACGTTTGCGCCGCGAGAAAGCGCGCTTTTACGTCCGCCGCTTCCGTCGAGCGTCGCGACCGACGTAACGCTCGGAATATTGGCGTCCGGGCAAAGAACGCGGGACAACGCGACAACCTTAAACGCGACGTCGTTCGTATTCGGAACTTGATCGCTCGACGTCGGATAACGAAACGCAAAGCGCGGCGCGGCGGCGCTTTCCGATTGGGGCGGCGAAAGCGCGGAAGGAATCGGCGCCGTTTGCCAATAACCGTCGCGAATTTCGAGCGACCCTAACGGCGTTCCCGGGTGCGGCAGGAAGGGCCCGGAGCCGATCATATCGAGGTCGAGTTCGCGAAAGAGCGCCAAATCGCGCGCCAGGTCGTCGAACGTTTGGCCGGGAATCCCGATCATAACGCCGCTTCCGACTTCGTAACCGATTTCGCGCAAACGCTTTAGAAAGTCGATTCGCTCCGTTAAACCGGTTCCGCCGACGTCGGGATGAAGCGCGCGGTAAAGCGTCGGATTCGACGTTTCAAAGCGCGCCAAATACCGTCTCGCGCCCGCTTCTTGCCAACGGACGAGTTCCGAATCCGTTCTTTCTCCAAGACTTAGCGTTACTATCAAACCGAAGTCGTCGCGAATCGCTCGAACCGTTTCGGCGACGAACCCCGCGTCGAGCGTTCGATCTTCGCCCGCTTGCAACACGAGCGTCGCGAGGCCGTTTTTTTTCGCAAACTTCGCGCATTCGAGGATTTCCTCTTGCGTCATTCGATAACGCTCGACGCGTCGCTCCGCTCGGACGCCGCAATATAAACAGTTGCGAGAACAGCGGTTGGAGATTTCGACGAGACCGCGGAGTCGAACGGCGTCGCCGACGCGTTCGCGGCGAATTTGGTCGGCGGCGTCCCAAAGCGTTTGGAGGCGCTCCGCGTTCGTTTCGCGGAGCCAAGCGGCGATTTCCGGCGGCGAGAGGTTCGAATCGAGCATTGGTCTTGCTTAAATTTTGCGGGTAAAGAGGTTGCGTTGAGTTCGGGCGCGTCGGTCTTCGGCGTCGAGCCTTTGCGGGCGCCGCCGTCCTTATTCTTAATGATAACGCGTCGGCGAATTTTGGCAAGAATCGGAGCGCGCCGGACGTTGCGTTTTTGCGAAAATCTGTTAAAATAACGGAAATTTTTTACGCGACGAAAGCGGGCGCGCCGTCGAACGACGGACGTTCGAACGACGTTAGCGTCGCGTTAAAACGTTAAAACAGAAGAGATAAGGAGGGCGTCGGATGGCGGCCGAGTTGACGTCGTCGCTCGTCGGAGCGATCGCGATGGGCGCGGGGTTGGGGTTTTTCGGAGCGGTTTCGCCGGGCCCGCTTCAAACGATTATCGTTTCGGAAACGCTGGCGAACGGAGGGCGCTCCGCTTGGCGAGCGGCGTTCGCGCCGGTTTGCACCGACCCTTTCGCGTTGGCGTTGGCGCTCTTCGTCGTTTCGAACATTACCGACGGCGCGCTCGCTTGCGTCGCGTTCGCGGGGGCGGCGCTCCTTTTCCGCATCGCTTGGGCCGAGTTCCGAACGACGGAGGCGGACTTCGATTTTAGTCAAAAACCGCGTCGACCCTTTTACTTGATCGTCGCGCTTAACTTCTTGAATCCCAATCTTTGGATATATTCCTTTACCGTCAACGCGCTGAATATTTCCGCTTTTCAACGCGATTGCGGTTGGGGCGTCGCGGCGACGTACCTAATCGCTTTTTTTGTTTCGATAACGCTTTGCAATCTCGCGATCGTCTTTCTTGTCGCCGGTTTGAAGACGTTTTTTAACGCGCGTTGGTTGGTTTACGTCAACCGCGCGCTGAGCGTTTTTTTGGCGGTCGTCGCGTTGCGTTTCGTTTGGTTGGGGGGCGAAAAACTCGGACTTTTCAACTCGGCGGCGACCGAAACGGCGCGTTTGGCGTTCGCGCTTTGCGTCGGTTGAACGACGCTTTATTAATATAGGGCAAAACGAGCGAAAATTAAACGACGAAAGAACGCGTTGCCAAGCGCGTTGCGTTTGCCGCGTTAAAATGTAGGAAATTTTTCGATTTTGCCGAAATTTGTTAAATTTTTAAACGGTTTTGCCGATAATTTCGATAGAAGCGCCTTTCGTATCGCGAGCTTTTTCGAGAACGCGGCGCGTCGCCGCGCGGAAGCGCGTTCATTTGGTTGACAATCGTCGGCGCTCCATCGCGTCGATTTTGGAAAGGAAGCTCGTTATGAAGTTCTTTAACGGTAAGCGTTTCGAGAGCGCCGCGCCGCGTCGAAGCGTCGACGTTTGGTCGGCTCGACTCGCGGCGGCGACGTTGGTTTGCCCCTTGATCTTTTGCTCTTGTCGGTCGAACGATTCGCAAAGCGTCGATTCGAATCCTTACGCGCAAAACGAGAACCCATACGCGAAGTTCGAGCCGAAAACTCCGGAAGAAGAGGAGTATTATCGCGACGTTTACTCCGGCGAGTGGCGCGAGCAAACGAACGTTTTCGGAACCGGCCCGTCGGTCGCTAAAAAAAGCGGCTCGACGACCCCGCCGCCGCACTGGGGAACGCGACCGGAAGGCGCGAAAGACCTCGCCGAAATACGGTACGAAGCCGCGCGACGCAACGCCGAGCAAGCGCGACGTTTAGGAACGACGCAAACCGCCGCCGTGCAACCGTTTGCGAACGCTCCGTTCGTTCCGGCTCCAACGCAAACGGCTTATGGCGCTCCGTCGCAAACGCCGACCTCCTTCCCAAGCGCCGACGCTTATCCGACGCCGACGCCGCCCGCGACGCAAACGCTCGTTTATCCGCAAGCGCAGGCTCCGACGACCGTTTACGTTTCGCAAGTCCCGCAAACGCCGGAGGTTGCGCCTTCGACCGTCGCGCCGCAAACGCCGTCGCCGTCGAGTTACTCGCCGTCGCAAACGCCGTCCGTTCCGCAAACGGTTGAAACGCCGGTTCCGACCGTCGACCCGTTTGCCGCTCCGACCGCGCAACCGACGCAAAACGTTTATCCGCAAGCGCCTTATCAAGGAGCGAGCGTCGACCGAAGCGCCGGTTGGATTGTTCGCGGGCAAATGCAAGACGAAGCGGAAAATGTTGAAACGAAAGAAGTTGCGAACGATAAAAACGCCGCTCCCGCCGCGCCGGAAATTAAGCCGGTCGTCGAGTTGAAGGCGGAAAACGTCAAGACGACGCGCGTCGCTCCGAACGCCGTCGCGCCGTCGAACGCCGTTCCGGCTCCGGCGAATCGAATCGGCGGCCAAGTCCTTCCGTTGCAAGTAGATCCGTCGATCGCCGCGCCCTTTGCGAACGTCAATCGCCCGACTTCGCGTCCGCTCGACGCCGACGCTCCGAACGCGCCGCGTTCCGAATTTGGCGAATACGTCGTTACCGGCGGCGACTCGAAGGGCCCGATGTACTCCCGCGAAGACTGGTCGGTCGAAAATCTCGACAAAGAGGACTCCGTCGCGCACTTCGACACGATCGACGGGCGCATTTTGAGCGAACCGACGAACCGTTTGTTCCTGTACAGCCCGCGTTTCGGCGCCGCGCGTCAGGTTGTCGGCCCGATCGCCGGCGAAAGCCGCGTGATGTTGGAAAGCGCGAATACGACGACGCAAGCCGTTCAAAAAGAAGACGTTCAAGCCGTCGACGCTCGAACCGCCGAAACGAAACCGCTTGGCGCTTCGCAAAACGCCGGCGTCGCCGGAGCGGAATCGGCGATGGCGCCGACGATCGGTTCCTCGCGCGTTATGTTGATGGAAGCGGACGCGCAACTCCGCCTGCACGCGTTGCTTACGTCGGCGACGGTCGACGATTTGGCGACGAACGACGCGTCGTTGATGCTCGAAGGCGCTTTGGCGGCGCAAGGTTGGAGCGGCGAACAAAAGGTCGCGGTCGCGCTCGACACGGTCAACGCGTTTTCGAATACTTATCTCGAAGGCGCGGGAACGATTTACTCGGTTAAAGACGATACGAAAACCTCGAAACTGCGGGTAATTAAGATCGCGAACAAAGACGCGGCGCGCCCGGGCGAGCTGGTCGAGTTTACTCTGCGCTTCGAGAATATCGGCGACGAACCGATCGGGAACGTAACGATTCTCGACAACTTGTCGGCGCGCCTCGCTTACGTCGACAACACCGCGAAATCGTCGGTTCCGGCGGAGTTCCTCGCGGAGTTGAACGAACAAGGTTCGCTGAATTTGCGTTGGGAAATTACCGAACCGCTTGAACCGAAAGAGTTTGGCGTCGTTCGCTTCATCTGCAAAGTGCGCTAATTAGGAGCGCGAGGCTTAATAAGCCGACGTAAAACGAGAAAAGAGCGGTCGTTAGATCGCTCTTTTTTATTGGCGCAACTTGACTTCTCAAATAAAAAACGGTCGCGCGTTCTTTACGAACGAGCGACCGTCCGCGTTAGACGCTGAAAGTTAACGACTTACCGCGTCTGCGCAAGGCGTTCGACGTCGAGCGTTAAAACGCGTTCAAGTTCTTGCGGCTCCGTCGTTTGCGCGAATGCGATCGCGGCGAGCGGACGTCGGCGCCAATCGATTCGACGCAACTCGAACAACGTTGAAAACTCTCGAGCAAGCGCGTCGTAATCGAAGGCGACGTCGGAGGTTGCGGCGGATTCGACGAGCGTTTGCGGCGATTCGAAAATCGCGAAAAACGAAACGGCGTCGTCGGTCTCGGCGTCGGCGAGAATCCGTTCCCAATCGGGGCGCCCCCCGCGCGTTAGCGTTTCGTAAACGTCGACGCCGTAAGCGTAAAACGCCAGCTCCGTCGTGTGCCAACCGGCGAAGCGGCCCGGGTTGATTTCGATTGGGACGAGCGAACCGTCGTCGGCGACGCGGAACTCGGCGTGCAACGGGAACGCGCGGTCGAACGACGTATCCAACGCGGCGGCAACGGTTGCGCCGATTCGCGCGAGCGTCGTTTCGAGCGTCGGCAAAAGACGGCGGACAAACTTTTTCGACGTCGTGTAAATTCGGTCGCGGACGTCGTTCGCGTCGGCGAACGGGTGTCGCAAGACGTCGAGAACGACCGGCGTTCCGTCGACGGCGAAGTAAGCGTCGACCGCGATCTCTTCGCCGTCGATCGTTTCTTCGATCAAATAACGGGTTAGGTCGACGACTTCGCGCGGAAAGGCGGCGGGCTTACCGTCGACGGACGCGGCGCTTTCGCGGAGAATTTCGGTTCGGACGCGCTCCCAATCCGCCGCCGAGTCGACGAAACGAACGCCGACGCTTAAAAATCCGACCGACGGCTTGACGACGAAACGACGCGGTAAGTCTTCGTATCGCAACGTTTGCAGTTCCGTTAAGTCGACTTCGCGGAAAACGAAATTCGGGTAAAGCGGCGCGACGGCTTGTCGAAATTTCGCTTTGTTCTTGAACAATTCGGCGAAGCGAACGAACGGCGCGTCGGGCAGAAGAGTTGCGACGCGGCTTAACCCGTTTTCCGAATTGCAGTATAAGGGTTCGGGGATTTTGCGGTAATATTCGACGAACTCCTTGTCCGAAACCAAGTTAAGGTTGCGGTTCGCGCTGTTGAATTCCTCGACGGCGGCGCCGCGAAGAACGGGCGCTTGCAGTTTTTCCAGCGAGCGGAAAAAGAAATCGGACGCGAAAGGTTGTTCGACGACGAACATTATTGGTCTCCTAAGTCGGAAAGTAAATAAAGTTGCGTCGACGTTAAACGCCAAAAGGCGCGAACGTCGACGCGTTAAAAAAAGCCGCGACAAATTGTCAAAGTCGCGGCGACGAACGTTATCTCGTTTTATTTTTGCGGTTGAGCGGGCGTCGATTTAAGCTGTTGCGCAAGCGCGGCGGCGGCGACGCGTTTGGCGAACGGCGGTTTCGTCGCGAGCGCGGCGTTCAGAAGTTGTTTCGCCGCTTCGGTTTGTCCCTTTTCGACGAGCGCGACGGCGAAGTAATACGCGGCGGCGGCGTTGATTTGACCGTCGGCGACCGACTGTTGCAGAACTTGAATCGCGGCGTCGGTTTCTCCGGAGCGGTAGAGGGTCCAGCCGAGCGTCGCGAGGTAATCGCGGTTGTTCGCTTGTTTTTGGACGTTGCTCGTCGCGTATTGAACGGCGCGTTTGCGCTTCTCGGCGTCGTCTTGTTCGCAGAGCGCGAGCGCGAGCCCGGCGACCGCTTCGGCGTCGAGCGGGTTTTGGCGGACGACTTCTTGGAACGCCGCCTCGGCTTGCGAATAGTCGGAGCGGAAGAGCGCGACTTTGCCGTAAATCTTTAACACGTCGGCGCTTTTGTCGTTGGCGTAAAGTTGGCGAGCGCGCGTCCAAGCGGTTTCGAGATCGTTTTCCTCAAGAGCGGTCGAAATCGACAAGACGAGCGTTGGAACCGATTTAGGCGACGCTTTTAACGCGGCGTCCAAATATTTTTTCGCGTTGACGAGGTCGCCGCGTTCGGCGTAAAGTTGCGAAAGGAGCGCGTCGGCCGGAAGCGTCGTCGACGCGGCGTCGGCGGGCGTTAATTTGTCGGCGCGAGCGAACATTTCGCGAGCTTTATCCTCTTGATTTTGTTGAAATAAGACGCGACCGAGCGCGCGGTCGAGTTCCGCCGTTTCGCCGTCCAATTTGATCAGCGCGAGAATCGCTTCTTGCGCGGCGGGCCAACGGCGGCGAGCGTTCGAGTAAGCGAGTTGCAACGTAAGCGCTTTTCGCGTCAGGTTTTGCTTGCGCGTCGGGTTGGCGTCGTATCGCGCGAGAACGCGTTGGCCTTGGAGGGTCAGGAGTTCGGCGGAGGTGAGCGAACCTTCGAGGAACGCGATTTCGGCGAGCGAGAGGAACGCTTCCGGGTCGTTCGGCGATTCCTCGGTCGCGAGTTCGAGCGACGTTCTAACCGCTTTCGGATTTTGGAGTTCGGCGAACCAACGCGCCAAAATCAGACGCGGCGGCGTCGCGGCGGGATTCGAAGCGGCGAGTTCCCGAAGCGACGCGAGGGCTCCCGCTAAGTTTTGCGAATTAAAACGTTGCAACGCCTCTTGGTATTTCGCTTCTTCGGCGGCGGACAGTTTTGGCGCGTCGGCGACCGGAGCGGTTGGCGTCGCGGCGGGGCGAGGGGCGCTCGGCGCTTGCGCGACTTGGGCGGTTCGCGGGGCCGATTTATTTGCGGACGCGGCGGCGCGAGGTTTCGCATTTTGCGCGAACGCGGACGGCGACGTCGCGTCGACGCAGAAACCGAGCGCGAGAAGAAGAGCGAGCGTTCGCGAAGCGCGAGAAACGAAGGGACGTGCGGCGAGCATATAGGATTCCTTGAACGGGCCGCAAAGTCGCGGCTTGTAAAACGTTGATTTTAAACGAGTTGTTTGGCGTCCGAACGGAAAAGGCGACGACGCCGAGCGCCGCAAGGATACCAAAAATCCGTTCTCGATTCAAGAGCAATATTTCGCGTTTTTTCGAGAGGGAACGAAAAGGACGAGCGCGTCGCGGAGAAACGAAGAAGCGTCGACCGACCATTCGTAACCTCCTTTTTCGGCGGCGATTAAGCGGTGCGACTCGCCCCGGCTTCGAAGATATTTTTGTCGCCCTTAACGTCGAAATTGGGGGGGCGGCGACGATTGCGAACGCGTTCCTCTCTTGCGCGTCGCCGGCGTGTTGGAAGAGATTAGGTTGGGAATCGGATCGGAATCGATTGGGAGTCGGAATCGAACGCGACGGAGGAACCGTCGACCGACTTGCCCGCTTCGACGTTTTTTGTCGTTTGTTTCGCCGAACTCCGTTGGGGTTCGCTAGCGATCGGAAAAAACGCGCGCCAACGGAAGCGTTTTCCGACGTAAACTTTTTATTGGCGTTCGAAACGAAAATATTGCGCTACTTTAAGGAATCGGCGAGATTATTGGCCGTTTCCGTTTGTCGCACGCTGGAAAAGAAGGTAAAATCGGACGACTTTATCTGCATCGCGACCGCTTTTTCGCGGTTTTCGCGAAGAAAATCCCGTTCGCTTCTTGACGCTCGCCGTCGCCGCCGTTACAATAAATTTTATTCGCAAATTTTTGAAATAACGACGAAAAACGCGGGGCTTGGAATTTTTGAACGCGATAAATTTTAGACTGGGGGGAAATGAGCGTTTGGAACGAGCAACTTCGCGCTTGGCTTCGTCGATTGCGCCGACGCCGTAACGTTAGTCGAAGCGTATAATTACGCGTATTTGAAGACGTTGGAAGAGGCGCGAAACGGGGGAAACGGAGCGACGCGGACGCCGGAACTCTTTAGGGCGAACGTCGGTTTGCGGAAGGCGTTTTGGGGATTCGTCGTCGAGAAAAAACAACGTCGCGTTCGGAGAAAACGCCGGTTGGATTCGCTCGAAGCGACCGTTGGGGATTGGCGTTTAGCGTCGCGAACGAGCGCCGCGACGGACTTGCGACCGACGAGGCGAATTGTCGACTACAACGCGTCGTCCGACGTCGCGCCGAGACGAAATTGCATTCGGGGGGGCGGCGGTTCGACTCCGGGCCCGCTTTATCGTTAACGATTGAGAAAACGTCGCTTGGAGAAGACGCGACAACGGCGCCGAGCGCGCGGCGAAAGGAGAGGAAAGGTGGAGAAAAGAAAAGGCGAAACGCGGACGCTCGGCGGAAAAGCGGCGATCTTTTGCGCAATCTTTGCGTTGGGGGCCGCGACGATTGGAAGCGCGAGCGCCGACGGAGCCGACGAGAAGAACGCGAACACGGAGATTAGGCGCGGGCCCTTTATCGTTCGCGCCGACTTCGACTTAACGCCGCTCGAAGGAGAGTTGCGCGAACTCGACGCGCTCGTCGACGAAATGACGAGAACTTTCCGTTTGCCGAAAACGCGCGAAAACGTCGTCGTTCGTATCTTCCGCGACGAAGCGACTTGGCGCGATTATTGGAACCGCGAATTCGGCTCGCTTCCTTTCAGGCGCGCGCTTTACGACCGCAAAAATTACCTCTTCGACCGCGACGGCGCGAACGGACGCGTTTATCTTTGCGTTAATCCGTTGTTTGCGAACGACTTGCGACACGAGTGCGCGCACGCGATTTTGGCGGCGACGCTTGGACGGAGCGTTCCGATTTGGCTCGACGAAGGAATCGCCGAATATTTCGAACAGCCGCCGGAAAGTCGTTTAACGAACGAAACTTGGCGGTCGGCGACGGTCGAGCGGTTGCGACGCGGCGAATTTTCGACTTTAGAGTCGTTGGAGAAATTGAGTTCGATGAACGAAATGACGGTTGTTAAGTATTGCGATTCTTGGGCTTGGGTTTGTTGGTTTTTGAACGGCCCGGACGCGGTTCGCGACGTGTTGCCGCAATATTTAAACGACTTGGCGTCGCGAAAACTTTTCGCGCCGAAACCGAGCAAGCGTTTGAAAGCGATCGCGAAAGACGGCGCCGCGGAGCGTTCGTTGCGACGGTTTTACGGCGCCTTGTAGTCGACGTTGCGCAAACCGGCGGCGAGAAAGACGTTTCCCAATTCGACGGGAAGCGTCTTTTTTGGCGAACGCGTCCCTAAAAGACGGCGAAAACAAAGAAAGTTAGTCGGCGGCGACAACGTGTAAACGCGGGCGTTCGTCGACGGGAACGAAGAGACGCGGGAAGGCGGCGCGGCGCGGCGGTTCGGCGTCGTCGGCGAAAATTTTGAGCGTCGGAGCGCGTTTCGGCTCCGGTTGAGCGGCGGCGACGGTTCGCGGCGTCGAGCGAAACGCGTCGAAACGCAGAATCGTCGGTTCGACGTCGGGCGTTTGAGGAGCGAAAACGGCGAGGCGCGGGCGCTCGGGCGTTTCGGAGGTTGAGGGCGCGTCGGTTTTCGACGAACGCTCGGAACGGAACGCAAGCGAAATAAGGGTTTCCGACAACGAAAGCGCGGCGGAAGCGAGGTCGCCGGGGCGGCGTTCGGCGGCGCGAGCGTCGGCGAAAAAGCGGCGCGCGCGCTCGGCGGCGTCGTCGAGGTCGCGTTGAAAATCGTTCATAAGGGCTCCGGCGTCGAAAACGATAAAGGGAAAAAGCGCAAACCCGGGCGAACGAGGTCGCGACTCGACGCCCGGCTCGGCGACGATAACAAATCGGCGCGTTCGACGCAAGAGCAAATTTCGGCGAAAGCGGAAAAAAGGGGAAAACGCCCCGACGCAAGAGACCGCGTCGAAAATCGGGAAAAGAAAAACGCCGAATCGGCGCGGCGGTCGATTCGGCGTCAAAGAGCGGAAGTCGCGGAAACTCGGCGGTTGCGACGCGAAACGTCGACCGCCGATTTCCGTTGAAACCGCGTCGAAAAGCGTTATTCGTCGCGCCAAGTCGAGCCGACGAGCGCGTCGATTTGCAGGTCGTTCAGCTTTTCGCCCTTCGAAACGGCGTCGCGGGCGGCTTGCTCGCGTTGACGGAAGTATTGATACCGCTTTTCTTGGTCGACTTCGACGTCGGCGACCGGCGCGAAATCGGACGCTTCGCCGCGATCTTGCGTCGCGAGTCGCTCTTGACCGCGCTTAATAAGGGCGAGCGCTTCGGCGTATTCCGGCGAGGCGAGCGCGTCGGCGGCGCCCCAACGGTTCAGGCAAGGGCTCCGCTCCGGACGGTCGAACGAAATCGCGGCGCTCAGCTCCAAGTTTTTCAGGCCGGTCAACTCGGAAAGGCGCTTCGTTTCGTCGTTCGTTAGCGGCGAACGCCCGTACGGGTTGTCGCGGTACGCCGAGCCGAACGTCGGGTAATACGGCGCGTTAATATCGATCCAAGTCGCGACGCGGTCGACCGCTTCCGCGTCGACTTTGCGGTCGACGTAAAGTCCGAGTTCGCGGCGTTTGTCGTCGATTTCCGGTTTCGAGTGTCCTTGCGTCAACACTTCGTAAAGTCGGCTCTTGCGCGCGCCCCAAAAGTTCGGCTCGAATTTGTTGTGCGGCCCGGCGCCGGGGACGCGAACGAGTTCCTTCGAGCGGATTTGCCAATACGACGCGTTGAACGCCGGGTTGCGGTCGCCCGCGAGAACGAGCTTTTCGCCCGCCGGTTTGCCGAAGTCGTGACAGCCGACGCAGTATTTGTCGAAGACCGGTTGGACTTCCTCTAAGTAGCTGAAAAGTCGCGGTTTGCCGAGCCAAGGTTCGAGCGGGAGCGGGTCGCCGGAGAGCGCGGAACCGGCCAAGGCGCCGGACGTCGGCGCGTCGAGACGGCTCTCGTGGCAACCGACGCAAGCGTTCGTTTCGCCGGGGCGCGCCATAATGCCGCTGCGCATCGACTGAATCATAACGCCTTCTTTGTCAAGAAGTTGGAAATAAACGAAACGGTCGGCCGGAACCGCGAACGAAACGCTGCCGTCCTCCGCGACCGGAACCGTCCCGAGGATTCGTTTGTTGTTGAAGTCGTTCCAAGCCATTCCCGGCGCTTGCGTTCCGGCGCCCTGCCAGTTGGCGTGCGTCCAGAAACGTTTTTCCGGCGACTCGACGACGCGCAAATATTTGACCGAGCCGGGCTCGACGTTTTGCATCCCGAAACCTTCGTAAACGTTGCTAACGTGGAAGTAGCCGTTCGGGTCGTCGAGGTCGACGCGGTCGGCGATCGTCGCCGGGACGTCGGTCGGGAGAATCGGGCGAGCGTCGAAACAGCCGGGGCCGTCCGCCCAAACTTGCGTCGCGCCGCCGTCCGGGTCGAGAACGTAAAGCGCGGTTTCGTCGCCGTTTCCGGTTTGACCGGTCGCCAAAATGAAGCCGTCTTCGAGCGGGAACGGGTCTTCGTACTTGCGAGGCGAGCGCGTAAACGTATCGTATTTATAGACTTCGCGCAACGGGTCGGCGCCGGGCGCGTCGGAGATCCAGTCGATCGTTTCCGGCGGCCAAGTTTGGAGAACCGGCGCTTTGCCGTCGAGCCCCAAGCGGCGGTCGATCAGCGCGACGGCTCCCCAAGGTCGGTCGTGGCAAGAACTTAAGACGCAAACGAACGTCGAGTCGTCGCTGGGAAGCGGGCGCGCGTCGATAACGCCGCCGGGGGACGCGGTGTTGTTGCCCCAAAAGATTTCGTGTTTCGCGCCGTCCGGGTTCGTTACCCAAACGCCCTGCGCGTCGCCGAAGTTGCGGTCGACGTACTCCCAACGGTCGTAAATGAGGCGACCGTCCGAAAGGAGCGCGGCGTGTCCCTCGAAGAGCGTGCTTTTGCCGATTTGGCGGACGTTCGAACCGTCGCCGTTCATTTTGTGCAAATTACCCATTATGTGGCGGTTGCACATACAGTACTTCGGTTCGCGCGTCGACGAGAAGACGATTTCGCCGGTCGGGAGGTAAAGCGGGTCGAAGTCGGACGCGCCGGAGACGAACGTCAGTTGGCGGAACCCGGCGGTTTCGGCGAGCGCGGCGATTTCTTCGGCGGTCGTTTCGGCGGTAATCTTGATCGCGGGACGGTCGGCGGCGAGGTTCAGCGTCATTTCGCCGATGTGATAGTCGTCGTTCTTAGATTTTCGGAACGCAAAAACGACTTTCGTCGCGTCGAACGAAAGCTCCGGGTCGCGGACGATTCCGTCCGGGAGTTCGAGGAGCGTTTTCGACTCGCCGGTTTTCGGGTTCCAAACGACGAGCGCGGAGCCGCCGACGAAGCTGTTTTCGTTGATTTCGCCCTTTTGGAAGAGCGTCGCGGTGTTGTGATGGTCGGGGCGGTATTGTTGGCGGCGAACGTAAATGACCGGCGCGTCGAGAGTTCGGAGAGCGTCGAGCGCGGCTTCGCGACGTTCCGCTTCTTTGCGCTCGGCTTCGAGGCGGGCCTTTTCGAAGAAGTCGCGGCGCAGTTTCGTTCCGGCGTCGGAAATTTTGCCGGGGATTTCGAACGCGTCGCAGCGGATGTGCGCCCAAGAGCCGGTTTCGAGGTCGACGACCCGAATCAGCGCGAGACGGCCTTTATACCCGGAGACGTTCCAAACGACCGGGTCGAGCTTTTGGTTGTCTTTGCCCGGCGCTTTCAGGACGGTTTCGACGGCGCCGGTTTCGTCGAGAAGGGCCAAGCCGACGTAAACGTTTTGCCGGTTCGCGCCCCCTCCGCCGACGAGGAATTTCAGCTCGTCGCCGACGATTTCAAAGACCGGCGACTCGATAACGCAACGAACGTCGTCGGTCGGCGACGCGTTGGCGGTCGATTCGAGCGTCGTTAGGTAACGCTTCCCCTGTTTGACGTAAGGGACGGTTTCGTCGTGAAACTCGACGTTGCGATCGCCGATCGGCTTCGAGTTGGCGCCTTCGACGATCGCCCAACCGCTCGACGCGAGGGCGCCGCTTTCGAAGTCGAAAACGAGCGGAGCGTCGGACGCGGCGAAAACGGGCGCCGCCGTCATTAATATTAATAAGGAGAAAAACGACGATAACGTTTTTTTCATCGGACGGTTCCTCGCGGTTGCAAAACGACGCGTCGGACGCCAAATCGCCGGAAAAATCGGCAAACTCGGCGGCGGCGCGTCGACGGGAAATTGGGATTGATGCGAAAATAGGGGAAATGGGCGAATTGGGGGGCGGGAAGCGGACGTCGCGGCGTCAAGACGCGGTTTCGGAACGCGCTTTAACGAGCGTCGCGGCCAACTCGACCGCCTTGGGCAGCACGTCGCCGATCGATTCGCGGAAAACGAGCGTCGCGAAACGGTCGAGCGGCGTCGGCGTTCGGTTGACGACGACAAAGGGAACGTCGGCGTCGCACTCGCGCGGAAGTCCCGCCGCCGGATAGACTTGCAACGACGTGCCGAGAACGAGGAGCAGGCGCGTCTCCCACATCGCCCGTTGCGCGCTTCGCAACGCTCGTTCCGGAAGCGCTTCGCCGAAGAAAGTAACGTCCGGCTTCAAAACGCCGCCGCAATCGGGACAGCGCGGGATTTGGCCCGTCGCGACGGTCGCGTCGAAAACGGGACGCTCGAACGAACGCTCGCAAACGACGCAACTCGACGTCCGCAACGTGCCGTGAATCTCCCAAACGAACGTCGAGCCCGCCGCCGAGTGGAGCGCGTCGATGTTTTGCGTAACGATTTCGACCCGTTTGCCGAGTTTGCGTTCCAAGTCGGCGAGCGCGACGTGCCCGGCGTTCGGCGCCGCCGCGACCGTTTGCGCGTAAAACGGCCCGAAAATCCGGTAAAATTCGCCCGGATTCTCGTTGAAAAAGTCGATCGAGAAGACCGCTTCCGACGTCGTTTGGTAGACGCCGGTCGACGAACGGAAGTCGGGGATTCCGCTTTCGGTCGAGATTCCGGCGCCGGTCAGCGCGGCGATTTTCGGCGTCGCGGCCAACAGTTCGGCGAAACGTTGAATTTTCGTGTCGAAATCGAGTTCGGCGGGCATTGGACGGCCTCTTTGCGGGTAAAACGGGGGACGCGGGTAAAACGGGGGGACGACGGGCGGGAAAGCGCGGCGCCGTTAGTCGCGGGCGTCGACTTCCTCTTCGTCGATTTCTTCGAACGCTTCGTCGAGTTCTTCTTCGTCGATTTCTTCGAACGCTTCGTCGGTTTCCTCTTCGTCGACGCGGAGAAAATCTTCGAGCTTTTCGTCGGCGGCGAGCCAATCGCGACGGCGGGCTTCGTCGTTGTTTTCGTCGTTCAAATTGCGGCGAATTTCTTCGTCGTCGAGCGCTTCGCGGCGGCGGTTTTCCTCTTCTTCCCAACGTTGGCGCTCGTATTTTTTGCGGTAAAATTCGCGATTTTCGGCGACGCGCCGCGCTTTTTCGTCGACCGGAGCGCCGAAATCGAACTCGTCGTCGACCGCGCCGCGATACTCGACTTCCTGCCCGGTGAGGTTCGAAACGAGCGTGTGCGTCATCGCGTCGAACACGTCGGAGCGCGAGAGATTTTCGCCGGTCAGCGCGAGGCGGTCGCAGGTTTGCCAATAAACGACGTAACCGCGATTTTCGTCTTCAAATTTCAAAACGAGCGCCGTGCTGGTCAGGTCGAGGTAAAAAAAGTTGACTTCGTACCCGGTAAGGACGCGGTCGGCGACGTAACGCTTGACCTCCGCTTGATCCATTTCCTCGTACTCCGCGTCGAGCGTTCCGAGAATCTGTTTCGCGGCGGCGTCGAGGTCGACCCCTTTCGGGTAAATCGCGAGCGACCAAAAACTCCCTTCCGGGCTGTCGACGGTGATCCCGTAAGTTCCCTTGTCCCAAGTTTCCGTTTGAACGAACCAGTTGCTCGGGTAAATAAAGCGGACGCCTAAATCGTCGTATTCTTTGTAATCTTTCGACATCGGTAACCTCGGGATAATCTTTCGGCGGGGCGGCTCGGGCAACGAGGGGCCGTCGCGGCGGGCGGAAAAAAGGGGGGAAGCGTAATTTAAAGCGATTGGGGAAACTGGGAGGATAAGGAGAAGCGGGCTTGCGCCTTAACGTTTGCGCCGCTTCTCTATGTTGACGTCGGGAAGCGCTTACTTGAACGTGTCGCCGACGATTTTTTTAACGTTTTCCGGCGTAACCGGCGAAATAACGCCGTTTTCGGTGATAATACCGGCGATCAGCTCCGCCGGGGTAACGTCGAACGCCGGGTTGTAAACGTCGATTCCGTCCGGCGCGGTTTGCTTGCCGAAGCCGCGTCGGATTTCTTCCGGGTCGCGTTCTTCGATCGGAATCCCGGCGCCGGTTTCGAGCGTCAAGTCGAACGTCGAACTCGGCGCGACGACGTAAAACGGAACGTTGTGCGCCTTAGCGCAAAGCGCGACGGAGTAGGTGCCGATTTTGTTCGCCGCGTCGCCGTTCGCCGCGATTCGGTCGGCGCCGACGAACACCGCGTCGATCTTGCCTTCGCGCATCACCGACGCCGCCATCGAGTCGCAAATGAGCGTTACCGGGACGCCGTTTTCCTTCAGCTCCCAAGCGGTGAGGCGGGCGCCTTGCAGGAGCGGGCGGGTCTCGTCGGCGAAAACGCGAATTTTTTTGTTTTCCTCTTCGACGGCCCAATAGAAAACGGCGAGCGCGGTGCCGTAATCGCTCGTCGCGAGCCCGCCGGCGTTGCAGTGCGTCAGGTAGCCGCCGCCGTCGCGAACGAATTGCGCGCCGAACTCGCCCATTTTGCGGCAAAGAACGCGGTCTTCGTCGTGAATCGCGCGGGCTTCGTCGAGGAGCGTCGCGGCGATTTCGGCCGGAGTCGCGGTTCCGCGGAGCGACTGGGCTTTCGCCTTCATTCGGTCGAGGGCCCAAAAGAGGTTGACGGCGGTCGGTCGGCTCGA
>JAFSDX010000045.1 GCA_017436025.1 Thermoguttaceae bacterium
CGTTTGGGAATGGGCCGCGAACTTCCGCCGCGTTGAGAAAATCGACCGCGACGCCAAGTCGCTGACCGTCGATTACCCGGACGCGAACGGGCGTTTCCATTATTATTTCGTCAACGTTCTCGAAGAGTTGGACGCGCCGGGCGAATATTACGTCGACCGAAATAACGGCCTGCTTTACTTTTACGCGCCGGACGCCTTGTCGTCGGTCGACGCGTTGAAAGCGGCTGCGGTCGAGTTCGACGTTTTCGACGGTCGTTTCGTCGACGTGAAGAACTCGCGACGTATTTTCTTGCAAAATATCGAGTTAAAAGGCGGTCGCGAAACGGCGGTCGCGTTCGACAATTGCGTCGAGTCGTACTTCGTCGGCGGAAAAATCGAGCAATTTGGCGGGAACGGCGCGCTGATCCTAAACGGCGAATATTGCGGGATTTTGGACTCGCGACTGCGCGAACTCGGCCCTTCCGGCGTTCGGATTCGCGGCGGCGACCGTTCGAAGTTAAAGCGCGCCAATCATTGGCTTAGCAACTGCTTTATCAGCGATTTTAGTCGAATCGACCGCGTGTACGCTCCGGCGCTGCAATTCAACGGTTGCGGGCTGGCGGCGACGAACAACCTGATTTGCGATTCGCCGCACCACGGTATGCGCACCGACGGCAACGATATTTACATCGCCCGAAACGAAGTCCATTCCGTCGTTTACGAATACAGCGACCAATCCGGAATCGATATTTTCTGCGACCCGACCTTCCGCGGAATCGTTATCGAGGAGAACCTTTGGCGGCACATCGGCTCGTCGTTCGCGCTTTGCGGACAAGCCGGAATCCGTTTGGACGACTCGATTTCCGGCGTCGCGATGATCGGCAACGTTTTTTACCGTTCGTCCGGCGGGAATTTCGGCGGAATCCAGATTCACGGCGGGAAAGACAACCTCTGTATTGGCAACGTTTTTGTCGATTGCAAACAGGCGTTCAGTTTTTCGCCTTGGGGGAACGAGCGGTACGAGACGTTCGTTAAGGAACGTTTTCCGGAAAACGTTGGAAAACAAGCGTTTATCGACGCGTATCCGTTCTTCGACGAGATTTTCGAGAACCCGAATCGCAACTTTATCGTCGGGAACGACGCGATTAATTGCGAACTCTTTAATCGCAACGGAGACGGCCTGAACGTCTTTGTCGCCAATATGTTGCGAACGGTCGAGACGCCGGAAAACGTCGACGCGTTTTTGACCGATTCGAAAGCGTTGCGCGGTTGGCTTGAAGAAGTCGCGGGGCGCAAACTGGAACGAATCGGGTTGCGCGAGAATTGGAACGGAGCGGAAGCGCCGGTTTCGCCGATGTTTACGACGCCGCAACATTGACTTTAAAACTTTGGCGACGTTGTTAAACGACGTCGTCGAAGCGCTTTAAGCGTCGCGTTCGGAGTTGCGACGGCTCCGAACGCGCCGCTTTTCAACGGGTTAGCGTCGCGATTTTCGCTTCTTGAAGGAAAAAAGGAAATGAAACGAAAAACTTGGTTTTCGCTGTTAATTGGCGTCGCTTTCCTTGCCCTGGGCGCCGTTTCGACCGTTGCGAACGAACCGGCGGCGAACGACCCAAACGCTTATACGGGAACGGATTCCGAACGTATCGAACAAGCCGTCGCGGCGGCGCCGAAGTTCGGCGGGCTCGTCCGCGTTCCTGCGCGACGTCCCGACGCAACCGACGGGCGAACGCATTGGCTGCTCGACCGCGCGATTTTGCTTCCGTCGAATACGACGTTACTCTTGGAAAATAGCGTTTTAAAGCTGTCGGATAAGTGTCGCGACAACTTTATTCGCTCGGCGAACGCGGGGCCGGGGATTAAAAAAGTCGAGCCGCTCGAAAATATTTTCGTCGTCGGCGTCGGGAACGCGCGACTCGAAGGCGCCGACCGACCGCGCGCAACCGGCGACAGCGGAAAACGCCTCGGCGAAAGAACTTACGGAACCGACGCGGGGAAGGACGGCGAGTCGCAAACCGGCGATTGGCGCAATATCGGCGTTCTTTTCGCGAAGGTTAAAAACTTCGGTATCGAGAATTTGACGGTCGTTAACTCCCATTGTTGGGGGATTTCGCTTGAAAAATGCGAGTTCGGGCGGGTCGCGCGGATTTCGTTCGACAGTACGGAACGTCGCGAAATCGACGGAAAATCGGTCTTTACGCTCAACCAAGACGGCGTCGACTTGCGTAAAGGTTGCCGCAATATAACGATAGAATCGATTCGCGGGCGCACCGGGGACGATTTGGTCGCGTTGACGGCGATCGGCGCGACGGCGCGAGACGGCGGAACGTTCGATTCGACCGAGGTTTCGGAGTCCGACCCGAGCGCCGACAACGACATTCGCGACGTCGTGATTCGCGACGTTATCGGGCATTCGGCGGGCGGACACCAAATCGTTCGGTTTCTAAACGCTTCCGGTATCAAGATTTATCGGATAACGCTCGACTCGCTGACCGATACGGCGCCGACGCCCGGGTACGACCGCGCGACGATTCGCGTCGGCGACGCAAACCCGGCTTGGGGCGGCGTAACTCCCGTCGGCGATACGTTTGGCTTCGTTATTCGCAACGTGCATTCGTCGTCGAAACACGCGGTCTTGATCGCCGGGTCGCTGACCGATTCGATTATCGAGAACGTCGTCAATTATAATCCGGCGATTTCCGGCGTTACGTTCGAGTCGGGGAAAGAAAACGTTCGAAACGTTGTTATCGAAGAGTTTGTCAATGTGAAACGCGTTGAGCAAACCGACGCGGAAGAGCGATAAAAAACGCCGTTCGCGTCTTAGCGAACGACGTCGATTATTGACGCTAACGACGACCGTCGCGGAACGTTAAACGTTGGGCGACGGTCGTTTTTGTCGTTAACGTTACTTTTTGTCGTCGATTCTTGGCGCGGGTTTTATCGTCGGTCGCGCGTCGTCGGCGGGGTTGCCGTAAATCGCTTCGGCGCTTGGCGTTGCGTACGCTTCGTCGTCGCCGAACGCGTTAAAGGGGCCGGGACGCTTCACAACCGGCGCCGTTTCGAGGCGCGGCGGGAGCGCGAGCCAGTCGCTTCCTTGGAATTTCGGGTCCGGCGCCGAACGCACGTCGTCGCCGCCCATATACGGGCACATCGCGTCGACCCAAACGATTAGACGTCGCATTTCGACCGGGTCAAGTTCGACGCCGTAATGCTCTTTAACGCAATACTTGTTGATCAAACGACTTGCGTACGACAGCTTCTCCATCGGTTTCGGCGTCGCGTAACCGGCGGGGTCGACGGTCGAGTACGCTTCGACTTGAATCGTATCGGCGATTCCGAAACCGGGGGGCGCCTCGGGGAGTTCCGCTTCGGTCGGGTTCGACCAAGCGCCGCGCGTTCCGGAGCGGTAAATCTTCGGCGGCGCGGCCCAACTCGGGTTCCCGACAAGAGTTATGTACGGCTCTTTGAAGTGCAGGAAACCGGGACGGAGCGTCGTGTCGAAAACGTCTTTCGCTTCGCCGGAACCGGAATGGCAGGAACCGCAATGTTTGTCGAGCGTCGGCTGGACGTAACGCTCGTAACTGACCGAAATATCGTCCCAAGGCGGCGGCTGAATCGTCGACGGTTCTCTAAGCGCCGCGATAGAACGGGTTTGCGGAGCCGGCGTCGCGATTTGCGACTCGTGGCAACCGACGCAACCGCGCCGTTCGCCGGGCATCACGCCGGTGAAGGAGCGCATCGTTTGCAGGCATTTGTAATTTTCGTCGAGGAGTTGGAAGTGGAGCGCGACGCCGGACGGCGCGTAAAACGAGACGCTGCCGTCGCTTTCGACCGGAACCGTTCCGAGAATCCGCTTTACGCCCTCCGACTGCACCATCGAAACGGCTGGGCCGGTCGAAATGTACGGACGGTCGTTCCAAAGGGTGTACGTCTTCGGTTCGATGTTGAGGATTCGTAAGTACTTAGCTTTGCCGCGAAGTTCCGGCGGCGCGCCTTCGTAAACGTCGTTCGAGTAAATGACGCCGGGCGCCGGAGCGTCGCGAGTTTCGCGAGTCGGCCAGTCGACGCGGTCGACGAGCGTCGGCGGAACTTCCCGAGGACGAAGGGGTTGCGCGTAAAAAACGTTGTGGACGCCTTCGCAAATCAGCTCGCGGTCGCCGTCGACGTTCATTAGCAACAGAACGTATTTCCCGTCGCGGCAAGCGGATACGAGGAAATCGGTTTCGCTCAACGGGTACGGCGCGTCGTACGCGGAGTACTTGCCGGCGGGGCGGTAGTCGGGCGACTCAATCGGGTCGACCGGGCCGTTGCCGCTCTCGGGCCAGATGACGTCGGCGGTTACCTTAGTCAAGCCGTCCGGGAAGTTAAGGCCCTTCGTCGGGTCGACGATTCCGACCGAACCGGCGAACCAGTCGTGATGGGCGCTTCCGGTGAACATCAGGCGCGAACTTCCGGGAATCGCGCGGACGTCTTTCGGCAGGTCGGGCCACACGGATTGGTTTCCCCAAAGGACTTGCGTTTGCGTCCCGTCCGGGTTCATCGTCCAAAGGCTGACGCAGCGCCACAACGGTTTGTCGGTGTACTCCCAACGGCTGAAAACGACGCGTCCGTCCGGCAAAATCGACGGCAAGTAGTCCGGTTCGTTGTTGCGCGAAATCAAGTAAACGTCGGGACTTCCGATTTTCATTCGAGCGAGAACGAAGGCGTTCGTCGGCGGCATACAGCGGACGTAAGAGTAGCCGCGCGTCGTCGAAAAGACGATGTTTTCGCCGTCGGGGAGGTAAATCGGATCCAGGTCGTCGAACGCGCCGGACGTGATTTGACGCAAATTTTGCCCGTCGACGTCGATTTCGTAAAGATGGAAAGCCTTCTCGTTGTGCGGTTTAAAGCTGAAGAGAACTTTCTTCGCGTCCCAAGAAAGATCGGGGCGCCAAAACGAGCCGGAAAGCGGTTCGCTCGGCGCTAAAATTCGCTCTTTCCCTTGCGGCGACAAGCCTTTGCGAATCATCAGCCGCCCGCCCGGAACCGCCATATAACCGAGGCGGTGCCGCGTCTCGTGCCGCCATTCGCTCCCTTGCGGGTACGGCGAATCGACGTAAAGAATCGAGTCGAAATCGACGACCGGGTTCTTCATAAAGACGGCGCGTTTGAGCGTTCGAGCGCGGAGGTAAAAGTCGCGAACGTCGCCCGTAAAGTTTTCGGCTTCTTTTTGGAGCGTCGCAAGTTCCGACGTTTCAGCGGTTAAGTCGACGTCTCCTTCGAAGTTTTCGATCAACTTCGCCGTTCGTTCGAGTTCAAAGCGGACGCGTTCGAGCGTCGGCGCTCCGTCGCATTGGAAGAGCCAATCGCGTTCGAGTTGCGCTCGGGCCTCCTCCGGCGAAAGATCGACGACCGGCGGCGTCGACGGTTTGACGTAAGGAGCGACCGCTTCGCGTTGGTACGGACGCTCTTGAACTTCGCGGTTCATTTCGAACGCAAACTCGAACCAGCGCGTTTCGTCGACGTTTTCCGGAGCGGCGAGCGCGGCGTCGAACGCTTTCGCGACTTCCTCGACGCGTCGCCAACGCTTTGTCTCTTCGGGAGTTAAGCGCGACCATTGCTCGGAGGTCAGCGGCATATACTCGACGTAAAGATCGCGGACGCGCGCGGCTTCCTCCTTCATTCGGTTGTTCGGCGACGTCAAGTAATCGCCGATTCCGACTTGGAAACGCCGGGCGAAATACTCGGCGTCCTCCGGGAAATCGGCTCTAACTAACCGCGCGAAAACGCCTTGCGACGTTCGGTCGAAGCGCGCTTTCAGATCGGCGTCGGACGTGAGTCGGCGGCGAGCGTCGGCGAGCGTTTCGACAAACGTTGAACCTTTGCGATAAAACGACTTAACAAAGGTTAACGCGGCGGCGTCCCGTTGGTCGAGAATTTTTCGGCCTTCGGCGTAAAGCGTTGAAATCTCGGCGCTTGAAAGCGAACGCGAGTAAAGGCGCAGGTCGTCGAGCCCACCGTCGAAAAATTCGCCGGTTCCGCCGCTCGAACCGATCATAAACGGCGCGTTTTGGCCGACTTGCAACCGACCCGGCTTTTCCAGCGAACCGATTTCGCGACCGTCGAGGTAAACGCGCATCGTTTCGCCGTCGAAGGTCGCCGCGACAAAGCGCCAAGTATCGTCGAGGAGGTCGGACGGCGAAAGCGGCGCGTCGCACTCAACGTAAGTCCCGGCGATATTGAGACCTAGCGACAAAATCGTTCCGTCGTGTTGGAACGAAAAGAGGTAACGTCGGTCGCCGTCTTCTTTGCGGAGAATTTCGCGATAAACGCTTAAATTACGGGGGCGAACCCAAGCGCTAACCGACGTCGTTTGAAGGTCGGCGGGGAGAATTTTCGGGTCGACCGGGAGGACGAAGGCGCCGGAGAGGTCGAGCGCGCCGCCGAAAACGCCTTCGCAACGGGGGATCGGGCGGTTCGGAACGGAGCTAAAGTCGGCGCGCGCCGAGTTTTCCAGCTTGGCGTCGGCGGTTGATTCGTCGAACGTCCAACGTCCTAAAAGCCCGGCGTCGTCGGCGAAAACGTTGGGCGACGTCGCGAGAACCCCGACGCAAACCGTCGCGAGCAAACGGGCGATTCTTTTATTTTGGCGTCTTGTAAACATTGCGATTCCTTGGTTTGAGCGGAACGCGGAGCGCGAGCGCTCGGCGACCGCGGCAAAAAAAGAAACGGTAACGAAAAACGCGTTCTCGACGGAAAAGAGCGTCGCGAACGCATTTTCAGCGTTAAAATGGCGAATCACTCCGCTTCTTCCGAGACGAAGTTTAAGTCGTAAGTCCCGCCTTTTTTAACGGTTAGCTTGAAGGTCGGGTTTTGCCACATCGACTCCGGCGTCATCGGTTCGCGCGGACGTTGCGGGGGCGTCGACGGCGGCGCGCCCGGCTGCGGTTCCGGGATTTCCGGTTCGGGGCCGGTGTAACGGTACCCGCGGACGCGGACGGTCAGCTCGCCGGGCGGAACCTTCGCCGTGTACGAACCGTCTTGAACGTTGCCGCCGCCCTCGGCCGAACCGTTCGTAAACTGAACGATTCCAAGGTCGATCGGCGCGCCGTCGAGCGTCGCGGCGCCGTTGATTTCGACTTCGTTTTTCCCGCCGCCGCAACCGGTTAGGAAGGCGAGGGACGCGGCGCAAAGAAGAGCCGTCGCAAAATATCGTTTCATTTTAAGTTCTTGCTTTCATTAAGGTTAAGCGTCGACGCGTTCGGTTGGGAACGGTCAAAAACGCGAACGATTTTTGACGTAAAGAACGGTAAACGCCGATATTAGAGGGTTTCCGTTTCGCCGCCCTTCGTGCTACCGGCGGCGCGCCAGATTTCGAGGTCGATCGTTTCCGAAACGAAGCGCACCGAACCGTCGGCCATCGAGACGTTGACGCCGCCGGAGTGTTTGCTGCGCGCCGCTTGGTAGCGTTCGTCGCCGGAAAGCGGGGTTCCGGTGCAGGGGATGAACGGGTCGTCGGTATTCAACGCGCTTCCGCTGGCGCCTTGATAGCAGTAACAGCTGTCCGGCGTCGAGGAGTTCGGGCCGGTAACGGTCATGAACGCGGGGCCCGGGCCTTCGTCGTTGAAGAGTTGGCCGTGGAAGTCGAACGCGGAGTCGCTCGCGGCGCAGATTACTTCGGAAAGAAGCATCGTGTTCGAGGTTCCGTCGGTCATTTCGGCGAGCCCGACGGTCAGGTTCAGGTAGAACGGCGCGCCCTTCCAACCGTCGTTTTTATAAGGCATCGAAGCGACGTTCGGGTTCCAGAACCAGTCGTTGCCCATATTGACGACGTAATTTCCGCGAACTTGCGAATAGGGGTCGGCGCGCCAAGTCGCTCCGGGGCGGTCGCTCGGGCAGTAGTAAAATTCGACCGGCGTGTTGACCGGACGTTTCGCGTTCGGGTCGTTGTAAGCGCAGTTCGGTTCTTCGAAGAAGCCGACCTTAAAGTCGTACTCGGCGTAAAGCGCGTTTTGCTCGATGAACGGCCAAATGCGCGGAACCCAAGACGAGCGTTTGCCCGGGTTGCCGTCGAAGTTTTTCCAACCGCCGGTCGGGTGCGTCATACCGTACGGGAGACGCGAATTATTAATGTCGGCGTAGTTGCACATCCCGAGGCCGTATTGCTTGAGGTTGTTCGTGCATTGCATCCGACGCGCGGCCTCGCGGGCCGCTTGAACCGCCGGGAGAAGGAGCCCGATCAAAATACCGATGATGGCGATAACGACTAAAAGCTCCACCAAGGTGAACCCGCGACGATCGACGATGTTGCGTAGCATAAGAGGCCTCCGTTTATAAACGATAATGGGGGGCGAAAAACGACCGGCGAAGCGCGTCGGCCTCGACGGCAATAAAAACTAAGCGAAATAACGAACGCTTGTTGAAATTTGTAAATGTTGAAATTAAATGGAATACGAGACGCGAGAAACGCCGCGTCCCAAGTTGTTTTTAAGTATAACGGGCGCGAAGTCGCAAGTCAAGCGTTTTTTCAGGCGAACGAGAAAATTTGTTTTTTTTTTTGACCGGCGTACAAAAAAAGCGGATTAGCGTTAAAAACTCTTTAACGATTGAATAAAATCGCGCTTTTATCGCTTGACGCCTTGTCGCGACTTCGGTTTTTGTAAAAATAGAGAAAATGCGCGGTTGCGGTAAAGACGTCGACCAAATCGAGCGAAAAAAGCGACGCGACGTAAAAAAAGCGGCGACCGGTAAAAGTCGCCGCTCTTTCGTTAGCTAAGATCGACCGTTAAGCGCAAACGCTTAGAGCGAAAGGAGATACTCGGTCAAATCGTCGACTTCTTCCTCCGTGAGCGAACCGACGTCGCCTTTGACGTCGCCGTGCATGCCGTCGAGGAAGACGTCGCGCAGATCGACGTAACGTCCGTCGTGCATATAAGGCGGAGTGCGCCAAACTTCGAGGAGCGTCGGGGTGTCGAACTCGGCCTTGTGGTCGTATTCGGCGCGCGACCCGACGTCGTGCATCTTTTGGTCGGTGAAGTATTCGCCGGTATGGCATTCGGCGCAGTTGAGGCGTTCGCTTTCGAAGAGCGCTTTGCCGCGGAGGGCTTTTTCGCTCAGCTTGCCGTCGACGAGGCGCGGGCTCGGGAGGGCTTTGAGCGACTTAATGTATTCCTCGATGTCGGTATACGTTTCTTCCGGCGGGTTCGAGAAGCAGATGAACTTAAACCCGGTGCGAATCGCGGTTTCCGCTTTGTCGCGGACGCCGTGCCACATCGCCGGCGGGAGGAGGATCGAGTGAAGCATCCCCTTGGCGTTTTTCGGGTTGCCCATCCCGTCGTTGAGGAGGTCCCAGTTCAGCGCGTCCGAACGGGCGTCCGGGTGGCAACTAGCGCAACTTTGCCAGGTTTGGAAGCAGAGCGTCGCGTCGTTCCAGGCGAGTTCGCCGCGTCGGGCCGCGTCCATTTCCGGTTCCGGGCCGAGTTTGACGAATTCTTTAGGACGCATGTTGCGCGCCTTCATATTGACGACGACGATGTTGTCGGTGAAGTACATCCCGAGATACGCTTTGTCGCCGATCACCGCGAGGCAACGCGGCGCCTTCGCTTTCAGTTGGCGCGTGTTCAACTTGACGCGTTTTTTCAGCCCGACGAGGAACGCCAAGTGTTGCGGGACTTGGTCGGCGGTCGTCGCGTTGCTCGGCAGCCCTTTTTCTTTAGCTTCGTCGGCGTCTTTCGGGAGCGATTGCAACTTTTCGAGCGTTTTCGTCCAGTCGACGACGCAAAGCTCGTGCGAGCCGGCCAGCCCGACGCAAACCTTCGCGCCGTCGGCGGTCGTCGCGATCGGCCAAGGGTTCGAGGCGCCGGAGTCGACGTCGTCGAGGAGAACGGTGTTGATAAATTCGCGCTTTTCGGCGTCGATAATACTAAAGCCGTTCGTGTTCATCCAACCGCGTTCGACTTGCGTCGTCGGGAGTTGGTAGCGGGCCAAGATGGCGGTCGTGTAGACGTATTTTCCGTCCGGCGAAATGCAGACGTCGTGCATCGACGAGCTGCCGTTCGGGAGGCGAATGTTTTTCGTTTCGCCGGTCGCCGTGTCGAGCGCGGTAACTTCGGCGGCGACGTTCGCGCCGTCGGACGGGTCGTTCGGGAGGAAGTTCGCGGCGAAGTACGTTTTGCCGTCCGGCGTAATGACCGCGTCGCACGGTTCGTGCAGAGCCGGGTACGTCGCTTCGACGGCGAAGCTCGGGAGCGAGATTTTCGCGAGTTTCGCTTCGAAACGCAGGCACGCGTACATCGTTTTTTCGTCCGGCGAGAGGCAGAGACCGCACGGCGTGTGTCCGACGACGCCTTCGCCGAGGACGGCGCCGTCCGCGAGGTTGAGCGCGCAGATTTTCCCTTGGTAATCGCCGAGGCCGAGGTAAACCGTTTTTTCGTCGGCGCTTAAACACATATCGTTCGGGTCGCCCGGAACCGGAATCGAGCGTTCGACTTTCGCGTCGGCGACCGAAACGACGGCGATTTCGCGAGCGTCCTTATTCAAGACGTAAAGGGTCGAGCCGTCTTTCGTCGGGATCATCTCGATAGGGCCCTTGTATTCGGCCGCCGAAGCGACCGCGCCGACGAACGCGAAGAGCGCCGCCGCGAGCGAGCATACAAAATTTCGTTTCGACATAACTTACTTTCCGTTGAAAAAACGATAAATCGTTCGAACAAATTTTTATCGTAAGAGCGGCGGCGGTCGGCGACGCGATTCAATAAAGGGAACGAGACCGCGTCGCGACGCAAAGGCGCCGCGAACGTCTTTATTATGGCGCTTGCGAACGCGTTTTTCAAGCTCTTTCTTCTCATTTCGCGCATTTTTTTTCATTTTTCCTTAAAACTGTGGGCGAAATCGTCGCGAGCGACGGCGCGAACGCCGAGATACGAAAGTTAGTAGCGGCTAATGTTAAGATAGGCAAGCGTTAGGGTTGGCTAATATTGGGCGGCGCCGCCGGAACGGCGTTGTAACGCGGCGTCGAAACGAAACGGAAAAAACGTCTTTTAGGAACGGCGGCTCGGAGGTTATAGATTGGGACGTCTGTGTAAAATGGATAAGATCGGCTGTTTAAAACGGCGGCAAAATTGTAAAAAAAAGCGCGAAACGGCAAAAGTTTACGGGGCGCCTGCTGGACAATCCGGAAATATCGTTTAAACTTAAGGGGATAAACGGCAAGTTTCGGACGCTCGACTACCCAAACGTTTTCGCGAGTCGTTTGGTCGAGTTTGCGCCGACTTGCCCGATTCGTCGTCGACCGTCGGCGTTTTGCGTTTTCGGTCGAGTCGCCCGCTTTTATTGCGTTTGCGTCTTTGATTTTTAAGCGTCGACTTTCGCGTCGGCGCGCCGCGTCGGCGGCGGCGAAACGGCGAGATCGTTCGAGGAAATTTCTTCCAAATCATATAGGAAAGGCGTCGCAAGCCGATGAAATACGTCAAAATAACCAAAGGGCTCGACCTGCGGATGACCGGAGCGCCGGATCAAACGAGCGCGCCCGAAAAGAAAAGCGTCCGTCGCGTCGCGGTAACGGGGCCCGATTACGTCGGAATGAAACCGACGATTCTCGTCGAAGTCGGCGAAAAAGTTTTACTCGGTCAACCGCTCTTTGAGGATAAGAAGAACCCGGGCGTTAAGTTCGTCGCTCCGGCGGCGGGCGTCGTCGCGTCGATCAACCGCGGCGCCAAACGCGCTTTCCGTTCGATTATTATCGACGTCGCCGAAGGCGAAGCGGCGCAAGAGTCGGTCGCGTTCGAGAAGTTCGACGTTAACGAATTGACCGCGCTTTGCCCGACGAAAGTTCGCGAAACGCTCGTGAAATCCGGGCTTTGGACGGCGCTCCGAACGCGTCCGTTCAGCCGAATCCCGAAAATCGACGCGGTTCCGGCGGCGCTTTTCGTCAACGTTTGCGACACAAACCCGCACGCGCCGAACCCGCAACCGATCGTCGAAGCGGCGAGCGAAGATTTCGTTAACGGGTTGCGCGTTTTGAGTCGAATTTGCGGGAAAAAACTTTGGGTCTGCTTCGGCGACGCGAAGTATTCCGCCGACTTTATCGCCGCCGTCGAAGCGGTTCCGAACGTCGAAGCGGTTTCGTTTTCCGGCCCGCACCCGTCCGGCTTGACCGGGACGCATATCGCGACGCTCGACCCCTGCGGTCTCGGCAAAGTCGTTTGGTCGATCGGTTATCAAGACGCGATCGCGGTCGGCGCGCTCTTCGTCAAGGGAACGCTTCCAACGGAGCGCGTCGTTTCGTTGGCCGGGCCGACGGTCAAGAATCCGCGTCTGCTCCGCGTTCCGGTCGGCGCCTGCCTCGACGAAATCGTCGACGGCGAGTTGAAAGACGGCCCGAATCGCGTTATTAGCGGAAGCGTCCTTTGCGGTCGCGCTATCGAAAAAGACCTTTGCGGTTTGGGGCGTTACGTCAACCAAATTTCCGCGATCGGCGACGGCGACCCGCGCGAGTTCTTCGGCTGGGCGCTCCCCGGTTTCAAAAAATTCTCGGCGGCCCGCACGGTCGCGTCGAAGTGGTTGGCGAAAACGCCGTTCGCGCCGACGACGGCGGAACACGGCGGAAAGCGCGCCGTCTTCCCGAACCCGACGTTCTACAAAGTCTCGCCGCTCGACCTCGAACCGACGTTCCTCTTCAAAGCGTTGGAAATCGGCGACTTGGAAAAATGCGAAAAACTCGGCGCGTTCGAACTCGACGAGGAAGACCTCGCCCTTTTCACGCTCGTCGACTTCGGGAAAAACGACTACGGCCAAACGCTCCGCGCGGTTCTGAACGCGGCGATGAAAGAGGAGGAATGAGATGAAATTGGTCAGACAAGCGCTCGACGCGGTTGAAAAACGGTTTTTTGCCGAAGGCAAGCCGTTGGCGCGTCTTTACCCGCTCTACGACGCCGCGGACACGTTCTTCTTCACGCCGAACGCGAAAACGTCCGGAACGTGCGCCGTTCGCGACTGCGTCGACTTCAAGCGAATGATGATCACGGTCGTTTTGGCGTTGCTTCCTTGCGCGCTGACGGGGATGTACAACGTCGGCTTCCAAGCGAACTCGCTTTTGAAAACCGGCGCGGTCGGCGTTCCGACCGACTGGCACGGCGCGATTTTGAACGGAATCGCCAACGTTTATCCGGCGATTTTCGAGCCGTCGAGCGTTATCGGTTGCTTCCTTTACGGGCTCGTTTACTTCCTGCCGATTTATATCGTTACGATGATCGTCGGTTTGGGTTGGGAAATTCTTTTCGCGTCGATTAACAAACACGAAGTCAACGAAGGTTTCTTCGTCACCGGCTTCTTGTTCCCGTTGATCGTTCCGGCGACGATTCCGCTTTGGCAAGTCGCGCTTGCGATTTCGTTCGGCGTCGTTATCGGGAAGGAAATCTTCGGCGGCACCGGTCGCAACTTTATGAACCCGGCGCTCGTCGCTCGCGCTTTCCTCTTCTTCGCTTACGCCGGTCAAATTAGCGGCGACAAGGTTTGGACGGCGGTCGACGGCGTTTCGAAGGCGACCCCGCTTTCGTTCGCGACGCAAGGCGTCGAAGCGTTGAGCGCCCAATATTCTATGTCGAGCGCGTTCTTCGGGACGATTCCCGGTTCGTTCGGCGAAACGTCGACGCTGGCCTGCTTGATCGGCGCGGCGATTTTGATTCTGACCGGCGTCGCGTCTTGGCGCATTATGGCGTCGATGTTCGTCGGCGGAATGGGGTTGGCGGCGATCTTCGCGAGCTGCCCGTCGATTACCGAAGCGTATCCGGCGGCGACGCTCGGCCCCTGCTGGCACTTCGTTCTCGGCGGTTTCGCGTTCGGTATGGTCTTTATGGCGACCGACCCGGTTACCGCGGCGGCGACGAAAGTCGGCCAATATATTTACGGCTTCCTGATGGGCGCGTTGGTGATCGTCGTTCGCGCGATGAACCCGGCGTATCCGGAAGGCGTTATGTTGGTGATTCTCTTTGGGAACTGCGTCGCTCCGTTGATCGACTATATGGTCGTCAACGCGAACATTCGCCGCCGCGTTAAGCGACTCGAAGCGCGGTAAAGATTGCGAGGAAAGGAATAATGAACAACGAATCGATTCTTAAAACGTTTGGCGTCGCGACGGGCGTTTGCGTCGTCTGCGCGATTATCGTTTCCTTTTCGAGCGTCGCGCTCAAAGGGTTGCAAGATCAAAACAAGGCGCTCGACAAGCAGATCAACGTCCTGAAAGCGGCGGGGCTCGTTCCGACCGACGGCAAAGCGACGAAAGCGCAAGTCGACGAAATGTTCAAGACGGCGGAAATCGTCGTCGTCGACTTGGCGACCGGCGCGGTCGTCGCGGACGCCGACCCGAGCAAAGTCGAGAGCGACAAAACGAACGTCGTCGCGCTGACGCCGGAACAAGACGTCGCGAAAATCAAAACCGCCCCGAAACAAGCGGTCGTTTACCGCTTCAACGACGAAACCGGCGCGCTGAAAACGCTCGTTCTCCCGATTTGCGGAACCGGGCTTTGGTCGCGTATGAACGGTTTCCTGTCGCTGAACGCCGACTTGACGACGGTCGCCGGGCTCGTTTTTTACGAACACGGCGAAACTCCGGGCCTCGGCGGCGAAATTTCGAACCCGAAATGGACGGAAAAGTGGAACGGCAAAACGGCGGTCGACGAAACCGGCGCTCCGGTCGTGAAAGTCGTTAAAGGAACCGCGACCGACGCGGCGACCGAAGTCGACGGCATTTCCGGCGCGACGCTCACCTGCAACGGCGTCAACGGCACGATCGAGTTTTGGCTCGGCCCGAACGGTTACGGCCCGTATCTGAAAACGTTGCGCGGCGACGCTCCGGCGACCGAAGCGGAAGCTCCGGCGGAAACCTCCGAAGCGACCGAAGCGAGCGAAAACTGAAAGGACTGGTGAAAAAATGAACTCGGCGGTGAAAGAAAATATTGTCCAACCGTTGTTTAAGAACAATCCGGTTTTCGTTCAGCTCCTCGGCATCTGCTCCGCGTTGGCCGTTACGACGAATCTGAACAACGCGTTCACGATGACGCTGGCGGTGGTCTTCGTTACCGCGTTTTCGAACGTCGGCGTGTCGCTGATTCGCAAAATCATTCCGGGCTCGATTCGTATGATCGTCGAAATGGCGATTATCGCGACGCTTGTGATTTTGGTCGACCAAATTTTGAAGGCGTTCTCGTACAACTTGAGCAAGCAGCTGTCGGTTTACGTCGGTCTTATCATCACGAACTGCATCGTGATGGGGCGCGCGGAAGCGTTCGCGATCAAAAACGGCCCGACGGTCAGCCTCCTCGACGGGATTGGGAACGGTCTCGGTTACGGCGTCGTTTTGATGATCGTCGCGTTTTTCCGCGAGCTGTTCGGCTTCGGCACGCTCTTCGGCTTCATGGTCTTGAAGACGGTCAACAACGGCGGCTGGTACGTTCCGAACGGTTTGATGGTGCTGGCTCCGGCGGCGTTTTTCCTGATCGGCGCGATGATTTGGGTTCTCAAAACTTACGGCAAGGGGATGCAAGACGACGAATGAGCCGAAGCGCGGTTAGCCCCGCGAGCGTTCGGCGTTTCGAGCGTTTCGGCGGCGCCGTTTAGCGGTTCTTTCGCAGAGGAAGATTAACGATGGAACACGTTTTTACGATGTTTATGGAAGGAGTCTTCACGCAAAACCTTGCGTTGTCGCTCTTCTTGGGAATGTGTACGTTTTTCGCGGTGTCGAAGAAAGTCGGCGCGGCGTTTGGACTTGGAATTGCGGTTACGGTCGTTCAAGCGATCACGCTTCCGGTCAACAACCTCCTTTACAATTACGTGTTGCGCGAAGGCGCGTTGGCTTGGACGGGCGTTCCGGCCCTCGCTTCGCTCGACTTGGGCTTTTTGGCGTTCATCACGTTCATCGGCGTGATCGCGGCGATCGTTCAGATTTTGGAAATGACGCTCGACCGCTTCTTCCCGCCGCTTTACAACGCGCTCGGGATTTTCCTTCCGTTGATTACGGTCAACTGCGCGATTATGGGCGGTTCGCTCTTCATGCAACAGCGCGACTACAACTTTACGGACAGCTGCCTTTACGGGCTCTTCTCCGGTATCGGTTGGGCGCTGGCGATCGTGATTTTCGCCGGGATTCGCGAAAAGATGGAGTATTGCCGCGTTCCGAAGGGGCTGCGCGGTTTGGGAATCGCGTTTATGGCCGCCGGACTGCTGGCGACGGCGTTTATGACGTTTTCCGGGATGTGAGCCGAAGGAGGGTTGAACAATGAGCGGCGTTGGAATTATTATCGCGGGCGTCGTCGCGTTTACGGCGATCGTTCTCGCGTTGGTTGCGATTATTTTGGCGGCGAAGGCGGTTCTTTCGCCCGGCGGCTCGGTGCAAATCGAGATTAACGGCGACGCGTCGAAGACGTTGACGGTTCCGTCCGGCGGCAAACTCCTCGGCACGTTGGCCGACCAAAAGATTTTCGTCCCGGCGGCTTGCGGGGGCGGCGGTTCCTGCGGTCAGTGCAAGGTGCGCGTCCTTTCGGGCGGCGGCGAAATCCTCGCGACCGAAAAAGCGCACATGACGCGCAAGGAAATCAAAGAAGGCGTCCGCTTGGCCTGCCAAACGCCGGTCAAGCAAGATATGAAAATCGAGATTCCGCCGGAGATTTTCGAAGTCAAGAAATGGGAGTGCGTCGTTCGTTCGAACGAACTCGTCGCGCCGGACATTACGGAGCTTATCCTCGACCTTCCGGAGGGCGAAGTCGTCGACTTCAAAGCCGGCGGTTACATTCAAATCGAGCGACCGGGCGGTTTGACGATTAATTACAAGACGGACTTCAACATTCCGGAGCGGTATCACGCGCACTGGGATCGAGCGAAACTTTGGGACTTGGTCAGCGAAGATATCGGCCCGGTAACGCGCGCCTACTCGATGGCGAACTATCCGGGCGAAAAGGGAATCATTATGCTGGACGTTCGTCTGGCGATCCCGCCGGCGGAGAAGCCGGGCATGCCGCCGTTCCCGGGAATCCCGACCGGGCAAATGTCGTCGTATCTTTTCAGCCTGAAACCGGGCGACAAGGTTACCGTCAGCGGCCCTTACGGCGAATTTTTCGTTCGCGACACGCCGAACGAAAAGATTTACATCGGGCGCGGCGCCGGGATGGCTCCGCTTCGTTCGCACCTTTTCGAGATGCTCGAAGGGTTGCATCGCGGCGAAAGAATTTCGTACTGGTACAACGCGCGCTCGTTGGCCGAAGCGTTTTACCTCGACGACTTCAAGCGACTGGAAGAAAAGTACCCGAACTTCTCGTTCCACTTGGCGCTGTCGCGTCCGCGACCGGAGGACAATTGGACGGGGCTGACCGGGTACATTTACAAGGTCTTGTATGAGAACTACTTGAAAGACCATAAAGCGCCGGAAGACTGCGAATATTTCCTCTGCGGCCCGCCGGTGATGACCGACTCGGTGTTGGATTTACTCGACTCCCTCGGCGTCGAGCGCGAAAGCATCTTCTTCGACGACTTCGGCGAATGATCGACGACGAACGACTTCGGCGAACGGCGTTTTAACGTCGACGCGTTAAGGCGAACGAACGACTAAAGCGGTTCGTTTCCGCAACTTTGGCGGAGGCGAGCCGCTTTTTCGCGTTTTTTGAGGCGTCGTTTTCCGCTGTTCGCGCAAGGCGGGCGACGATTTTCTCGGCAAGCGGTTTTATGTCTTAAATTTCTATTGACCGTTTTAGCGAGAAACGGTAGGGCGTGTTGTTATAATTTAGTCCCCCCTTGCGCAACCGTTGCGAATATGGTACAATGCGCGTATGAAGATCACCAAAAAACAATACAAAAAAATCGAGCCGCTTTTGCCGAAACCGCGCGGAAACTTTGTTGTTGAAC
>JAFSDX010000046.1 GCA_017436025.1 Thermoguttaceae bacterium
CCAAAAACGTTATTAAAGCCGATTTTCAACCCGGTCAGCCCGGTGCGTCGGACTTCGGCGGCTTGATACGCGGTCAACCATTCCTTCCCGCCGCGTTGGAGGCGACGGTATTCGTCGAGTTTTTCGTTATAACCGTCGCAAACGAACCCGCCGTCGCGGAAATTGAGCGGGGCCTCGTCGCCGAGCGCGCGCTCGATCTCGTCGCAAAGCTCGTTTTTCAGTTCGAGGTGGTCGCCGAGCGTCTTCAAGAGGCGGCTCGACGACGTTTCGAGGAACGCTTTAAAAATCGGAAACGACCGAATCGTCTTCCCGACCCCGATCAAATCGCGCGGCGTCGCCCGCTCTTGCACGATGCGAGAAATAATCCGCTCCAAGTCGAAAACGCCGGCGAACGCGTCGCGAATCGGGCCCATTTCGGCGCCGCGCTCGATAATTTCGGCGACCGCGTCCTGTCGAATCCCGATCAAATCGCACTCGGTCAGCGGATACGACACCCACTCGGCCAGCAAGCGGCTCCCCATCGACGTAACGCAACGATCCATCGTCGCAAGGAGCGAACCCTCGCGGCGCCCGTCGCGGTAAGTGCGGACGATTTCAAGACTTCGGCGCGTCGCTTCGTCGATTTCTAGCCGTTTTCCTCGACGGTAAGGGACGAGCGCGTCGATATGGTCGAGCGATTGTTTCTGCGTTTCGAGCAAATAATCGATAACGCCCCCCGCCGCCTGTAACGCGCAAACGTCGTCTTTTTCGTTAAAACCGAACCCTTCGAACGTCGACAGACGGAAGTGCTTCGAGAGCGCGTCGAACGCCGTCCGTTTCGCGAAAACCCAGCCGGGCCGAGTCGTCAGCGTCGTTTGTTCGAGCGTCCACTCCGGAAAGATGTAACGAAATTCTTCCTGAATAAGGCATTCGGACGGTCGCACCCGCGCCAGTTGGTCGAAAAGGCTCGAAAACGGAATCGTCGTCGCCGAAAAATGTCCCGTCGACGTTTCGACCCAAGCGAGTCCGACAAGTTTCGTCGACGGAATATCGGAAGCGCCGATTTTACCGAATTTGCGGGCCGCGTCCGAACCGCCGCTCGCCGCCGCGCGCCGTTCCTCGTCCTGCTCGGCGCGGTCGAGCGTTCGCAAAAACTCTTCGGAACGCTCGTCTTCGTCGTCGCAAAACTCGGCGCCCGACGCTCCCGCCTTCGCGCAACGCCGCTTCTTCTCCGGAATATAGATCGCCGCCAAATAATTGCTCCGACGCGGGTCGAGCATCGACTCGTCCATCACCGTCCCGGGCGTTACGATGCGGGTAACCTCGCGCTTGACGATCGTTTTCGCCTTTTTCGGGTCTTCCATCTGCTCGCAAACCGCCACCTTGTGTCCGGCGGCGACGAGACGCGCTAAATAAGCGTCCAGATGTTGGTGCGGGAACCCGGCCATCGGCGTCGCTTCCGACGCGGGCTTGTTGCGGTCGCGGGTCGTAACGGTAACGCCGAGCGTTTCGGCGGCCTTGTACGCGTCGTCAAAGAACATCTCGTAAAAGTCGCCCATCCGGAAAAGCAGAAGGGCGCCCTTCGAAGCCTCTTTGGCGTCGTAATACTGTTTCATCATCGGGGTAAGTTCGTTCATACCGTCTATTTTAGCGAAGTCAAACAATTTGGAAAGCCCGTCGACCGCCGCAAATCAAAAAAAAACGCGCTTCCCAATGTTTTCGACGACGCCCAAACGGCGTTCTCCTCCCCGCTCGCCGAATCCGCAAAATCGTCGCGACAGGCGCAATGTTTTTTGCCCCGCGCCCGCCTCCCGGAAGAACGCAAAGGAAATCCAAGGACGGAAAAATCGGTAAAACCGGCGCTCTCGGCAAAAACGGCGAAAAAAATTTTAAGGAAGAACGCTTCCCCCCGTTTTCAAGTAAGCGAAACGAGGTATAATCGAAGTCGTTAGCGGTCGGAACGCTTGGCGCGTACAGGATACTCGACCTTATCGGTCGGGTTTTGCGCCCGCTCCCCGACAAACGCCAAAGCGACGCGAACGAGAAAACGGCGTTTCGTTCAACGGTTTGTCGTTATTAATTAATATAACGACGCGAAACGGTTCCGCGAATCGGCTCGCCGCGCCCCGAGATCGATAAAATTTCAGGAGATTAAATCAATGATCGTTACGACTAAAGAATTGTTCAAGGCCGCTTACGGCAAATACGCGATCGGCGCGTACAACATCAACAACCTCGAACAACTCGTCGGTTTGTTCCGCGGCAACTTGGGCAAATTCGCGAAAAACGAAGACCCGAACGACGACGCGAAAAGCGCTCCGTTCATCATCCAAATCTCCCGCGGCGCTCGCACCTACACCGATAAAAACTTCCTCGAAGGCATGATTCGCACCGCCGACAAAGTCTTCCCGGAAGCGATCTTCGCCGTTCACCTCGACCACGGCACCGAAGAAGTCTGCTACGACTGCATCGACAGCGGCTTCTATAGCTCCGTTATGATCGACGCTTCGCACGAAGAATTCGCGAAGAACATCGAAATCACGAAACGCGTCGTCGACCGCGCTCACGAAAAGGGCGTCGTCGTCGAAGCCGAACTCGGCCAACTCGGCGGCGTTGAAGAAGACGTCGTCGGCAGCGTCAAACTGACCGACCCGGCGCAAGCGGCCGAATTCGTCGAAAAGACCGGCGTCGACTCCCTCGCGGTCGCCATCGGCACCTCGCACGGCGCCTTCAAATTCTCGGGCAACCAAGGCCTCCACTTCGACGTTTTGGAAAAAATCCAAGCGGCGGTTAACGAAGTCAAACCGAACTTCCCGCTCGTTATGCACGGTTCCTCCTCGGTTCCGGCCGAATGGGTCGCTCGCATCAACAACGCCGGCGGCGCGATGAAAAACGCCAGCGGCGTCGACGAAAAACAATACTTCCCGGCCGCGAAACTCGGCGTTACGAAGATCAACATCGACACCGACGGTCGTCTCGTTTGGTGCGCGATTCACCGCGAATTCTTCCGCGACCAACCGGAAAAATTCGACCTCCGCGACCCGGGCAAACTCTTTATGCCGGCCTACGCCGAATACATCATTCACAAAAACGAAATGCTCGGCAGCGCCGGTCATTTGGAAGAAGTCCGCAAGCTCATCGAAGCCGCGAAGTGAGTTTCGCCCGTCGATAACTTGACGCTTTAAAAAACGCGTCGGCGTTCCGAACGGTTCGCCGACGCGTTTTTTTATTCCCTCCGCTTTTCCCGTTCTTTGCCCAACCGTTATATTCGCTAAAATCTCGCCGTCCTTCCTCCCCTTTGCGCTTTCCGTCGACGCTTCCCCTTGCGAAATTTCCGCGATCGTTAAACCCGAGCCGACCGTCGCGACTGTTTTTTCGGAACCGCGACTTGCTCCGCGCCGTCTAAAAAGCCGATAAAAGAACAAAGTCGCGTACCGCCGACGCCGTTTAAGGAACAAAAATCGATGAAACGAACCCAAAACAACCGTCCGCCCCGCCCCGCGTCTCCCGTTCGACTCGGCGTTTTCTTCCTTGGAAGCGCGTTCGTCTTCTCGGCGCCCTCCGAAACGTCGGCGCAAACCCCGAATCTAACGCAATCGGGCGGCGTCGCGATTCTTCGCGGCGGAGCGATTCGCGGCGTCGTTTCGAATCCGGAAGCGGGCGCGTCGGAACCGCTCCGCATCGAGCCGACGCTCGGCGGCAAAATCTCGATCGACGCGTCGCTCGTCCGCGAAACCTCGGCGCTTCGACCGGAGCAAATCTCTTACCGCAATTCCGCGCCGCTCCAAAAAGACGACGTCGCGTCGCACCTAAAAATCGCTCGTTGGGCGCGCAACGCCAAGCTCGACGCGCAAGCCGACGCGCATTTCCAACGCGTCGTCGAACTCGACCCGGAAAACGAAGAAGCGCGTAAAGCGTTGAAACACGAGAAGTTAAACGGCGTTTGGGTTTCGCGCCAAGAGCGAATGGAGCGGAGCGGCTTGGTTCGCGTCGGCGGCGTCAATCTTTCGCGCCAAGAAGCGGAACTCGTCAAAAAAGCGCAAGAAGCCAAGGAGGAAACGCGTTACTGGAAAAAGGAGATCGCGTTTCTTTACAACGCGTCGCTTAACGGCGACGTTCGGGCTCGCGACGCGCTCCGCCGAGTGCGCAACCCTCGCGCTCTCGCGCCCTTAGGCGCCGCGCTCAAAAAAGAAAAAGACCCGGAAGGACGCGTTCTTCTCGTTCAAGCGATCGGGTCGATCGGAACGCCGACCGCGCTTTCGGAGTTGGGCCGCGTCGCGCTCCAAGACGACGACCTCGACGTCCGAACCGCCGCGCTGGAAGGGATTTACCGCAAAAAAACGGCGCTCCCGAACGCGGTCGAATTCTTCCGCAAAACGCTCCGCACCTCGGACGACGTCGCGAAGATCAACCGCGCCGCTTACGCGCTCGGTTACTTCGAAGCGGAACGAGCGATTCCCGACCTTATCAACGCGCTAACGACGTCGCACAAACGCCAAATCACCGTCGGCTCGGAACAAACGAAGGCCTCTTTCAACACCGCGACCGGTCAACTACAAGGCTTTTCTCCCGGCGGCGGAACGAAAGTCAAGACGGTAACGGAACTTAGCCGCAACGAAGAAGTTCGCGCCGCCCTCGTTCGCATCGTCGGCGCGCGTTACCCGACGCCGGTCGATTACGGCTTCGACGTCGACGCTTGGATCGTTTGGCGGCGGAGCGTCGACCAACTCGGCGCCTTCTATCCGCGTCGCGACCATTAACGCGAGCGGCCTTTGAGCGCGGCGTCCGGTCGCGCCAATTCCGACGTTTTTTGAAAACCGTTTCACGGCGCCAAAATCAAAGACGGACGTCGAAGCCGCGATATAAGCAAAACTTATATCGCTCGCTCCGACGCCCGCCTCTTAACTTTTAACTCGCTAACCCGTTACTTCGCCGCGCTTTGCGACTCGCCAAAAACCTTTTCGACGAAATCGAACACGATCTTTTTCCGCGTTTCCATCGGGAAAATCGCCGCCGTATGCCCGACGTTATTGTCGAGCCAAAGCTCCGTTTGGACGCCGGCGCGCTTCAACGCTTCGTAAAATAGGCAACTTTGACTCGGCACGATCAAATGGTCGAGAACGCCTTGCAAGGTGATCGTCGGCGAAAAATCCGCGTCGACGTAAGTAATCGGCGAGTAACGCCGCGCGTTTTCCATCAGCGGCGCAGCTTGCTCCGCGAACGGCTTGTCGTTCGTTTTCGCTCCGCCGAGCGCGACGTAAATCGGGTCGGGCGCCTGCTCCGGCGCGGTTTCAAGGTAAAACGCCATATCCGCCGAACAGCAAAGATTAACGACGACCTGAACTTGCGACGATTGGTCGAGGTTGTCGCCGACGTCGAACGTCTTCACTTTATTAGGAACGCCTAACATCGACGCGAGACGCCCGCCGGACGACGCGCCGGTCGCCGCGACGCGATTCGGGTCGATTCCGTATTCCGTCGCGTTCGCCCGCAAGAATCGAACCGCCGCCTTCACGTCCTCGATCTGCGCCGGAAAGACAAGTTTTCCCGGCTCCAGCGACCGATGCGAAACGCTCGCGACCGCGTATCCGCGCTCGACCGCTCCGCAAGCGCGCCAAAAACCGCCGTCGCCGGGCGCGCCGCTCGTCCAGCCGCCGCCGACAATATCGATCAACAGCGGCGCGTTCCCGGCGAGCGAACCGTCGGCCTTCGTCGGCAAAAAGAGGTTCAGCTTGATTTCGCGCCCGTCGACGACCTTATAAACGACGTCTTTAACCTCTTTCGTTCCAAACGTTTCCGCCGCCGCGTCTTGCGCCGACGCAACGCTCGACGCAAGGGCCGCCGCTACAAAACCGCCGCCAGCGCCGCGGCCAACCGCCCGTTCCAACGCTTCCAATTCATTGGCAAACTCCTTAAAAAAACGCAAAAATCGTCAAAAGCGCGACGTTCGACAAACTCTGTCCCAACGCTCGCGCCGCCCTAAAGCTAAAAACCGTTAAAGAATCGCGACGCCGCCCGCCCAAGCCGAACGGCGATTTCGCCCTTGATTAATTAATAGCGCGTCAACTCGCTTCGTTCGTCGACTCCGCGCCGTCCGGATTTTCCGTCTTCGCCGCTTCTTCCGATTGCGACGACTCAACCGGTTGCGCCGACTTTTCCGCCTTCGCCGTCCAAGCGTCGACGATTTCGCGCAACTCGTCGCCGGTCATCGTCTCCTTTTCGAGAAGCCGATTCGCGACCTCGACGAGCAAATCTTTCCGCTCGACGAGAATCCGACGCGCTTTTTCGGCGGCGGCGTCGACGATCGACTTCACTTCCCGATCGATTTCCCAAGCGGTTCTCTCGCCGTATTCGCGTCCTGCGAACCCGCCCGAGTCGAGAAACGAGTCGTTAGCCGCTCGAAACGCGACGCGACCGAGCCGACTCATCCCGTAAACGGTCGTCATCCGCCGCGCGATTTCGGTCGCCCGCTCCAAATCGTTTTGCGCGCCGGTCGACACGTCGCCGAAAATCAACTCTTCCGCGATCGTTCCGGCGAGGAGCGTTTGCATCCGAGCGTTCAACTCGGTTCGCGTCGTCAAATAGCGTTCGTCGTCCGGTCGTTGCCAAGTGTATCCGAGCGCCGCCAAGCCCCGGGGAATAATCGAAATCTTATGCACCGGGTCGGTTCCCGGAATCGCGTCCGCCGTCAGCGCGTGCCCGCACTCGTGATAGGCGACCCTAACTTTTTCCTCTTCCGAGATGATTCGTCGCTTCTTTTCAAGCCCGGTCGCGACGCGCTCGATCGCCTCGCCGAACTCCTCTTTAGTAACGGCGGCCTTTCCGACGCGAGCGGCGAGCAACGCGGCTTCGTTCGTCAACGCGGCCAAATCGGCGCCGACGAAACCGGCGGTCAGCGTCGCGATCTCCCGCAAATCGAGCGTCGGATCGAGCTTGACGTTCTTCGCGTGAATCCGCAAAATCTCCTCCCGACCTTGCGCGTCCGGGCGGTCGACAAGAATTTGCCGGTCGAACCGTCCCGAGCGGAGCAGCGCCGAGTCGAGAATCTCCGGACGGTTCGTCGCGGCCATCACGATCGTTCCGGAGTTCGTCCCGAAACCGTCCATCTCGACGAGAAGCGCGTTGAGCGTTTGCTCTCGCTCGTCGTGTCCGCCGCCGTAAACGCCGCCGGTTCTCGACTTGCCGAGCGCGTCCAGTTCGTCGATGAAGACGATGCAAGGGGACGACTTCTCCGCCTGTTCGAACAAATCGCGCACCCGAGCCGCCCCGACGCCCGCGTAAAGCTCGACAAAATCGGAGCCGGAGAGGCTGAAAAACGGAACGCCCGCCTCCCCCGCGACCGCCTTCGCAAGGAGCGTTTTTCCGGTGCCCGGCGGCCCGACGAGAAGCGCGCCCTTCGGAATGCGTCCGCCGAGCGCTTGAAATTTTTCCGGCGTCCGCAAAAATTCGACGAATTCGCGCAACTCCTCGACCGCCTCGTCGACGCCCGCGACGTCGTTAAAGTTAACGTCGACGTCCTCCGGAGCGACCAAAACGCCCCGATTGCGCCCGAACGCGCCGACGCCCGCCCCCATTCGCCGCAAAAAATAAATAAAAAAGCCGATTAAAAGAAGCGTCATCAGGAGCGACGCGCCGTAATTTTGCATAAAACCGGGAGAACCCTCCGCCGCAAAATCGGCATAACCGGATTTTCTTAGCAAATTAAAGAAATAATCCGCGTCGACGTCGAGCCCTTGGCGCCCGGAGTAAAAGTCGACCTTTTTCCTCGGCTTTTCCGGCGTTTTCCCGTCGGCGCTTTCGAGAACTTCGCGCGTCGCCGTTCCGGAAATCTCGTGCGGCCCGACGCGAAGCTCGGCAAGTTCGGAATATCTAACTTTCTTCCGATTCTTCCCCTCGCCCTCCTCGACGATAATCGACGGCGTATTCCGCGGCGACTTTTCCGATTCCAACGGTTCCGCCGCCTCGTTTTCGCCTCTTCGCGCCGTCTCCGCCGTTGTCTTTTCCGCTTCTTCCGCTCTTTCCGCCTTTCTCGTTTCCTCCGTCTTTTCCGCTTTTTCCGCCTTTTTCACTTCCTCCGTTTTTCCCGCTTCTTCCGCCTTTTTCAATTTTACCGGTTCCGCGTCTTGCAAAGAATCGGCGACGGACGCAGTTTCAGCGGCGTCGGAGGTTTGCGCAATTTCGGGAGTTTGGGCGGACGTCGGCGCGCCCATCTCGATCAACTCAATCAATTTTCCAATTGGAATTTCGCAACGGGGCGGCTCGTAAATCGCGTTCCAAAGGAAAATTAGCGAAAATACAACGATTAAAACGGCCCAAAATGAAGCGCCGCCGTCGTCCCCGGAACGCGCGACTCCCCCCCGACGCCCGAACGGGTCGAAATCTCGCTTGCGTTCGCGGTCGCGCTCTCGTTCAAAACGCTCGTTTTCGTCGGGCGTTCGCGAAGCGTCTTCGGAAACGCGACGCGCGGCGACGTTCGCCAAATCTTCCGACGAGGTTGGGAAGCGTTCGTTATCGTCGGACGCGGCGACGCCCGTCGAACGTTGAGAAGGATTCGTGTTCATTATTCGTCTTTTCGTTTTATAACGGTTATCCGGACGCTTTTCGCGACGCCCGCTCGGACGGCCCTCCGCGACGCGCCCCGCTTCCTTAAATAATAATACGTCAATTTAGATTAATAAAGACGTCGCGCCGCTAAAATAGAAAAAAAAGGCGAAAAAAATCGCTCGAACGCCCGCGTCGAGCCGTTGCTTCTAAAGAAAACGTCGCCCTAAAAGAACGCGCCCCAAGCCGATTTCCCCGACGCGCCGCCTCCGTTCCGCTTCGTTCGCGACGCGGAATCGTCGTTAAAAACAAAAAAAAATCGACAAAAATAGGGAAAAAAGTCAAATGTCGGCGTCGGGGGCCTGTTCCTTTTAAAAAAATCCGTTATAATCGCGAGTGTTTGAGTACGGAATCGATACGCTTTTCCTTCGTTCCCCCTCCGGCGCCGGTCGGGTCGCGAAGGCGCAAGCGCGAACGCCGTCGACTCAACGTCCGATTTCACCGCCGCGTTTCCTTCCGGAAGCGTTTGTAAACGCGTCGCCGGAACGACGAGGCGCGACGGCGGCGGAACGGGAGTCTGTTTCAAAATTTAGTTTTCGCACACTTTCCCTCGTCGCTTTCTCTTGTCGCGTTTGCGACGGCGAAACTTCGCGGGACGTCGAACCCACCTTAGGAAAGGCCAAAATAATGAGCTTTGACTTGACTCAATACGGCATTACCGTCTCCAAAGTTTTCCGCAACGCCTCCCCGGCCCAACTCTACGAAGACGCCCTCGCCTACGAAAAAGCGGCGATCAGCTCGGCGGGCGCTTTGATGAACCTCTCCGGCAAGAAAACGGGCCGCTCCCCCAAGGATAAGCGCGTCGTCCGCAACCCGGAAAGCGAAAACGACATTTGGTGGGGTTCCGTCAACATTGAAATGCCCGACGCCGCGTTCCTCCAAAACCGCAGCCGCGCCATCGACTACCTGAACACCCGCGACCACCTCTACGTCGTCGACGCGTTCGGCGGTTGGGACAAAGAAAACCGCATTAAGGTCCGCATCATTTGCGCTCGCGCCTACCACGCGCTCTTTATGCACAACATGCTCATCCGTCCGACCGAAGAAGAACTCGCCAACTTCGGCGAACCGGACTTCGTCGTCTTCAACGCCGGCCAATTCAAAGCCGACCCGACGACCGAATCCCTCACGACCCCGACGAGCGTCGACCTCTCGTTCGAACGTCGCGAATTCGTCATTCTCGGCACCGAATACGCCGGCGAAATGAAGAAGGGCGTCTTCACGATCATGAACTACCTGATGCCGAAAAAAGGCTTCCTCTCGATGCACTGCTCGGCGAACGAAGGTAAAGACGGCGACGTCTGCTTGTTCTTCGGCCTCTCCGGCACGGGCAAAACGACCCTTTCGACCGAACCGAACCGCAAGCTCATCGGCGACGACGAACACTATTGGACGAACGAAGGCGTCGTCAACATCGAAGGCGGTTGCTACGCGAAGTGCATCAACCTGAAAGCCGAAAGCGAACCGGAAATCTACAACGCCATTAAATTCGGCACGGTTCTCGAAAACGTCGTTTACGACGAAAAAACGCACGAAGTCGACTTCGCGTCCGACGCCATCACGGAAAACACCCGCGCGTCGTACCCGATCAACTACATCGAAAACATCAAAGAACCCTGCCAAGGCGGCCATCCGAAGAACATCGTCTTCCTCACCTGCGACGCCTTCGGCGTTCTCCCGCCGGTCAGCCGTCTGACCCCGGAACAAGCCGGTTACTACTTCATCAGCGGTTACACCGCGAAAGTCGCCGGCACCGAAGTCGGCGTTACCGAACCGCAACCGACCTTCTCCGCTTGCTTCGGCGAAGCCTTCCTCGTTTGGCACCCGATGAAATACGCCGAACTCCTCGCCGAAAATATGAACAAATACGGCTCCAAAGTTTGGCTCGTCAACACCGGTTGGGCCGGCGGTTCGGCCGCGAGCGGCGCGAAACGTATGTCCATCAAATTCACCCGCGCCATCGTCGACGCGATTCACAGCGGCGAACTCGAAAAAGCCGAATTCGTCACCGACGAAATCTTCGGTTTGGCCGTCCCGACGACCTGCCCGAACGTCCCGAGCGAAGTTCTCGTTCCGGAAAGCAGCTGGGCCGACAAAGCCGCGTACAAAGAAACCGCGACCAATCTCGCCGCCGCGTTCCACAAGAACTTCGCGAAGTTCGCCGACCAAGCGACTCCGGAAGTTTGCGCCGCCGGTCCGAAAGCGGGCAAATAGTTTTGCCTTAACGACCGCCTAAACCGCGCTCGATGAAACGCCGTTTGACCGAGCGCGCGGCGGTTCCGGCTTAACGTTTTTATCGTCTTAACGACGTTAAAATCGTCAAAGTCGTCAAAAAACAAAGCCGTTTCGACGGTTTTGCTTTATCCCTGGGCGCGTTCTTTCCACCGCTAGCAAACGAAAGAGCGCGTCGGCGGGATTTGTACGCCCCGAAACGTTATTTTAACGTCAAAAACGCCGTCAAAAGCGTTAAATACGTTAAACGACGTTCGGAGCTTTTTCCATTTCTTGCGTTTGCGCGACCCGCGCGACCGGTTTCCGCTCCGTTCGCTTTTTCGGTCGTTCGAGTCTTACAAACGCGGCGCCTTCTTGCCGTTTCGTTTACCCCGTCCCGCGTCGCTTTACCTCGACGAGGCCGCCATCCCTGTTTTTATCGTCATATTCCGCAAAGGTTTCCGTTATGCCGCGATTCATTACCGAAAATTTCCTCCTGCAAACGAAAAGCGCCGAACGTTTGTACCGCGAGTACGCCGCCGATATGCCGATCGTCGACTACCACTGCCACCTTTCGCCGCGCGAAATCGCCGACGACCGCCGTTTCGAGAATATGACGCAAATTTGGCTCGGCGGCGACCACTACAAATGGCGAGCGTTGCGAGCGGCGGGCGTCGAAGAGCGTTTCATCACCGGCGACGCGTCCGATTGGGAAAAGTTTGCGCGTTGGGCGGAAGTCTCCCCCAAAACCGTCCGCAACCCGCTCTTCCATTGGACGATGCTCGAGCTGAACCGTCCGTTCGGAATCAACGACCGTTACTTCAACGCCGAAACCGCGCCGGCAATTTGGGAAACTTGCAACGCCCTTCTTGCGCAACCGGAGTTTTCGGCGCGCGGGATTATGCGACAAATGAACGTCGAACTCGTCTGCACGACCGACGACCCGGTCGACGACCTCGCCGACCACCGCCGAATCGCCGAAGATAACGCCGCCGGTCGCTTCCCGATTCGCGTTCTTCCGACGTTCCGTCCCGACAAAACGTTCCCGAGAAACTGCGGAACCCAAGAAGGCGTTTCCGATTATAACGATTATTTGCGCCGTCTCGAAGAGGCGTCCGGCGTTACGATTCGTTCGTTCGCCGGTCTGCGCGACGCGTTCGCCGCCCGCCACGCCTACTTCGACGCCGCCGGTTGCCGCCTCTCCGACTGCGGTTTCGAGCTGTTCGAATGGTCGGCGCCGGTCTCGGAAGGCGACCTGGAAAGCGCGTTCGCGAAAATTTTGCACGGTTTCCCGGTTTCGCCGGAGGAGTCGCTTTCGCTGACCTCGGTTCTCCTCGCCGACTTGGGCCGTCTCGACGCCGAGAAAAATTGGGCGTCGCAACTTCACATCGGCGCGATGCGGAACAACTCGACCCGCGTCTTCAACCGGCTCGGCCCGGACGCCGGGTGCGACTCGATGGCCGACGGCGCTTACGGTCGCGCGCTTTCCCGTTACCTCGACGCCCTCGACCGCGACGGCGCCCTCCCGAAAACGATCGTTTACAACCTCAACCCGGACTCGAATTACCTCCTCGCGTCGCTGATCGCCAACTTCAACGACGGTTCGTTCCCGGGCAAAATGCAGTACGGCGCGGGCTGGTGGTTCCTCGACCAGAAGAACGGGATGGAAGAGCAACTCGAAACGCTCTCGAATATGGGCTTGCTGAGTCTTTTCGTCGGAATGCTAACCGACAGCCGCTCGTTCCTGTCGTACACGCGCCACGAGTACTTCCGCCGCATCCTTTGCAACCTCCTCGGCGGCGAGATGGAAGCGGGCCTCCTCCCGAACGATTTCGACTGGATCGGCGGAATCGTTCGCGATATTTGCTACAATAACGCCGTCCGCTACTTCCAATTTTAACGGTCGCGACAACTTTACCGGCGCAACCGCGCAAAATTTAACGGTTGCGCCGATTTTTCGCGCATTTATTCCGCCTCCGCGCGACGCCGTTTTTTGTTCCGCCGCCGCGTCAAAATCTCGACGTTCGTCTCTGCGCGCCTTCCCGCTTTTCTCCTTTTTCCTCCGCCCGTCCCAACTAAACGGCGTTTTTCCCTTTTATCGCTAAATAAGTAGCGATAAAGTTTTAGCGATTTAAAGGGGAAAAAAATCGGCTTTCCCCCCTTGTAAAAAATAAAATCCGACGCATAATAAAGGGCAATAGAAATTAATGAAAAAACGCGTTGTCGACCCTTACCGCATAAGCGTCGTCGCCGATTAGACGCGCCCTCACGTTCATATAATGGAAGGATTGCTTCAATGGCCGTCAATTATAACGAAGAATCGCTGAAAAAACACGCCGAATGGCGCGGCAAAATCGAAATGGTGGCGCGCGTTCCGGTCGGCAGCCGCGAAGAACTTTCGCTCGCCTACACGCCGGGCGTCGCCGAACCGTGCCGCAAAATTAGCGAAAACGTCGATCTTTCCTTCGAATTGACCCGTCGTTGGAACACCGTTCCGGTCATCACCGACGGCACCGCCGTTTTGGGCCTCGGCGACATCGGCCCGGAAGCCGGTATGCCGGTGATGGAAGGCAAATGCGCGCTCTTCAAGGCGTTCGCCGACGTCGACGCGTTCCCGCTCTGCATCCGTTCGAAAGATACCGAAGAGATCATCAAGACGATCAAACTCTTGGCCGGCAGCTTCGGCGGCGTCAACCTCGAAGACATTTCGGCCCCGCGTTGCTTTGAAATCGAACAACGCCTCAAGAAGGAACTCGATATTCCGGTCTTCCACGACGACCAACACGGCACGGCGATCGTTTCCGCCGCCGCGCTTTTGAACGCTCTCCGCGTTACCGGCAAGAAAATGGAAGACGTGAAAGTCGCGATGAACGGCGCCGGAGCCGCGGGTATCGCGATCGCGAAGTTCCTCGTCGCGTTCGGCGTCAAAGACGTGATCATCTGCGACTCGCAAGGGATCATTTGCAAGGGCGACCCGCGTTTGAACGCTTCGAAGCAAGAAATCGCGGATATGACGAACAAAGATCGCGTTACCGGCGGTCTCGCCGAAGCGATGAAGGGCGCGGACGTTTTCGTCGGCGTTTCGGTCGCCAACTGCGTTACCCAAGAAATGGTTAAGTCGATGAACGCCGACCCGATCATCTTCACCTGCGCGAATCCGATTCCGGAAATTCACCCGGACGAAGCGAAAGCCGCGGGCGCCGCCGTCGTCGGCACCGGTTCGTCGCAGTACAACAACCAAATCAACAACGTTCTCGTCTTCCCGGGTCTCTTCCGCGGCGCGTTGGACGTCCGCGCGAGCGACATTTCGATGGGGATGATGATGGCGGCGTCTCGAGCTATCGCCTCCGTCGTTTCGGACGAAGAACTCTCGAAGGATTACATCCTTCCGTACGCTTGGGACAAACGCGCTCACGACGCCGTCGCGAAAGCGGTCGCCGAAGAAGCGCGCAAGGAAGGCCTTGCGAAACTTTAATTCCAGCGTTGACAACGTTTAACGTCGCCGCCGTCGGTTGGGCGACGTTAAATCGCAATGTTCTCAACGTCGCGCCGTTTGTTGTCGTTTTACCGCGACATTCGACGGCGCGACGTTTTGTCGTTTAGCGACGGTTGCTCTTTCTTTTTGCGAATCTTGGGCGACGTTGATCTCTACTCCCGCGCAAGTCGTTTCGCCGCGACAATTTTCCGATAAGCGAACGCCAACGCGTCGGCAACCGCTTCGGCGTCCCTTTCGAGATTAAAGCGTCCAAACGAAACGCGAACCGCCGACTTCGCCTCGCGTTCCGACGCTCCGAGCGCCGTCAAAACTCGCGACGGTTCGGAACGTCCGGACGAACACGCCGCCCCGGGTGAAACGCAAACTCCTTTTAAATCGGCTAGTTGCGTCAACGCTTCCCCGTTCGCGCCGTCGAAAACAAGACTGAAAAATCCCGGAACGCGCCGCGTCGTTTCCGCGACAACCTGAAAAGCGTTCGACGGCGTTCGTTCGCGCAGGCGTTTAAGCGTCGTATTTTCAAGCGCTTGCAAACGTTCGTTCGTCTCCTTCATCGCCGCGACGTTCTCCGCGAGAGCGCAAGCCGCCGCGACAACGCCCCCGACGTTCTCCGTCCCGGCGCGCAATCCCCCTTCTTGCCCGCCTCCGCGAATCGCCGGCTCCAGCGCGACGCCGCGTCGTTTATAAAGAATTCCAACGCCTTTAAGGCCGTTAAATTTATGCGCGGAAGCCGTTAAAAAATCGACGTTTAGCGTTTTAACGTCGACCGGAATCCGTCCGACCGCCTGCACCGCGTCGGAATGAAACAAAACGCCGCGCCTCCGCAAAAAGCGCCCGATCTCCGCGATCGGTTGAATCGTTCCAATTTCGTTGTTTACCGCCATTATCGAGACGAAACGCGTCGTCGGTCGCAACGTTCGTTTCAACGTTTCAAGCGACACGACGCCGTCGCTTCCGACCGAAGCGTAAACAACGTTTCCACCGCGATTTACGAACGCTCGGCTCGACTGAAAAACCGATTCGTGTTCGATCGTCGAAGTCGCCGCTTCACCGGTCGCCGCGTTCCAAACGAGCGCGTTTCCCTCCGAACCTCCGGAAGTAAAAAAAATTTCGTCGCTTTCCGCGCCCAACGCTTCGGCGACGTCGCGTCGCGCTTTTTCGACGGCTCGACGCGCTTTCGTTCCCAGCGAATGTCGGCTCGACGCGTTGCCATATTCGTCGCGCCAAAACGCAAGCGCTTGATTTAAAGCCGTTTCCGACGGTTTCGTCGTTGCGGCGTTGTCCGCGTAAATCATCGCTTGCCCTTTCCGTCGCTTTCGAATAAAACGCAACCCTGCGCTTTAAATTCTTCGATCTTCTCTCGCAAAAATTCCGCGTCGACCTCCAAATATTCCGCGAGGCAGTCGAAACAGTAAAAAGTCTTCGTTTCCGGGTCGAGCAACTTCTTATTGAGCCCTAACTCGTTCTTTTGCGTTAGTTCGCGTCCGCAAGCGTAACATTTTTTCGCGTTCGCCATCGTCAAATCTCGCGAATTTCAAATTTTGGTAAATCCTTGCCGCCAAACTCTTTCGGATCGAGAATCGCCAACTGTCTTTTGATTAAATCCCGCATAGCGACGGCGCGATTCAAGCAATACGTTTTAAAGTCGTAACGCGTTATTTCACCGGGAGTTCGAACGTGCGGAAAGAGCAATTTAAGGTAGGCGGTCGCAACGCGTTTCACCGCCTCGACGTCGCGAGTGTCGGCGCGTTCCGGGACGACGATCAGCTCGTCGACGATCGCTCGATATGTTACATCGTCTCGCAGTTCGTGTAAAATCGAGGTAAAATACTCGGAATTCAGAGCCCAGCCGGAAATTTTCAAATCGTCGTGCATTCTCGGGACGTTCCAACCGCGTATAAGTCCGTGAAAACGGTCGATTAACGCCGATTCGTGAAAGACGGTCGGCAGCGTCTCGAACATATTCCCGTATCCGTCGGTTTCCATCGCGTCCATCGGAACGTTGCCGCTGAGAACCAACCCGGCGTCGGCGCGCCCTTCGTAATCGCCGACCGTAAACGTTCCTTGTTCGAGGTATCCCTTCAACGCGGCGCGCATTTCGTCGACGTCGCTAAACCGAATCGTCTGCACTTCGTCGAGTATGACAAAATCGTACCCGGCGACCAACCCCTCTCGGCGTCGATTCTGATCGTAAAACATTTTAGCGCGGGACATTACGCCGCCGTTCGACAACCAACCAAATCGGCTGACGCGACCGTACAAATACGACTTTCCGGTTCCTTTCGGCGCCAGTTCGATCAAATTCAAACGTTTTTCGACGAACGGCAAAAGTCGCGTCAACATCGTTAATTTTTGTTCTTTATCGACGTAACCCTTTGCGTTATAATCGATAGCGCCCAAAAGTAGGTCGATCCATTCGCACGTCTCAAACTCTCCGCGCGCGTCCTTAAAAAACTCGAGATCGATAGAATACGGACAGAAGTTCTTGAAACCAAGCAACTTAATCTTACCGTCGACTTTCGGTCTCGCTTCCAAATCCGGAAATCGATAGCCCAAACGCAAGAGCCCCCAGGTTTCGCGCCCGCCGTCCAAATCGTTTTTTATCTCTTGCCAAACCGAAGGATCGATCAACGTATGAGCCGACGACAACCCGTAGTCCGGCAAATTAAACGCGATTTCTCCCTTCTTAATGTTGACGTCGACCGAAATTTTCGCAAAAATTTTGACCGGCTCACCTTCCGCGACAAGTTGAGACTTTAAAATATTCCAATCCTCTCGACTCGGCGCCATTTCGCGAATAAAAGCGTTAAGCTCTTCAAAATCGACGCCCGATTCGTCGACTTCGAAATGCTCCAAAAGCCAGTCGCGCATAAACGACGGCAAACTCAAAGTTGAAAATAACGCCGTTCGTTTTAAGTCTTTATAAACGACCATTCCGTCGAAAACGTTCCGTAATTTTTCGTTCATCGCCGCTCCTTAAAAAAACAATCGTCGTCGAACATCGCGTTTTTCTTAACGCCGCCCTGAACAACCCTAATATCAAATTTTTCAAGGACTTCCGCGCCAATCCCAAAACAAATAGAATAATCGCCCTTCTTTTTAACGTCGCTCAATTCCGCCGAAAAATGCTGACCGTCGCTTGACGACGCCGTATAACGTTTTAGCGTTCCGTCCACTTCGATTTCGACGAAAGCGTCGCCGTTAAGTCGTTGCAACGCAAAAAGTTCGACAACAGGAGCCCGATTAAATTTGACGGCGACTTCCGTTGTTTTCAACTCGACGGCAACGCGTAAACCTTCTTCCTTAACAAGCGTCAACTCGACGACGGGAACGAGAACTTCTTCAAGCGTCGCGCCTCCGTGCGTCTCCGCTATCGCCGCGCGACTCCCCTTAAAACGTCCGTAGTCCGCTAAAACAAGCCGTCCGTTCTCCTCAACCGCGTTCGGAAAGTCTTGTCGTTGAATATCTTCCGTTATTGAGCAACACCGTCCGTTGTGTTCGCCGCGCGTTGGCGACTCGTATTTCTCGCCGTCGCGCGCCTGCAAAACGGCAAGGCGACTCGCGCCGTGATCTCCGGTCAATATGACGCGACACAACTCCTTAGATTTCAAGAGTTCCGCCGCCTTTTTAATAACGTCGGCAACCGTTTCCAACTCCTCCGCCAAATAAACCGCCGCGTCGGTCGGCGCGTCGAGCCAAACGCTCCCGCCTTCGTGTTTAATTTTGTCAAGTCGCCGGTCGTTTGTTTTATATCGCGCGTCTCCCGTCCAATTATCGTAAAACGCTTTATTGCAATCGGTTACAGTAGGCAAATTTGCTCGACCGACGTTAACGGAAAACGCGATTTTTTCCCGTTCGCAACGCGCCGCGATAAAAGCCCAAAACTCGACCCCAAGCGCGTCCAAACAATAAAGCCCGACTTTTTCCTCCGTTTCGCCGTTCGCTCTCGAACGACGCGTCGCTTCGTCGACGATGGAATCGCGCGCCGGAAACCGATTATACACGCGACTTAGAGCGACTTCCTTTACCTTTTCCAGGAACGCCGCTTCGACTCGCCCCGCCAACTTTTGCCGTTTATAATCGCTAAAATATTCGGTCGCATACTCGGAATCGACGCCGTTTTCAATATAAAACGAATTAAGATAATCGCTTAAATCGGGATACGCCAGCGACAACGCGTCGCGTTTTACCTCGTTCGCAAGACGAATCGCCTCTCCCCGCTCGGCCAACGTTAAATCGGTAAGTCTTTGTATTCTCGCATTTGGACATTGCTCTCGTCTGTTTTCCGCAATAAAATTTCGCGCCTCCGACTCGTCGAATTTCAAACGCGCCAACAACTCTTTGCGCTCCCGATAGAAATCGGAAAAAAACGCGTTTTTTGGATCGACGTTGAAAATCGCGCGAACGACATTTTTTCTTAACTCGTTAATATTCGGCGACTTATCGAGCGCCATCCGAAAATAAGGACGCGTTTTCCCGTCGATTTTCGTTTTAAACGCAAGAAAACGAAGCCAGCCTTCAAAATCGTCGTTCTCCGTCTCATACAAACGCGCCACGTCCCAATCGTCGAGTAAATTTCGGCGCCGCAACATCGTTTCAAAATCGTTGTTCGCCTTTTCCAGCTCGACAAGAAGTCGCGCCCAATCCCTTTCGTCGCCGCAATTTACGAGCGTTTTCGCATTGGGTATGAAACGTTCGACCAGTTCGAACGCGCTCGCAACCCGCCGCACCGAACAAAGGGACGAAGAGAAATCCTCGCGCGTCCTAACGGCGACCGTTCGCGCTCCCCCGCAGATAAGGCGCTCGACGTCCCGCCCCGCCTCCAACGTTTCCAACGCGTTCTTAATCCCGTCGATACAATGTTTAAGTCCAATCCCCAAAGTCGTTTCGTCGTATAAATCGACGCGTATATCGCATTCCGCGCGCTCGCTCGCCCAATAACGTCGTCCGTCGAATCGAGGGTCTCTCGCCCTAAAAGCCGCAACGACTCCGGCGACTCCGCGTAACAGCAATATCGCCTTGCCGCCGTTCTCGATTTGTAAATTACGCAAAATATCGAGTTGCCGCCGCGCCGTTTCTTCGCCTTTTAGAGCCAGATACTCGCCGAGTCCCAAAAGAACGCGCGTTCCGCCGGCGCGTCTCAACGCGTCCAAAAGCGCGTCGAAACGAGGAGCGCGATCCGCGTCGGCGCAGAAGTCGCTAGTTTTAACGACTTGCATTCCCATTTCGAGCAACGACTTTTTGGCCTCGAGATACTCGCCGTCGCCGACGACGTAAAAAAACGGCGTCGCCTCTTTCGAAGCGAGATACGCCAGCAACGCCTTATTCGCCGCCGCGTTCATAATTCGTCTTCTCCTAAAATTTCAAGCCCGACGGTGGCGTTTCCTTTCACAAGTCTTTTTAAATAAGGCCTTAACTTACTTTCGCTCATTTTATCGATTTGCGTCAACACGCGCTCGAGTCCAAATTCGCGATATTTCTCGTGAATTAAGTCGCGCACGCGGTTTTCGGCTTTCGGATTTTTAAGCCAACAAAAAACAGGTAAATCGAGTTCCGACAATGCGTTAACGAGATCGTCGCGCGAAACGAGCAAGCGAGCGCCGTTTGTTGGCAGAAACGTTCGCAACAACGCTTCATTACGTCGCGCTTCGTCGTTCATAACGTCGAAAAAAGTCGCGCGCTCCAGATACGCAAGCGCTTCGTTAATCTCGTTATTATTGGGGTAAGATTTATTCAAAATCTCAAATGTTCGCGACGCGTCGTCATATTCGTTTTCGTCGACAAGACATAATATTGGCGTCTTGTAACGCTCCGACCACTCGACCGGCGACCGCGAGGCCGTTTTATCGTTCCAAAGCGCGATAAGCTGATTTTTCTTGCGCTCTTGCCGAATTTTATCGCCGGCCTTTTGCGCCCAATTTTCGCAGTCGGCTGTCGAGCGTTCGAAAAGCGCCAAGGGAGCTTCGTTGCGCAAACGCTCGATTTCCACTTCGTTCAAATCTTCGAAATAATACGCGTAAACCTCTCTAAAAGCGTCTTTTGCGTTATTTAAAAGTTCGCCGATTTCAACGCGCCGCGCTCTAATCTCAGCGCAAGTCGCTCGCAAAACGTCCGGCGACACGGCGTCGTCGTCGCATATTCGTTTCAACACGTCGACAAAATTTTCGACCTCGCCGTATCGCGCGACGACTTGTTCGCTCGAAAACGGAATTCGCCGAGCCGCGTCGCGTAAAGCGTTGAAAGCGTCGGCTTTAGAAGACGATTTTTTCGTCGATTTTAACACGTCGTTCGTTGCGTCGACAAACTCGTACTCGCTCCGAAGATTGCGCGCTTCTTCGTCCTGCGTTTCGGGACTCCAAAGAGCTTGATACTTAACCCTTTCAAAACGCGACTTTAAGTCCTGAATTATTCGCGTTCGCGCGCCGATTCTTTCGGCCGCTTCCCAAAGTTTGCCGTCGTCGAAATTACGCAAATACCGTTCCGCTCCCGCCGTAAAATTATCGGAATCAAGCGCTTGCTTCAATTCGTTCCCCAAACTCGGACGCTTCAAGGCGATCGCTCCAATTTCGCGCGCGATTTCCAATTGAACGTCTCCGTCTCGTTGCGCTAAGTCGACAAACTTCCGCGCGATTTTATAAATCGTCTCGTCGACGACGCCCTCGATAAAACGCAACGGTAAACCTCGACGCAACAAGCATTTAGCGACTTCGCTTGCCGCCTGCGCCGGAGTGGAACAGCTTTTCGGCGCTCCCCAACCTTGCGATATTACATCGTAAAACGCTCGCTCTTCCGCCGTTTGTTTGACGATAAACGCGTCTTTTTTCGCCTTTTGGTCGACGATCGCCCCGAGCGCTTCGCCCAAATTCTCGCGGTTCATCTCCCCTTGCGCCCCGACGGCGTCGGCGAAGCGCAACTTCGCGTTATCGCCGTATTCCTTTAAAAGAAAACCGGTTAGGAACGCGTACATATTGCAGCGCGCGAAACCGAATTCTGTTTCAAGAAACTCCCAAACTGCAAAGAGCGAAACTCGACCGTCGCGCTCGAAAGCGTCGGCGATCATTTCGTCGAGCTTAACCTTAATCTTCGCAATCTTTTCCGTCGGGAACGCTTCCCAATAATTCGGCAGCGTTAAAATCTCCGAAGACGAAAAAACGCGCTTCTCAATGTTAACGACCACGCCGCTAGTCTTGCGGTTCAAACCGCACTTCGCGCTTTGTTTACAAGTTGTAGCCTTTAACATATTTTCGCTAAGACCGCTTTCGAAGTCAAACGTTAACGGATACTTAGAAACGACGATATCTTGCAGCGCGTCGCGCAAACTCTTCGCCGACCCGCAAAGCCAATCCTTACCGCCGTAATAAACGACGAAACGCCCGTCGGCAAAAGCGTTCTTCCAATCGCGCAACACCCCTTTCGCGCGCTCCGCGGCGTTCTTCGACGCGGCGACGTCGGCGCCTTGATAGAATTGCGCGACCGCTTCATACTCGACGTAATCCTCGATTTGCTCGGCGCTTAGAATTGTCGACGTCGCGTCGATAAAAACAACGTCGCGGTTCTTCGGATCGCGGGCGCACTCGCCCAATTTCCTCCGCAACTTCTCCGCTTCCTCGGCGTCCTTCGCGAACCCGACAAGCGCCGCGAACCGCCAAGACTCGTTTCCGCGATCGCGAAGCAAGTTAAGTTCTTTGGTCAGCGTGTCATAGGTAACGGCGGCGATTTCCCCGGCGCCCTTCTCTTTCTCAAAGCGCAAACGCAACGCCGGGCCAAGCCCCAACGCGGTCTTCAACTCGCCGTATTCAACCAAGTTAGCCGTTCGCAAACCATTGCGCGCTTTATCTTTAATGTCGTCGATTTTCCGCTGATTCCCGGCGGTCATCTCGGCGGCGAAGAGGTTCGCTTTCCCCTCCTTGCGCTTGAAAAGAACGCCGTCGACGACCATTTTTTGCGCGATGTTACAGCATCTAGCGCTTTCGTAATCGGTGCCTTCGAAGACAAAGCGCAAATTCTCCTCCGTCGCTTGAAAAAGCGACACGGCGCCGCGCAACTTCGCATTCAGGGCCTGCATAATCAAAATCGCCTTCAACACGACTTTCTCGTCTTCGCGAAGGTTCTTTTTCTTTGCGTCGTAATTCGCTAACACGTTTAAAATCGAGCTTTCGAGGTGTTGGCGTCCCTTCTCGTAAAAGAAGTTCCAAAGCATATCGATCGTCAACAACGGACGGTCGTCCTCGGGCCCCCGGTTTTGTATAAACCATTGAAACGCCTCGGTTTCGCCGTCGTCGACGGTTTTAATGAAGTCGAACATACTCCGTTGATTCGACTTAAACGCCGAAGCGATGTACTTTAGAGCGACCGCCGTCGTCGGGTGAATCGGCAAAATCTTCTTCATCGTTTTGTCGTCGACCTTTACCAACTCGGCGACAGCGCGTCGCGAACCGCGCAAACGTCCGTTTAGGTCGTCCGCCATATCGCTCCAACGCTCGGACATACCGTCGCGAACGGTCAGCGCGTGCCCAATCAACTCGAACGCCACCTTGTCGGGAAGTTTGATTTCCACTTCAAGAAATCGGTCTTTTAACTTGCGCCAATTCGAATCTTGCGACGACGCAAAATAACTGCCGCCCTCGTGCGTTACCAAAACGAAATAGAACGACGTCTCGTCGCGCAACTCAACCAAACGCTGGAACGCCGACAAATTGTGCTTGTTGTTGATGAAATATTCGGAAAACTCGTCCCAAACGAAGACGATTTGGACGCCGTTTTTCTCGACGACGTCCGCGAGCCATTCGCATAACCGCTCGACCGTAAGCGTAAACGCGGTAACGCCTTCCGCTTCGCCGATTTTTAAAATTTGCTCGACCAAATCGTCGACGTTGCGCCCGCTTTGAAGCGCGTCGACAACTTCGCCGGCGTCTCGATAGGAAAACGTCGTATACTTTTCCTCCAAGAGCGCGTCGAACATCAATTGGTTAGGACGTTTGCTCAACCAATCCGCGATCGACTCTTTCAGCGACGCGGCGCCCAAGTACTTGCATCCCTTTGCTTTAAGCGAAGCGAGAACGCTTTCCTGCACGGCGTAAAAAAGAGCGCGGTTGTCCCGAATTTCGCTTGCCGAATAACGATAAACCGTCAAAATTCCCCGCGACTTGTGCCCGAGCAACTTTTCGAGAAGGTCGCGCTCCTTAATTTTCAAGGCGTCGTATTTTCCCCAATAATCGCGAACTTTCGATTCGTCGACTTCCAAAATGCGACGTAAAGCGTAAGCGCACTGGGACTTACCGGTTCCGTAAGCGCCTTGCAACCAAAGCGACTTCTTGTCGACGCGAGCCAAAATCCGTTCCAATTTTTTGAGCGCGTCGACGAAACTCTCGTGCGGAAAGGTGCGCATCCAAAAATCGGGATCGGAGCTTTCTCCTTCTTTAATCGACGAGTCGTTAATTTGCGGAAAATAGTGTTCGTCGACGTCGAAATATTCGGCGTAATTCGGTCGGTTCATTTTATCCTCGTTAGCGCTTCAAGCGTTGCAATCAAACGAATTGCGTTTTTCGGTTATTCCAATTAAAAAAGGTCCAGCACGTCGGACGACGTCTTGTCGTCGGCGAGCGTGATTTTTTCCAAGTCGTGCGTGAAGGACGCGTCGACGAATTCCGGATACTTCGCGGCGAGCCCGAGTATGAAACCGCTCGCTTCCTCTCGCTCGAGCCCGAAAATCCGAGTCGGCGACACTCCGTCGCGTTCAATTTCGTCGTCGAGAAGCGTCGACAGCGTAAACGCCTTGAAATCGCCGCACTTCTCCGCGAATTTAAACAACCCGTAAAGCACGACGCGCAAATCGTTTACAACGCACTTCGTTCGGGTTAACGTCTTAACGACGTCCCGCGTCCCCTTGCCGACGACGCCAAAATTGAGATTCCTCCCCATCGGCGTCTCGACGATTCGCCCAAACGCCTTGCAAATCGATTTCGCGTCCTTCGGTTTGACGTCGAGTTCGATTAATTTTTCCTCGATCGTTTCGCGCTCATACTCTCGCCCAATTTCCAAATTGCGAACGTACCACTCGAACTGCGGATTCTCGGCGACAAGATTAACAAGCATAAGTCCTTGCGCCGACTCGCTTTCCCAACCGATCTCCTTAATTTTTTTCGCAAACGTCGTAAACCGATTTTTTTCGCTCGTTCCGGCGTCTTTAAGGAAACGCCCAAACATTGAAAACATCATCGGCCCTAACGTGTGATTGCCAAAGAAATCGTCTTCCTTTTCAAAAAAGTCTCGCAACCACTCCGTCTTAGGCGCGTGATCGGCGAACGTATTTAAACTCTTTCGTTTCAGTAACATACCTCCTCCTTGTGGATGTCGGAGCGAGTGGAATAACAGACACCCGCTGTCAATTTCGTGGCACTCGCGACATCCGACGCAATTCATAATCTTGACCCGTTTATCGCCAAAACTGATTCGACCATATTTACAGTTAGTAGCACACACGCCGCAACCGATGCAATACGATGCTTTACGAAAAACCTGACGGAACATTTTACCGAACGCGGGACGCTCTTTTACAATCTCCTCGGCGATGGAAACTTCAAATCCGTCTTCTGTTTCCGTCAACCAAAATTCCAGCGTCTCGTCGTCAAAATTAAGGTAAAAACGCCCTCGTTCTCCGCTACGAACGGCGCCAAGCGTCTTAACCCACTCGCTCCAGTCAGAACTCGGCTCGACGCATTTAATTGTCAAACGTTCGCCGCAACTCCGTTCTATACAACGAAATACGTTATCCTTCAAATCGCGTCCGTTTTTGCGCGCGTTCCAACCGCCGTTCAACACATACGACGTTCGCTTCGCTTCCGAATCGTCCGGCGAATCGTAACGGCTCTTAATCGCGTTGACATAAAAATCAAGCTCCTTCGTGTAACACGCCCGCCGCACATACTCGTTCGAACCGCTCGACATCGGGCAAAAAAGGCAACCGGCGCGCGCCAACCCCTTTTTATACGCAACGTTAATCGTCAGATTATTGGCGAATATGTAGAGCCAAATTTCGGCGGAAGTCCAGTCAAGTATTGAGTTATGGCTATATTGACCCTTCTGTTTCCGACCGTAATTTTCTTCGTCGTAACCGAAACGACGCATACTCTCGTGTCGTCGCACGCCGACAAAATCGAGCCCCGTAAAATTGTTTTTTCGCGTTATTTCCCGTAATTTCAACGTTTGCGGGCTACTTTTATGCACGCTGCAACACCAGCGCAGGACGCGCGGCGGCGGCCCGAACAACGCCCAACTTTGCTCCGGCGCCAGATGGGATTGCGCGACGTAAAACGCGACGCCGTCGGCTTTACATTGTTTGCGCGTCGCCTCGACCGTCTCATAAGTGTCCGGAAACTCCATTCCGGTGTCCGCAAACAATACGACGTAACCGTCGCGAGGAAGCGTTTTACGAACTAAGTCCAGCAACACGACGCTGTCCTTGCCGCCGGAAAACGCGACGTGAAAACAGTCCAACTTTCCTCGGTACTTCTCGTAAGCGTTTTTAATTTTCCTAACCGTCGCGGTTTCAACCACTTCCAACAACTCTTTGTTCGCCGCGACCATTTTCTTCACGTCGATCGGTCGGAGTTTGCGCCCGTTCGGCTCCGGCGCGACGTCGGCGCCGTTTTCGTCCTTTTCAATCTCGATTTCCGGCGCTTCGTAAAGGTTGCCGCCTCTAAGTTTAGCCACTTTGCGTCCGCGATAAAAATAGACGTTCGCCTCGGCCCACATATACGGCGTCTCATTTTGTCGCTCGTACTTCCAATACTTGTCGAAGCCGAGCAAATCCAGCTCCGCCGCGTACACCGGGCGCGGTTCCTTCGACATTTTCCCGTCGGTCGAAGTCGCGATCAACAAAATTCCGCCGGTCTTTTCGTCGTATCGATACGAGTACATTAACGCGCCCCCTCTCGCAGTTTTTTCGCCTTCGTTAAAATTTCTTCCATCTTCGCAAATCGTCCGCCGCCGGCTAAGTAACCGGCGTTAATTAAGACGTTAGCGGCCGCGTCTTTGGTAAGCAACACGTCCGCCGCCGCGACGTATTCGCTCGCCGCGTCGATTAACGTCAACCGAGAGTCGCGCTTAAACACCGCGCCTGCGGAACTTGCGTTATAACTCCACCCGTCCCAACGATAACGACGGCTGAACCGGCGGCAATAGCTCTCCAAAACGCAAAGATTCCACGCGACGCCGCATAACGGGAAATTTGAGAACGACGCAAACTCTTTCACGCCAATGTGTTCGCGCTCGAACGGAAGCGACTCGAAAAACGCGTCGAGCGCCGCGTCGGTCGCCTCGACGTCAAAATAGAAACGGTCGTCCGGAAGGAAAACCTCGGGCTCCGAGCAAACGAGCGTCTCCCAAGCGGCCTCCAACGCCAACTTGCGCGCTCGAACGGCGTCGCCGTCGACAAGATTTAGCGCAAAATCGCGCAGTTCGTCCAACTCTAAGCGCGACGCGGAGTTACGACAGAAACGGCGAACGATTTTCGCAAGATTCAACGTTTCGCCCCGCTCCGTTATCAGTCGTCCGTAAAGCCGGAACTCCTTAGATAACGCGAGTTCGAAAAGAACGCGCCGCAATAATTCCGGCGTCGCCTCCTCGTTCAACGATTCGAGACGCCCCGACGGAAGTTCGCCGATCGTTAGATACCCGTCTTCTAAAACCTTATTACGAGCAAAGTTAAGCGCGTTTTCACATTCCGTCGTCGGAACGTCGAGCGCTTCAAGACGAGCGTAAAGTTCCTTATCGACGCTTAGAAACGCGCGAGAGTCCGCGAGAACGGCGTCGATTTTCGCCGTCGGAACATACGGCAACCTGTCGCGAAGATCGGAAACGCGTTCGCAAGCGGCGTCGCTCCAAACGCGAAGAATTTCGGCCTCGATCCGCTCCCGCTCCGTCGTCTCGTCGTCGACGCA
>JAFSDX010000003.1 GCA_017436025.1 Thermoguttaceae bacterium
CCCGCTCGACGCGACGCTCGGCGCCGCGTTTTTCCGACGTTCAACGCAACGCTTGCCGTCCCGCTCGGCGCTCCCGCTCGACGCGACGTCCGGCGCGCGATCTCTCCCCAACGCTCGGCGCCTCGCCCTCGCAACCTCGCCGCTCAACGCGACGGCAAGAAAAAACGAACGCCCCTCGCGTCGGCAAGGAGCGTTCGTTCGACGGCGTTCGTCGCTTCTCTTTCGGCGACGTTCCGTTCTCGGCGTCGCGTTAGGCCAAGTCGCGGTCTTCGAAAAGAAGGAGCGAAAGCAACATCGCGACGGCGGCGAAAAGGAGCGAATAAACGCCGGCGGTCGCGACGTAATCCCACGGCACCGGCTGATCCATCGCGATCGCGGTCTCCATATTAAAGTGTTCCAAAATCGGCGTTACCGCGCAAATCAAGTTCGCGAAAAAGCCGACGATCGGCATCGTCTCGCCGACGTTCGAAACGACAAGCGTCGGAACGACGTGCCCGAGCGCGTAAATCGTTAGGCAGATCGTCAAGTTCGGCAGGAGCGGCAAACGCGTCGAAATCGCGATCGAAATCGCCGTCAACACGACCGTTTCAAAGTACGCCAAGCAGAGCCCCGGCGCCATTTTCGCGACGTATTGATAACACTCGATCGCGGTCGGAAGCTCTTTCGCCGACTCGCGGGCGTCGTACACCAGCTTGTACGCGACGGTGTTCATAAAGAAAATGCCGAGAATCAAAAAGAGCGCCGTTACCGCGATCATCACGCCCAAATATTTGCCGAAAACAAAGCGTTGACGCCCGACCGGTTTCGCCAAAATCATCAGCGCGGTCTTCCCTTCGATTTCGTCGGCGATCGACGAACTCGCGGTCCAGATCGCGAGGAAAACGCAAACGAGCTTCACAAGCGTCAGCCCCTGCGACACGACGATTTTCACGTCTTCGCCGAGCGTATGATAAGGCAAAAACGGGAAAATAAAGAGGCCGAAGAGACCGAAAAGAGTCAAAATCAAAAACAACGGCTGCAGTAAAGTTTCTTTCGCGGTAACCCAAGCGATCGCGCCGCATTTCGGAGCCGCGAAACGAATAAGCGCGACGACGACGAGAAAAATCGCGACGACGACAAGCGCCGCGACGTCGATTTGCGACGACGCTTTGAGCCAAGCCGGAACCCCGAAAAGAGGCGGCGCGGAAGTCGATATCGAAGAAAGCGCGCTAACGACGGACGTCATTATCGTTAAACTCCTTAAAATCAAAAAAATCGTTAAAAGTACGCTCGTTCCAAACGCCGACCGAGCCCCGACGCTCGCGCCGCGCTCCGAAACGTCGCCGACGACGCTAAAAGTCCTATCGATATTTTAACGTCAAATCGCCGTTTTGGCAAGCGGCGAAACGCGGCTCGCCGACGCAAAAGGAATTTTTTTTCCCGATTACGGGCTAGGAAACCGGAATTCGCAATTATAACGACCGCGCAAACCTTAACGACGGCGCCAAAACGCGACGGGCGTCTTCTTCGTCCGGACGTCGGTTCGCAAACCTTAACGACGGCGACCGAACGCGACGGGCGCGTTCTCGCCCTTAAAACGACCGAACGCGACGAGGTCGACGGCGTTTCCTCCGCTTTAAGGGCGAGAAGTCGGTCGGCTCGACCGGTCGTCGGAACTCGACGACCGCAAAACTTCGCGGTTCGGGCCGCCCAACTCGACGTTTGCCGACGGCTTGTCGTCGACGTTTTCTTTTGGCGATTCTTTTCGTCCCTTATTTTTTCGTTCTAAAAAAACGAACGCGACGCTCGCTCCGCCCGCGTCGCCTATTTCTCGCGCTTGCGGAACCGCGACCCCCATTGAGAGCGGTTAATCGATTGCGCGGTCCTATTTCTCGCGCTTGCGGAACCGCGACCCGACGCCGCCGAACGTTGCGTCCGCCGCCGTCCTTCTATTCTCCCGCTTGCGGAACCGCGACGGGAAGCGCTCGGTCGGTTGCGGAAATTTTGAAAAAAAGTTTTTTCCCCCCTTGCGCGTCGGCTGTTTTGCGATATAATTGATATAAATTCGGCGACGGATCGAACTCGGCGTCTTTTTACGTCGTTTTGATTCTTGTTCGAGCGCCTGTGGCGCAATTGGATAGCGCATCGGTCTTCGGAACCGAGGGTTGGGGGTTCGAATCCCTTCAGGCGTGTTTTAGAGGTTTTCCTAGCGTTGTTAGGAAGACCTTTTTTATTGCTTATTCCCTTATTTCACAGGACTTACGCTTGTTTTTAGAGTCTTTGACGGTTGGCTTCGGCAACGCTATATACGGGTTATTTGCTTTTATTTTCCGTATTCTTGGACAGGGTTTTCAGCGTTTATTTTCGCCGAGCGTTTAAAATCTTTCGGAAAGCGCGAACGAACGCCGAACGCTCGCGCTTTCCGCTCAACTTCGCCGAACGACCGGAAAACGCTCGAACAAGAGCGCGCGCAACGCCGGTTCCCCGCTCAAAAATTCGACCCCGATTCCGAACCCCGCGGAAATCGGTCGTCCCGCCCCGTTCAAGAAAACTCGCTTTCCCCGCTCTCGCCGAACGTTCGCGCTTTCCGCTCAACTTCGCCGAACGACCGGAAAACGCTCGAACAAGAGCGCGCG
>JAFSDX010000047.1 GCA_017436025.1 Thermoguttaceae bacterium
CTCGCCGAAAGTCGTCGATTCGGTTCGCGACCGCCTCGACGAGCAAAAAAACCCGAGTCGGTTCGCGACCGCCTCGACGAGCAAGAAAACCCGATTCGGTTCGCGACCGCCTCGACGAGCAAGAAAAGACGATTCGGTTCGCGACCGCCTCGACGAGCAAGAAAACCCGATTCGGTTCGCGCCCGCCTTGTCGAGCAAGAAAAGACGATTCGGTTCGCGACCGCTTTGTCGAGCCCCAAAACCCGATTCGGCGTCGCGGCGGCGGAAACGTCGCGAAGATTAAACGTCGCGATTCATTCGGTCGCGCCGCCGTCGGAAGCGCGGCGTCGACGCGCGAAACGTCGGAAAAACTCGATCTTCGCCAACCGAGAACCGGGCGAAACGCCGAGCCGCCCCTTCACGTCCGCTTCGGAAATCAACGCCAACCAATCGCAAGACGTCCGCGACGCGACCCGCTCCAACTCTTCGTTTTTGCAGTAAAAGTCGCGGAAACAACGCGGTTTCGTATGATTCTCGACCAAGCAACAAATCTGCTCGCGAAACTCGACCAAATCGGCGTCGCCGTCGTAACCGCACTTTTCGATCAAGAGCCGCCGCGCGATTCCCGCTCCCTTGGGCCCGTGTTTCGGCGTCGTTACCCGACCGTTGCGATACCGAACGCAACGCGGTTTTCCGACGTCGTGCCAAAGCGCGGCCAAAAACGTCAAGGCGCGACGCGTCGGCGTCAGCGTTCCCCACTCCGGAAGTTCGATTAACGTCTCGCAAACCATTTTAGTGTGCGTCCAAACGTCCCCTTCGGCGTGATGGTCGGCGTTTTGCGGCGACGTTTTCATCGGCTCGACCCATTCGGCGAAAATCTCTTCGATCGCCGCCCAGTCGACCGGACGCGGTTCGAGCGTCAACGCGACCGTCGGCGTCGTCGCCTTCAATTTTTCGAGGAGTCGCTCTTCGTCGATTTGCGCGAATCGAGCCGCCGACGCGCCGAAATCTTGCCCCAAACGCTCGCGATTCTCCCCGTTTCTCTCGACGGCGCCGTCGCGTCCGTTCCGTTCGAAGGGACGACGGTTTCCGGAAAACCGGTTTCCGCGTTCAAAGCGCTCGATTTTGCCGTTTTCGTCCTTATTTTCGTTCCGCTCGCTCCTCCGTTCGCTCGACGCGGAATCGCCGGGGCGCCCCTTGAAACGTCGGCGCCGATAACGATTTCGCCCGTCGGCGTTCGCGTCGAACGCGCCGCTCCGTTCGCCGGCGTTCGGCTTCGCGTCGCGCCGTTCGGCGTTTCGTCCGTCGTTTTGTTCCGAGCGTTCCTCGGGCAATCTCATCCGTTCGTCTTCCGTTCCAGGTTGCAAAGTCAAGGGGGGCGCTCCGACGTTAAAATCCGCCGAAGCGTTAAAATCGGCGCCGAAACGCTCCGCTCAACGACCGGAACGCTTCGACAATTCGCGAACGCGCCCGGCGAAAGGCGCGCTCGCCGCTTCCGCTCGTCGAATTAAGCGAAATATTCGACGGCGTTTTTGAAAATCGCGAACCCGTCGCCGACTTTCGTCGCGAAATCGGGCTCGTTTTGATAACGCGTCCAGTCCGGACGTTGCGTTTTGTCGAGGTGGCGTTCCGGGTGCGGCATCAAGCCGAAAACGCGACCGGTTTCGTCGCAAACGCCCGCGACGTCGCGAACGGCGCCGTTCGGGTTGTTCCCCGGCGCGTAACGGAGCGCGAGTCGGCCTTGCGCTTCGAGGGCGTCGAGAACCGCCGCGTCGCGTCCCATAAACTTCCCTTCGGCGTGCGCGATCGGGAGGTACATCTTGTCGACGCCGCGGAGGAAAACGCACTTGTCGCTCTTAACTTCCAAATGCGCCCAACGGTCGACGTAAACGCCGCTGTCGTTCCAGGTGAGGGTCGCCGGGGCGCCGATTTCGTCGTCCGCGACGAGAATACCGCTCTTGATCAAGATTTGGAAACCGTTGCAAATCCCCAAAACGAGTTTGTCGGCGTCCTTAAAACGGCTAACCGCGTCGAAAAGGCGCAGACGAATCTTCGACGCGAGAACTCGGCCCGCCGCGACGTCGTCGCCGTAACTGAAGCCGCCCGGGAAGCACATAATTTGGAAGCGGTCGATGATCGACGGGTCTTCCAGAAGGCGGTTGACGTGAATCCGCTCGGTCGTCGCGCCGGCCAATTCAAACGCGTAAGCGGTTTCGTAATCGCAGTTCGTGCCGGGCGCTCTTAAAATCAATACGTTCGGTTTCATTGTTATTCGCTACCGTTAATTATATTCTTTCGATTTTTCAACCGTTGATTCTATTTTCAATCTTAGCAAGCGAAACGCGCCGCCGGTTTTCGCCGTTTTGTCCTTATTAATTATTATAAGGGGAAAACGGGCGCGCTCGACGAGCCGACGCCAACGCGCCGACCCGTCTTTTTCGCTCGCCGCCCGACGCGATCAGTCGGCGTACCAACCGCCCAAGTCGAACGGTTTTTGCCAACGGAGTTTCAGGTCGGCCAAGTCGCCTTGAACCGCGACCGAACCGTCGGCGCCGAAGATCGTCAGCTCCGGTTTTTCGACGACTTTCCCGATCGGCGCGAACGGAACCTTCGCTTCGCAAAGGATTCCTTCGAACGCGCAACTCTTTTCGACCGGAACTTCGATCAGGAAGCGCGAGTTCGACTCGGAGAAGAGCTTCCAATAATCGTCGACGTTTTCAACGCCCGGAAGCGCGGTCGATTCGCCGTCCGCCGCCGGCGCGAGTTTGATCGCCGCCAAGGAAATTTCGGCGCCCAAGTTCCCGGCGAACGCGCTTTCCGCCGCCGCGACGGCGAGCCCGCCTTCGCTGAGGTCGTGCGCGGCGCGGATAAGACCGCTTTGAATCGCCTTGTGAACCGCGATATAAGTCCGTTTCGCGACGTCGACGTCGAGCGTCGGAACTTGCCCGCCGACCCAGTTGCGGACGAGCGAAAGGTGCGAACCGCCGAGTTCGCGCTTCGTTTCGCCGACCAAATAAAGGGCGTTTCCGGCTTC
>JAFSDX010000048.1 GCA_017436025.1 Thermoguttaceae bacterium
CGAGACCGCTGAGCAAAATCGCGCCCGATTGGTGGGACTACACGACCCTTGACCCGGAAATTTTGGCCGACGCCGCGAAACTGACGGAGGAAACGCTCTTCAAGCTGTCGCGTCCCGGTTTTACCGTCCATTATTACGAGACGCTGGAAGAGTTTTACCTCGCGGAGGCGCTCGAATACGTCGAGGCTTGGAAGGCGGCGACGGCGGACAATCCGGTCGGGATTTGCGGGCCGATCGGGCCGACGGAGCAGCTTCCGCTCGTCGCTCGCATCGTCAACGCGATCGGGCTGAACCTGAAACACGCGCACTTTTGGGGAATGGACGAATGGGTCGAAAACGGCGTCCCGGTCGGAACCGACCACCCGCTTTCGTTCGCCAAGGCCGACTTCGCGCTCTGTTTCGACCGCATCGACCCGAAACTGCGCATGCCGCTTGAAAACATTCACTTCCCGTCCGGCGATTTGGCGGCGTATTCGGCGACTTACGACTCGATTCGTTGCGCGGTAATGCAAGGCGGTCAAGGCGACGTCAAACACTGGGCGTTCAACGACCCGTTGCGTCGGGAAGGCGCTTACAAGGACGCGCCGCCGAGTCCGGAGGAATACCGTCGTTTGGCGACCCGCGTCGTCGACCTTCACCCGATCACGATCTTGCAAAACGCCCGCACGAGCGGCGGCGGTTACGTCGCGAACGTCCCGACGCAAGCCTGCACGGTCGGCCCGGTCGAGACTTGGAAGTCGGACAAAGTCAGCATTTGGCAAGCCGGGACGCACGACAACCCGTTCGGGATGCGTCTCACGGCGTTTATGATCGCGAACAAAATCTGCGACGCCGCCGTCCCGATGTCGCTCCTCGGCGACCACCCGAACGTCCATTTCCACTACTACCGCCCGGCGATCAAGAAAGTGGAAGCGGAAATGCACTAAACGGCGTTTTTCCGACGTTTAAACCGCCCGTCGACGTTCGACGCGCCCCCCCGCCGCGAGAACGTCGACGGCGTTTTGGCGGTCGGAGCTTTCCGCGTTTGACGGCGTTTTGATTCCAAAATTAAAGCAACGTTTTTCAAAGCAACGCTCTTACCGCAAACGCGACGCCAAACTTGCGCGGTCGAAACGTCCCGCGTTTGACGACGTTTTTGATTTTAAAATTAAATCGCCGTTTTTCAAAAAGCGCTCCCCGCAAGCGCGACGCCGAATTTGCGCGGTCGAAACGTCCCGCGTTCGACGGCGTTTTTGATTTCAAAATAAAAACGCCGTTTTTCAAAAAAACGTTCCCCGCAAGCGCGACGCCGGTTTCCCCTTTCCGCTTTCTCGGCGTTCCGTTTCAGTTCCCTATTTCTCCGCAACCGAGAGATTAACCGTTATGTCCCCAAGCCTTACCGCTTCCGAAAAAACGTTGGACGACGTTTTTTGCGATAAATTCGACTTTATCGTTCCATTTTACCAACGCCCTTACGCTTGGAAGGAAGCGCAAGCGCTGGAACTGTTCGAAGACCTTTGGGGCTACTTCCTCGAAACCGACGACGATTCGGACGCGGAACCTTATTTTCTCGGTTCGATCGTTCTCATTCAAGGCGACGCGTCGGCGGCGGAAATCGTCGACGGCCAACAGCGACTGACGACGTTAACTATTTTATTAGCGGCGCTTAGAGAGCAAGCGGAGGACGTCGACGTTAGGCGACAACTCGACGATAAATGCAACCGTCGAGCCAACGCGATTAAAAACGTTCCGCCGCGTCCTCGTCTCAAACTTCGCGAAATCGACCAAACTTTCTTCGAAAAATACGTTCAACGCGCCGACGGTTTCGCCGCGCTCGACGACGTCGCGCCGGAGGAGTTAGCGGAACTCGATTCCCGCAAAAACATTTTGCGCAACGCTCGAATTTTGCGCGACGGCGTTCGACGGTCGTTAAGTTCGCCCGAAATTGTTCGAAAATTTAGCGAGTTTTTACTCTATCGCTGCGTCTTCGCGGTCGTCAAAACGCCGTCGCAAGAATCGGCGTTTCGCGTCTTTAACGTCTTGAACAACCGCGGTTTGCCGCTTCTTCTTAGCGACGTGTTGAAAGCGGAAATCGTCGGGAAAATTCAAAACGCCGAATACGCCAAGGCTTGGGAAAAGCTCGAGCGTTCCCTCGGTCGCAAAGCGTTCAACGAGCTTTTCGGGCATATTCTCAAAATTTACCGCTACGACAACCCGAAAACGTCGCAATTAACCGCCTTTAAGGAGAGCGTTTTAGCGAATTTCCGAACGCCGGAAAAGTTGCAAGCGTTTTTCGACGACGTTCTATCCCCTTGCGCGGAAAACATTAAGCGCGTTCGCGACTTGGAGCTTAAATTCCCGAAAGGCGACAAGACGAAAACGGCGACGAACCGCGTCGTCCGCTTTTTGAATCAAATCGAGTTCTCCGACTGGCTTCCGCCGGCGTTGGCGTTTTTGCTCGAACGTCGGCGCGGCGCGTTCGCGGAAGTTTCGCTTCTCGAATTTTTCGAAAAGCTCGAACGTTTGAGCGCCGCTCTTTATTTTATCGGAACGATCGCGACGCGGCGTTTCGAACGTTTCGCCGACGTCGTTCGCGCCGTTAACTCCGGAGAAATCGGCGACTTACGCGACGCGCTCGAGTTGCGACCGGAAGAAAAACGCGCCTTTTACGAACGCTTAACCGGCGACGTTTACGTCGATCTGTCGTCGAAAAAGCGCAAGTATCTCGTTTTGCGCCTCGACTCCTTCCTCGCCGAAACCGGCGCCGAATACGATTGGGAAACCGCGACGCTCGAACACGTCCTTCCGCAAACGGCGACAAGCGATTATTGGACGAGCCGCTGGTCGGAGGCCGAGCAAAACCGCTGGACGCACCGCTTAGCGAATCTCGTTCCGCTCTCCCAACGCCGCAATGCGAAAGCGAGCAACGCCGACTTCAAAACCAAACGCGACGTTTACTTTTTAGCGGACAAGAAGTCGTCCCCCTATCTCTTGACGACGCAACTTCTTAACGTCGACGACTGGACGCCGGAAATCGTCGAGCGCCGTCAAGCGGAATTGCTCGCCGTCCTCGACGAAAACTGGGCGCTCGACGGCGGCGCTCCGGTCGCGCCCGCGCTTGTCGCTTCCGCAACCGGCCCGACCGCGACGCTCGACCGACTCGAATTTTGGACGCGTTTCAAACGCAAGTTGGCGGCGATTAACGATTTCCCAACGCAAACGCCGCGGAGTTCCGGCGCGTTTGAAATCCGAATTGGGAAAACAGGAATCAATCTCAACCTGCGTTGCGCGCCGTCGGAAGGCAAGGTCGGGTTGCGAATTTACCTCGGCGCCTCCAAGATTCCCCTTTACCTCCCGACGCTCGAAGAACGCGCCAACGCCCTGCAAGCGCTCGCCGGAGAAACGCCGATCGACTGGAACGCCAATCCCAACCCGAACGGAATCGACCGCGTTATCCTCTTGAAAACATTCGACTTCGAACCGACGAACGTCGCCGACGTCGACCGCGTTCTCGACGAATTGATCGACGCGACGTTGCGTTTCCGCGCTTACCTCCGTCAAGCGTTCGCCGAAGACGCGCAAACGTCGGAAGAGGGCGTTTGGACGCTTGAAACTCGTCCCTTTTACGCCGACTGCCGGGAATTGTTCGAAGAATTGCGCGCGGAACTCGTTCGGTGTTTTCCCAATATAAAGCAAAGCGTTCGCAAACTTTACGTTGCGTTTAGCGCGCAAAAAAGCGTCGTCGACGTCGAGTTTCAAAAAAAGGGGTTGCGCCTGCACGTCAACCTAAAATTCCCGGAAGTCGTCGACCCGGACGGCGTTTGCCTCGACTTAACCGACAAAGGACATTGGGGTTCCGGCGACGTCGGAATTTATGTTCGCGACCGCGCCGACGTTCCCAAAGCGTTGCGCGTCGTCGAACAGTCGTATCGCAAGAACTCTTAAAACGTTTAACCGCAATATATTATTCAATCGTTCATTTTAACGATTTTAACAATTTTAACGATTTTTCCCGTTTTACATAAAGGAGCCCAACGATGTTTTTAAGCGAACTCAACCGCCGCGATTGGTTGAAATCCCTCGGTCTCGGCGCTAGCGCCGCCGCGCTCGGAGCCGTCGGTCTCGCCCCGCGCGACGCCGCCGCCGATTTCGTTACTCAAAAGGACAAAACGGTCGGCAAACTTCTCGACGGTTCGCAAGCCGTTCCTTGCACCCTCGGCGACTCCGGCGTCGTTCGCCCGTCCGCAGTCGTTCCGACGATCGCCGAAACCGACGTTCTCGTCGTCGGAGGCGGCCCGGCCGGTTGCGTCGCGGCGATTTCCGCCGCTCGCGCCGGAGCGAAAACGACGTTAGTCGAGCGATACGGCCACTTCGGCGGCCTCGCGACCGGCGGTCTCGTCGTTCACATCCTCGGGCACTGGACGAAAGAAGGCGACAAAAAAGTCCAAGCGACGCAAGGGATCGGCGAAGAAATGATGAAGCGGCTCGAAGGTCTTCCGCAAGGGATCGTCAACCGCGACTTCGGACGCAACCCGACCCTCGACGCCGAAGCGTACAAATATTTGCTCGTCGAAATGATTACCGAAGCAAATATCGAAGTTTTCCTTCACTCATGGGCGATCGACGCGATCATCGACGACGAACCGTCCCCGGAAACCGGAAACCCGGTCGTTCGCGGCGTCGTTATTCAAACGAAACTCGGCCCCAAAGCGATTTTGGCGAAGCAAGTGATCGACGCGACCGGCGACGGCGACGTTTTCGTTCCGGCGGGCGCGGCGCACACGCAACGTATGTACAACATCGGCTTGCCTTATCGCATCGGGAACCTCGACCGCGCGAAACCGGAAAAAGGCGCGAAACGCCCCCGATTTTTGGGCGACGTTACCCCCGTCCCCGGCGTCCGTTGGGTCAATATGACCGGCCCGTCGCTCGACGGCGTCGACGTTAAAGTCTTGTCGGAACTGGAATTGAAACACCGCAAGCAAATTTGGAAGCAAGTGCAACAAGTGCGCTCGACGCCCGGTTACGAGGACGTTTACCTGATGGAAACCGCTCCGCAAATCGGCGTCCGCGTTACTCGAGTGATCGAAGGCGTCGCGACGCTCAAACTCGACGAAGCCCGCGCCGGAAAGAAATTCGACGATTGCGTCGGGATCGGCGGCGCTTGGAACGGCGACCATATCGGTTGGCAAATCCCGTTCGGCGCGCTTGTTCCGAAAAACGTCGAGAACATTTTGACGGCGGGCCGCTCGATTTCCGGCGAACCGGCGATGTCGGACGTCATCCGCGTCATCCCGAACTGCTGGGTCAGCGGACACGCCGCCGGGGCCGCCGCCGCGGTCGCCGTTCAAGACGGAACGCTCGCTCGCGCCGTCGACATTCCGAAAGTTCGCGCCCTCCTGAAAGAGCAAAAGGCTTACCTCGGCGAATGAAACGCTCCGAAAAACCGGTAAAATCTGCGCAAACCGCCGCCGC
>JAFSDX010000049.1 GCA_017436025.1 Thermoguttaceae bacterium
CACAAGTTCGAAGAAGACCGCAAGTTGCCTTGGAAGACCGCGTCGCGCAAACTGACGCGAGACGCCGAAAAAGATTACGTTATCATCAGCGACTATTACGGCGTCAACTCGATTCCGACGATGGTTCTCGTCGGCAAAGACGGCAAAGTCCTCAGCACGAAAGCGCGCGGCGCCGAACTCGAACGCCTTCTCGGCGAACAATTCCCGGAAGTCAAATAAATTCCAGGAAGCCAACTAAGTCGTTTCGACGCTTAATTTAACGCGACGCCGTCTTCGAACGTTTTTTCGTTTCGGCGGCGGCGTTTTGTTTTTTTTCCCGTTCAACGTTCAAGGAATCGAAAACAATGTTTAAGTTTCGCAATTTCGCCCTTTCCGGCGCGATTGTCTTCGCGCTCGCCGCGTTCCCGACGTTCGCCGACGAACCGACGACGCAAGTCGCCGCGACGGCGGAAGCGACCGGCGCGACGTTCGACGAAAGCCTCCTCGACGTTCCGTCGGGTCAAAGCGCCGCGTTTTACCAAGAGCGTCTCCGCCGACTGGACGCGCCGACGACCGCCGAACACCTTAGGAGTTTGAACGGCCCGGAACACGGCGTCCTTCGCGTCCGTCTCTTAAAAGCGCGCCGCGCGGTTAACGCCCGTTTGTCCGAATGTAAAGAGTTATCGCCGGACGACCGGTTTTGGCGTTTCTTCCTTTACGTCGATTCCTCTAATTTCGCCGAAATCCGCGAACTTCTCGCCGTCGAAAAAGCGAAAAAACCGGTCGACGTCGACCGCGTTCGTCTCCTCGAACTTATCGTTCTCCGAAAACGCCTTGAAGAGGCGAAATACTTCGCGGAAAAAAAAGCGATCGTCGCCGAAATCCTCGACGCGGCGCGAACGAAATTCGACGCGCCGACGCCCCGTCTCCTTGCCGAACAATTTTTTACGCTCGCCCGCGCCGTCGACGCGGAGATTCCCTACCCGCGCGACTTCGGTTCGAACTTCCGCCGCGACGTTGCCGCCGCACTTCAAAAGTCGTCCGCTCCGCAAGTTCGCGACGTCGCCCGTCAACTTTCCCCGACTCCTTCCGGAAAGCGAGACGGTTCCTCGACGAACCCGAAATCGCTCGCAAAGCGCGTCGCAACCAATTCGTTTTGAATTACGCGTTCGCCGTCTTTAAAGCGCAAACCGTCGTCGCCGCGCTTTCGCTAAGAGGCTTGCGGAACTTCAAGACGCCGAAGCGTTCGCCGCGTCGTTTTTCGGCAATTTAGCGAAGCGGCGCAAATTTTACGTCCTCTACAACGACAAAAAAACGCCGCCCGCGAACCTTTTCGATTCGGTTCGCGAGCGGCGGTTTTGCGTTTCTCATTCGTTCGACCGAGCGATTAAAGATCGTCGTCGGAGTCTTCGTCGAAAACGTCTTCGTCGGCGTTGAAGTCGTCGAAATCGTCCGGCGCGAAATCGGAAGCGTCCGCGTCGTCGGCGCCGTCCTCTTCCTCCGGGTAATCCTCGTCGTCGATCGCTTCGTTAAACTCGTCGTCCGGCAAGACTTCGAAATCTTCGTCGAAATCGTCGTCGAAGTCGTCCGACTCCAAATCGTCGTCGAAATCGTCGTAAAGCGCGTCGTCGGAGTAATCGAACGCGTCGCCGACGCTCAAAATTTCGGAAACGGAACCGTCGCGAAAATCGGCGGCCAAATCGCGGCGCGCGTCGTCGAAGCGCGGCTCAAACGGAGCGTTCGAACGCGCTTCGGCGAACGGTTCGGCGTCCTGTCTCGTTTCTTCGGAGCGAAAATCGTTCATTGATTCTAACCTCGTTAATAACGCTGCGCGTCGATAATTATTATTCGAATCGTCCGTTCTTTTTCGGTCGTTTTTCGGCGGCGCGACTCTCCGCTCGCGCGGCGCCGAGAACCGTCCGACGCTTAAAAACGACGCGACCGAAAGGCGGTTTCGTATTATAGCGCCGCTTCGACGTTTCGAAAAGGGGGACGACCGCGTCGACGCCCCGCGTTGAAATAAAATAATCGGAAAAATTTCCCGCAAAAGTTAGAAAATTTTCAAAAATCGCTTTTTTCCCTTTTATCCCTCCTTTTTTCCTTCGTTCCTCGTCTCTTTTCCGTTTTTCAAGCGTCGCGGCGCCGTTTTCTTCCCAAGACGAAAAAAAATCCGGACGAAATCGCGCTCCGTTCCCGCCCGGGGCGCTAGGCGAAATCGCAAATTTGAACTAAAATAGAAGGACGGCGGTCTCGACCGTTCGCGCGGCGCTCCTTGAACGTCGCGGTCGAAACGCCGCCCAAACGTTCAACGACGGCGAACGTCGAAAATTAGGTAAATTAGGCAAAAAAGAGGAAATACGGTGTTTCGAACTAAAACTTGCGGGGAATTGCGCGGCGCGAACGTCGGCGAAACGGTCGTTTTGAGCGGTTGGGTCGACTCGGCGCGCGACCACAGCGGCGTTTTCTTTGTCAACCTTCGCGACCGTTACGGCAAAACGCAAACGGTCTTCGACGCGGCGGCGGACGCGGCGCTCTTCGAATCGGTCAAGACGCTGCGCAACGAAGACGTCGTCCAAATTACCGGCGAAGTGATCGCGCGCCCGGACGGCCTCGTCAACCCGGATATGGCGACCGGCGAAATCGAAGTCAAAGCGCAAAAGCTCGTCGTCCTGAACCGCTCCGAAGTCGTTCCGTTCCTCCCGAGCGCTCCGGAAGTCCCGGCGGACGAACTGCGCCTCAAGTACCGCTACCTCGACCTGCGCCGCGCCGAAATGCAACGCGTCCTGACGTTGCGCCACCGCGTCGTCAAAACGATGCGCGACTTCTTCGACGAAAACGATTTCCTCGAAGTCGAAACGCCGATTCTCGGCAAAAGCACCCCGGAAGGCGCCCGCGACTACCTCGTTCCGAGCCGCGTTTCGCAAGGTTCGTTTTACGCGCTCCCGCAATCGCCGCAACTTTACAAGCAGCTCCTGATGATCGCCGGTTACGACCGTTACGTCCAAGTCGCCCGCTGCTTCCGCGACGAAGACCTCCGCGCCGACCGCCAACCGGAGTTCACCCAGCTCGACATTGAAATGTCCTTCATCGAAATGGAGGATATGATCGGCCTCCTCGACTCCCTCGTCGCGCGCTTGATGAAGGAAATTAAGGGCGTCGACATTCCGCTCCCGCTCCCGCGCATCTCTTACGACGAAGCGATGGAGCGTTTCGGGCACGACGCGCCGGACTTGCGTTTCGGAATGGAGCTGAAAGACGTTACGGAAATCGCGAAAACGGTCGACTTCAAAGTCTTCCGCGCCGTCGCCGAGTCGGGCGGGCGCGTTCGCGGGATCAACGTCAAAAACGCCGCCGACCAATTCAGCCGCCGCGATATCGACGGCCTCACGACTTGGACGGCGGAGCAATTCGGCGCCAAGGGTATCGTTTGGTTCAAAGTCGACGCCGACGGCAAACTCACCGGCACGAGCGCGAAAAACTTCTCCGAAGAAGCGCTCGAAGCGATCGGCGCCAAGCTCGAAGCGGAGCCGAACGACTTGCTCCTCTTCAGCTGCGGCGACTTCACCCTCACCTGCCGCGTCTTGAACGGTTTGCGCCGTCGTTTGGCCGCCCAACTCAAACTTTACGATCCGGAAGAAATGAACTTCTGCTGGGTCGTCAACTTCCCGATGTTCGACTGGGACGAAGAAGAAAACCGTTGGGTCGCGACGCACCACCCGTTCACCGCGCCGCTCGTCGAAGACCTCCCGAAACTCGACGGCGACGACGACGCGATTCGCTCGATTCGCGCGCAAGCCTACGACCTCGTCCTTAACGGTTACGAAGCGGGGGGCGGCACCATCCGCATTCACGACCCGGCGATTCAAAACAAGGTCTTCGGCCTCCTCGGAATGACTCGCGAAACGGCGAAAGAGCAATTCGGCTTCTTGGTCGACGCGCTCCAATTCGGCGCTCCGCCGCACGGCGGTCTCGCGCTCGGTCTCGACCGCGTCGTTATGTTGTTCGCCGGCGTCGACAACATTCGCGACTGCATCGCGTTCCCGAAAACGGCGAAAGCGTCCGACCTCATGACCGGCGCCCCGTCGGAAGTCGCGCCGAAACAGCTCGCCGAACTCGCGATCAAGTCGACCGTCGAACCGAAAACCGACGAAAAAGCCGACGCTTGATCCGGCGCCCGTTTTCCCTTAAGCCGAAACCGTTCCGACGCCGACGTTTTTTCGCCGTCGGAGCGGGCGGCTTTTACCCGTATAAAAACTTTTCCCGCAAACTTTACGTTCGTCGACGCGACGAAAGGAAACCAACGCAATGCAAACCGAATACGACAAAATTCAAGAGGCGGTCGCGGCGATTCGCGCCCGTTGGTCGAAAGAAGCGGAAGTCGGAATCGTCTTGGGCACCGGGCTCGGCGGTCTCGCCGACGCGATCGTTCCGGACGTCGTTATTCCTTACGAAGAACTGCCGCACTTCCCGCGCTCGACGGTCGAAACGCACGCCGGCAAGCTGATTCTCGGAACGCTCGAAGGGAAAACGGTCGTCGCGATGCAAGGCCGCTTCCACTTTTACGAAGGCTACTCGGCGCAACAAATCGTTTTCCCGGTTCGCGTTATGAAGGCGCTCGGCGCGTCGCTTCTCGTCGTTTCGAACGCTTGCGGCGGCTTGAACCCGCAATTCAAACGCGGCGACGTCATGTTGATCGAAGACCATATCAACCTTCTCGGCTGCAACCCGCTCATCGGCCCGAACGACGACCGAATCGGCCCGCGTTTCCCGGACATGTGCGAGCCGTATTCGCAAGAGCTGATCGAAAAAGCGCGCCAAGTCGCCGTCGAAAACGGCGTTCTCGTTCAAAAGGGCGTTTACGTCGCGGTCGCCGGGCCGAACCTCGAAACCCGCGCCGAATACCGTTTCCTTCGCGGAATCGGGGCGGACGTCGTCGGGATGTCGACCGTTCCGGAGGTTATCGCCGCCGTCCATTGCGGAATGCGCGTCCTCGGCCTCTCGATTATCACCGATATGGGGCTCGCCGACGCGCTCGAACCGGCGAACATTGCGGAAATCATCGCGACCGCGGGCGGCGCCGAACCGAAAATGAACGCGATCATTCGCGGCGTCCTGCGCTCCCTTTAATCGCCGTTCTTTCCAACGCTTAAAAGATTCCGGCGCGTTCGACCGCCGTTTGCCGAACGCGTCGTTTAACCCATTAACGTTTAAGAGTTTATCGATATGTCGAACGATACCCCGCTCGCCGACGGCGCTCCGTCGCAAGGCGCGAATTTCCCGCAAAACGAAGAGGCGCTCGTCCGCCGTTGGCGCGAACTCGGCGTCTATCAAGAATCGCTCAAACGCCGCCGCGCGTCGAACAAAGGCGCTTTCGTCTTTTACGAAGGCCCGCCGACCGCCAACGGCGTTCCGCACCCGGGCCACTGCTTAACTCGCGCCATCAAAGACCTTTATCCGCGCTACAAGACGATGAAGGGCTACCTCTGCGAACGCAAGGCCGGTTGGGACACGCACGGTCTTCCGGTCGAAGTCGAAGTCGGCAAAGAGCTTGTCGCGGCGGGACTTATCGCGGAAAACTCGAAGGAAGAAATCGAAAAGTTCGGCCTCGAACCGTTCGTTCACCGTTGCATCGAAAACGTCTTCCGTTACACGTCGCAATGGGAAGAGTTGACCGAGCGCATCGGCTTTTGGGTCGACCTGAAAAACGCTTACGTTACCTATCATAAGTCGTTTGTCGAAAGCGTTTGGTTCGCGCTGAAAAACTTCTTCGACCGCGGCCTCCTTTACCAAGGGCACAAGATCGTTTGGTGGTGGGCGCAGGGCGGCACCGCGCTTTCGTCCGGCGAAGTCGGCCAAGGTTACCGCGAAGTCGGCGACCCGAGCGTTTTCGTCCGTTTCCCGCTCCTGAACGACGGTTCGGACGATCGTTTCGCGAACGTCGACCTCCTCGTTTGGACGACGACGCCTTGGACGCTCCCGAGCAACCAATTCGCGGCGGTTCACCCCGATCTCGAATACTCGATCGTTCAAATGAAGACGGCCGAGGGCGAAGCGGACGGCAACCCGGTCGTTCTCGCGTCGGCGCTCGTCGAAGCGGTCGCGACGAAAGCGAAACGGACGGCGGAAGTCCTCTTTACGGTTTCCGGCAAAGACTTGCTCGGCAAGCGTTACGTCCCGCCGTTCGACTATTATTACAAAACGCTCGGCGACAAGAAGGGCGCCCTCAAAGACGGCGGCGAAGACTACCTCGCTTGGCGCGTTTGCCCGGCGCTCTTCGTTACGACCGACTCCGGAACCGGGCTCGTTCACGAAGCTCCGGCGTTCGGCGAAGTCGACTACGATCTTCTCGTCGAGCAAAAGGCGCGCTTCGTCGACGGTCAAGGCCCGGACTTGATCTGCGCCGTCGCCGCCAACGGGAAATTCACCGACGCGGCGCCCGATTACGAAGGCCGCTGGGTCAAGGAATGCGACAAAGACATTTCGCGCAACCTCAAAGAACGCGGGATTTTGTTCCACCTCGAACAATACCTGCACGATTATCCGTTCTGCTGGCGCGCGCCGAACGACCCGCTCATTCAATACCCGCGCAAGAGCTGGTTCGTCAAAACGACGAAGTTCGTCGACAAGATGCTCGCGAACAACGCCGAAATCAACTGGCTCCCGGAACACATCAAAGACGGGCGTTTCGGGAACTTCCTCGCGACGAACGTCGACTGGGCCCTTTCCCGCGAACGTTTCTGGGGAACGCCGCTCCCGGTTTGGGTCTGCGAAGAAACCGGCTACCAAGAAGCGATCGGCTCTTACGACGAACTCCTCGCGAAGCCGGGCGTCGCCGGAACCGACGTTTGGGCCGCCGCTCGCGACAAAGCTAAAGCCGAAAAAGGCGACGCTTGGAGCGAAAAAGACGACGAGCTTTGGGAACACCTCAAAGTTCACAAGCCGTATATCGACGCGGTCGTTTACGATTCGCCGAAAGCGCCGGGCGCGAAGATGCGTCGCGTTCCGGAAGTCATCGACTGCTGGTTCGACTCCGGCGCGATGCCGTTCGCGCAACTCGGCTACCCGCACAAAGAAGGCTCGAAAGAACTCTTCGAAGCGAACTTCCCGGCGGACTTCATCAGCGAAGCGATCGACCAAACGCGCGGTTGGTTCTATTCGCAGCTCGCGATTTCGACGCTCCTTTTCGGCGACGAAGCGTCGGGCAACCCGACGAAAGCGTTCCCGCACCCGTTCAAGAACTGCATCGTTCTTGGGCTGATGCTCGCCGAGTGGTACGAGAACAACGCCGACAAGAACGACATTCGCTTGACCGAAAAAGAAGCGCTCGAAGCGTTCGGCAAGGGCAAGTTCGCCAAGCGCGTCGGCAAGATGTCGAAATCGCTCAAGAACTACCGCCTGCCGAAGGAAATCTTCGACAAATACGGCGCCGACGCGCTCCGTTGGTACTTCTTCGCGAACCAAGCGCCTTGGAACTCCATCGTTTACAGCGAAAACTCGATCAAAGACTCGATGCCGGAGTTCCTCATTCGCCTTTGGAACGTCGTTTCGTTCTTCAACGTTTACCAAAAGATCGACGGTTTCGCGCCGGAAAAAGAAATCGACCTCGCCGCCGCGAAGGCCGCCGGGTCGAACCTGACGCCGGAAATCCTCGCGACCGCCGCGTCGTACCGCCCGATTTCCGAGCGCGCCGAACTCGACCGTTGGATTTTGAGCGAACTCAACGCGACCGTTAAAGCCGTCGACGAACGAATGGACGCTTACGACCACTTCGCGGCTTGCGGACAAATTTCGGCGTTCGTCGACTCCCTCTCGAACTGGTACGTTCGTCGCAGTCGCGACCGTTTCTGGTCGGGCGAAGAGTCGACGACGAAAGCGGACGCTTACTGGACGCTTTACGAGTCGCTGTTGACGCTCTCGAAGTTGATCGCGCCGTTCGTTCCGTTCCTCGCCGAACGGATTTGGCTCCAACTGACCGAAAACTTCGTCGACGCCGCCCTTTGCAGCGTTCACCTTTGCGATTACCCGACCGCCGACGAAGCCGCGATCGACGAAGCGCTCTCGAAGCGAATGGCGCAAGTTCGCGAAATCGTTTCGCTCGGTCGCAACGCCCGAATGGCGTCGAAACTGAAGGTGCGTCAACCGCTCTCCGGCGTCGAAATCGTTCTCGGCGACGCGACCGACGTCGCGGCGGTTTCGCCTTACGTCGCGCTGATCGAGGAAGAGCTGAACGTCAAATCGGCAAACTTCATCGAACGCGCCGACCAATACGTTTCCTACGCGGTCGTCCCGGACTTCAAGAAACTCGGCCCGAAACTCGGCAAACTCCTCCCGAGCGTCAAGAAAGCGCTCGGCGGTATCGACGGCGCCGCCGCGAACGCCGAACTGGCCGCCTCCGGAACGCTCAAATTGACGCTCGACTCCGGCGAAACGGTCGAGTTGACGACCGAAGAAGTCCAAGTTCGCCTCCAAGCGAAAGACGGTTTCGCCGCCGCGCAAAGCGCTTCCTGCGTCGTCGTCCTCGCGACCGAACTGACGCCGGAGCTGATCGTCGAAGGGCGCGCCCGCGAACTCGTTCGCGCGATCCAAGACCGCCGCAAGGAGCTGAACTGCGATTACGTCGACCGCGTCGTCGTCGGGCTCGTCTCCGACGCCGACGAAGTCCGCGTCGCCGCCGAAACGAAAGCCGACTACGTCAAGGGCGAAACCCTTTGCGTCGACCTCCGTTTCGAAGCGCTCGACGGCGTCGAACCGACCGAAGTCAAGGTCGACGGCGCGGCGGTCGCCGTTTACGTTAAGATCGCGCGCTAAGCGTTCGGTTTCCGCCGTTTACGAAACCGCGTCGACGTTCGAAGTCGGCGCGGTTTCGCAACAAGTTTTTCCGCGTTGGCTAACGTTTTAAATTCCGTTTTAACAACCGTTGTTATTTTTTCCTAAAAGGGCGTTCTTATGGCTAAAAAACTTCCGATCGCGGTCTTGATTTCCGGAACGGGCCGCACCCTGAAAAATCTGCTCGACCGCGTCGAAGCGGGCAAACTCGACGTCGACGTTCGCCTCGTCGTTTCCAGTTCGGAGCGCGCGTCCGGGTTGCAGTACGCCGAGCAAAACGGTATCCCGATGGCTATCGTCAAAAGCTCGGAATTTATGACGAAAGAAGAGTTTAGCGACGCCGTTTTCGACGCTTGTCGCAAAGCGAAAGTCGAATACGTCGCGATGTGCGGCTATTTGAAGCTCCTCGCGATTCCGCCCGACTTCGCGAACCGCGTTTTGAACATTCACCCGTCGTTGATTCCGTCTTTCTGCGGCGAAAACTACTACGGTCGACGCGTTCACGACGCGGCGCTCCGTCGCGGCGTCAAGGTCAGCGGCGCGACCGTTCACTTCGTCGACAACGAATACGATCACGGCCCGATCATTTTGCAAAAGACCGTCCCGGTTTACGATAACGACACCGTCGACACGTTGAGCGACCGCGTTCTCCTCGACGCCGAATTCGTCGCCTACCCGGAAGCGCTCCAACTCCTCGCCGAAGATCGCGTTAAGTTTATCGAAGAACGCGATTCGTTCCGCGTTCGGATTCTCCCGCCGGCGAACCAAAAGCAAAATCTCGCCGACGACGATTTTTAAACCGCTTCGTCGCGACGTTTAAACCGACAAAGCTCCAACCGTTTCGACGCGTCGTTTGGGACGCGGCGAAGCGGTTTTGTTCCGTCCGTTTCCGCTCGACGCGCCGCCGCGTTCGTCGACGAAGCGCCGTCAACCGCTTTAATCGAAAGTTTTACCAATGCCGTCTTTACCGCTTCTTTTGACCGGTCTTTTTTTCGTCGCGATCCTCGCCATCGCGGCTTGGGGTATGAAAAAAACGCGGAACGTGAACGACTTCCTCCTCGGAGGCGGCGTTCTCGGCCCTTGGATTCTCGCGATTTCCTACGGCGCGGCGTACTTTAGCGCGGTCGTGTTCATCGGCTTCGCCGGACAATACGGTTGGTTGAGTTCGTATAAGGCGCTTTGGGTCGGCGTCGCGAACGCGGTCTTCGGCGGCTTGGTCGCTTGGCTCGTTTTAGGGCGGCGCACCCGAGCGATGACGCGGCGGCTGAACGCGTCGACGACGCCGGAATTTTTCGCGACGCGTTACGGTTCGAACGGTATGAAGATCGCCGGAGCGGTTATTATTTTCCTCTTTATGCTCCCTTACTCCGCGTCGGTTTTCGCCGGCTTGACGTATCTTTTTACCGAAGTTTTCGGGATTTCGCTCTTTGCCGCGTTGACTTCGGTCGTCGTCGTAACGGGGCTCTACATCGTTTTCGGCGGTTACAAAGCGGCGGCGCGCATCGACTTCCTGCAAGGGATCATTATGTTCGTCGGCGCGACGGCGATGGTTTGGTTCGTCGCGAACCACTTCGCGAAGGAGTTCGGCGGATACGGCGCGGCGTTCGCGAAAGCGTCGGAGCTTTACCGACATCGCCTCGAAGGCGCGGCGGGCGAACTCCAAGTCGCGCCGGTCGACCCGATTTCGCCGTTGGTCTTTTGGTCGGTCGTCTTTATGACGTCGATCGCGCCTTGGGGTTTGCCGCAAATGGTTCACAAGTATTACGCGATTAAGGACGAGAGTCAAATCGTCAAAGGCGCGGTCGTTTGTTTTGTTTTCGCGCTGCTGGTCGGTTGCGCGGCGTATCTGACCGGCGCGTTTTCGCACCTCCTTCCGCCGGAAATTCTCGAAAAGACGTTGACGAACGGCGCGATCGACCCGAACAAACTCGTTCCGACGATGTTGGTCGAGTGCCTGCCGCAATGGTTCTTGGCGATCATTTTGCTGTTGGTGCTTTCGGCGTCGATGTCGACGCTCTGTTCGTTGGCGTTGGTTTCGTCGGCGTCGATCGGCGTCGACCTGGTGAAGGGGTACGTCGCGCCGAACGCTTCGGAAAAAACGCACTTGACGATTTTCCGCGTTTGCTGCGCCGTTTTCATTCTTTGCTCGTATTTTATCGCGCTTTTCAATCCGTCTTGGATCGTCGCGCTGATGTCGCTGAGTTGGGGCGCGGTCGCGGGCGCGTTTTTGGCGCCGTATATGTACGGACTCTATTGGCGCCGAACGACGAAAGCGGGCGCGATCGCCGGGATGATCGTCGGTTTAGTCGTCGCGAACGGGCTTTATTGGGGGCTTTTCGTTCTCGAAGGCCCGGGCGCCGCGAAGAAATACTCGCCGCTCGTCGCGACGGTCGCGATGCTCGTTCCGTTCGTCGTCGTTCCGTTGGTCAGCTTCCTTTCGAAACCGCTCGATCCGGAGCGCGTCGCGAAGGCGTTCGGCGACGACGCAACCTCCGAAAAAACCGACGCGGTCGCTTAACGCGCTCGGCTTGAATTTTGCGCTTTCGGCGGCGCGAAACCGTTCCGCCGAAAGCGCGTAAAAACGACAAAATCTCAAAAAAAGCCGAAACCCCTCTTGCGTCGCGGGCCCGAAATAAGGTATACTCCCCGCGACCTTTTCTCGACGCTCGAAACGCGGCGCCGGTCGCTTCCGCTCCGCCGTTTCTTCTCGACGCCTCGAAAAGTCGAAAAAATTCGCCCGACGACGCAAGAAAACGCCGTTCGCGGCAACGATAAAGTGTCGCGACGCAACAAGGCGTCCGGCCCCCAACGCGCTTAAACGACTCACTTGAACGCAAAGGACGTCGAATGACAAAAATTTACGACGGGAAAAAATTTCGACTATTATCGTTATTTTTGGCCTTTTCCCTGACGCTCGCCGCTTGCGGTTTCGCGGCGCCGCCGACCCCAACGTCGACCGCGTCGACCGAACCGAACGCGCCCCTCGCGCCAAACGCTCGCGACCGTTCGATCGCGATCAACTTCACGCGGCTCCTCGAAATTCGACACGTCTCGAAAAAGAAGATCGACGAAGGCGTTTCCGAACGCGGTTTCGAACTCTTTTTGAAAGCGGTCGACCCGACCAAAATTTATTTGACGCGTCAAGACGTCGACGAGTTTGAAGCGCAATACGCGAAAGACTGCGCCCTTAAAGCGAAATCCGGCAAGCTCGACGCCGCGTTCGTCGTTTACAATCGCTTCCTGCAACGCGTCGACGAACGGGTCGCGCTCGCGCAAAAAATGCTCGACGAAAACAACTTCGACTTTACCGTCGACGAAGAATTCGTCCGCGAACCGGAACTCCTCGACTACGCCAAAAACGACGCCGAAGTCGCCGACCGTATGCGTCGCCGCGTTAAGTTCGAACTCCTCGCGCTCGAAGCGGAAAAACGCGACGAAGACAAAGAAAAAGCCGACGCTTCCGACGCGAACGCGACCGCCGAAACGACCGCGCCGATCGTCCCGGGTCGCGCCGAAGACCCGATTTCGAAACTCAAGCGCCGCTATTCGACGCTCCAAAAGCGCCTGCGCCAAACGTCGAACGACGACCTCCTCGAAATCTACCTGACCGCGATCGCGAACGCCTACGACCCGCATACGACGTTTATGTCGCCGAAATCTTACGAAAACTTTATGATTCAAATCAGTTTGAATCTCGAAGGAATCGGCGCGACGCTCCAATGGGACGACGGGTACACCATCGTTAAGCGCATCGTCAAGGGCAGCCCGGCGGAAAAACAGGGCGAACTCCAAATTGAAGACAAAATCGTCGGCGTCGGTCAAGGCGTCGACGGCGAAATCGAGGACGTCGTCGATATGAAGCTGACCGACGTCGTCGAAAAAATCCGCGGCAAAGGCGGCACGACCGTCCGTTTGGAAGTCGTCTCGGAAGACGGCAAACGCAAGATTATCCCGATCGTTCGCGAAAAGATCGACCTTGAAGACTCCGCCGCGCAAAGCGCCGTTTTCGTCGTTTACCAAAAGGCCGACGGAACGGTCGAACTCGTCGACGAAGCGGACGCCGAAACGAAAAAACCGACCGACGCGGTCGCTCAATTGAAAGTCGGCGTCATCGACCTCCCGAGTTTTTATCTCGATATGAAAGCGAAAAACAGCGGCGACGCCGGACGAAGCTCCGCGACCGACGTCGAAAAGTTCCTCGAAGAGTTCAACGCGAAAGGCGTCGACGCTTGCGTTCTCGACCTCCGTTACAACGGCGGCGGTTCGCTTCCGGAAGCCGTTTCGCTGACCGGTCTCTTCATCGAAACCGGTTCCGTCGTCCAAGTGAAACCGTCCGAATTCGGCCCCGACCGCGCCCGGTCGCTGAACGACCCCGACCCGAAAGTCGTTTGGAAAAAACCGCTCGTCGTTCTGACGAGCCGCTTGAGCGCGTCCGCGAGCGAAATTTTCGCCGGAGCGATTCGCGATTACGGTCGCGGTCTCGTCGTCGGCGACGAAACGACGCACGGCAAGGGTTCGGTGCAGAGTATGAACGAAATTTCGAGCGCTATCTTCAGTTCCCTGATGCGCGAAGCCCCGAACCTCGGCGCGATGAAGGTAACGATTCAAGGTTTCTACCTGCCGAGCGGCGTTTCCCCGCAGTTGCAGGGCGTTCCGTCGCACGTCGTTCTTCCGCAGTTCACGAGCGTTCTCGAAGACATTGCGGAATCGGACCTCGACTACCCGTTGACGTTTGAGAAAATCGCCCCGGCTCGTTACCCGAAATTTAACTTGACTTCGCCGAGCGTCGTCGAATCGGTCGCGAAAAAGTCGGCGGCTCGAGTCGCCGCGTCGGAAGAATTCGGCAAAGAAGTCGAGAAGATGGAGCTGTACCGAACGAGCAAACTCCGCAAGGCGACGCCGCTTAACCGCGAGAAATACTTCGCCGAACTCGACAAGCTCGACGCGAACAAAGAGGAAACGGAGAAAATGGAGGAAATCGTCAACGGCGAATCCGGCGTCGAACGCGATTACTACCTCGACGAAGCGTTGCGCTTGACCCGCGACTATTGCGAAGCGTTGCAAACGCAACAACTTGCGCTCTAAGCGCGTTCGACTTCCCGCCGTTTTCTTAACGAAAACGCCCGTTTAACGGCGAAGGAAGCGCCGCGTCCGACCGTTCGCGTCGACGCGGCGTTTTTTGCGTTTACCGTTCTTCGACGTCGCGTCGCAACATCCGCCGAACGACGCGAATCGCGAACGCCTCCCGAACCGCGTCGACGTCGAACGCGCCCGCCGCCGCTTTTTCGCCGTCGTCGCCGACCAACTCCGCCAACGAAACGACGCGCTCCCACAACTCCGGCGGCGCTTCGGTCGACCGATTCCCAACGTTGACGCCGACGCCGACGACGACGAACTCCGCGTTCGGCGACTCGATCAAAATCCCGGCCAACTTCCGCTCCGCCGCGTAAACGTCGTTCGGCGGCTTCACCCAAACTTCGGCGTTCGGCGCAAACTCGCGAGCCGTCGACGCGACCGCGTCCGCGACCCGAAGCGAAAGTTCCGCGCTCTCCCGACGAGTCAGCCGAAAATCGCGCCAACGAGCGATCAGCGAAAACGTCGCCGCGCCGTCCCAAGCGGCCCAACGATGTTCGCCGCGACCGCGACCCGCCGTTTGCCGCTCCGCGCCGACCCAAAACGGCGTCGCCGACGACGCGTCCGCCGCTCGAATCCAATCTTTCGCCCAATCGTTCGTCGAGCCGACCGTCTCCAACCAAAGCGCGCCCGCAATCTCCGTTCGCCGCGCGATTTCTTCGGCGTTAAGCCGTTTCGTTCTCCTTCTTTCCATTTTCCTTCCGTTTTTTGCTCTTGACGCTCCGCGCCGAATTTGTTATACCCCGACGTCGGTTATTATAGCGCCGCGACGCGAAATTTCCAGCGGCGCAAAAATAACAACGCCGTTTCGCTTTTACTTTTTTTACCGTCCGACCGCCCGGTCGGCGCCGATTCGAGGTCGATTATGCTTCGCGTTTCTCCGAGTAAAGCCCGCCGAACCGCCGCGTTCGCGTTCGCCGTCGCCGCGTTTTTCGGCGCGATCTTCGAGGCAATCGGAGCGGTCGCGAACGCCGCCGAACCGACGAACGTTCCGAGTTGGGCGCGGCGAACCGCCGAAAACGGCGTTTGGCAAGTCGACGACGTCGCGTCGCCAATGTTTCCCAGCCTCGTCTCTCTTAACGACTTACGTTCCGACGCCGCCCCGACGGTCGGCGTTTTCGACGGTTCCTTCTCCGGCGCGCTCGGAAATTCGTTCGTCTTGCGCGGGCAAGTTCCGCCGGTCGTTTCTCCGTCGACGACGGCGACGCAAATCGGCGAATCGACCGTTTACGGCTCGACCTCGACCTTCGTTCTGCCTCCGGTAACCGGCGACGACCCCGCGTTCGCGCCGATTGCGCCGACGCTCGACGAAGAGGCGACGACGATTCAAAAAGTATTCAAATACCGCGACGATATTTCGGCGTCGTATATGTTCGTCCCGAAAGGCGACTCGAACGGTCTCGGAATGCACGAGGTCGAAGGACGGATTCTTTTCGCGTTCCCTTGGGACACGATGCGCGAACGCACCTGCTTCAACAACGGTTTTTTCCTTTTGACGCCGAGCTTTAGGTACAACAATTGGTCGCAAACGGACGCTCCGGCGACGGCGTTTAAAATGCCCGATTCCACCTTCGACGCCGGTCTCACCACCCTCTTCGCGACGAATCTGCGCGACTTGGAGGTGAAAGTCGAAGTTTCGGTCGGCGTCGCGTCGTCGTTCCAAAAGATCGACTGCGACGCGTTTTACATCCGCGGACGGGCGATGGGCGCGCTTCCGATCGATAACGCCAAACAGGTCAAGGCGACCGGCGGTCTCATTTATTACGACCGAATCGAGTATAAAATCGTTCCGAGCGGCGGGATTATTTGGCGTCCGAACGAGCAAAACGTCGTTCGCCTCGTTTACCCCGACCCGAGATGGTCGCGTTACCTAACCAAGCTCAACGAAACGGATTGGTGGTTTTACATCGGCGGCGAAATCGGCGGCGGGCGTTGGCTGATCGAAGATCGCGGCCAAACGTTCAACACCGACTACGACGACTATCGCGTCGGGCTCGGTTTGACCTTCGACTGCGACAAATTAAAGGGTTGTGTCGAAGTCGGCGGCGCGTTCAATCGCAAACTCGTTTCAAAACAAGGCGTTTGGTACGAACCGAAAGACGCGGTTTACTTAAAAACCGGCTTCCTGTTCTAACGACGGCGCGGCGCAAGCGTCGCCTTCCGACGCGACCGCGTTTTTTTTCGCGCTTTTGACGACGGTAAAAAATCGGGACGTTTCCTTCCGCCCGTCGCGCAAAAAGCGCCGACCCGACGCGTTATTCCTTTATTTCAACCGTTTTACGTTCCTTAACGTCGACTCGTGTTTCCGTCCGTTTTTTCGCCGCGCCCGTTCTTTTTTTCGACCGTCCTTTTCGCCGGTCTTTGCGGCGCCGCGTCGTCGCCGTCGCTCGGCGCGACGCAAGCGGTCGTTCCCCCCGCGCTTGTCGAAACGGAGCGACCGGTTCCAACCTCTTCCGTCGTCGAGCTTTACCCCGCCGATTTTGCCGACGCCGACGCGATTCCCCCCGCCGAAATCGTCGACGCCGACGCGATTCCCCCCGCCGAAATCGTCGACGCCGACGCGATTCCCCCCGCCGAAATCGCCGACTTTAACGCGATTCCCTCCGCCGAAATCGCCGACCTTAACGCGCTCTCCGTTTCCGCGGCGCCCTCGTTCTTCGGCGTCGAGTCGCCTTTCCAAATCGACCCCGACGCGTCCCCGTTCCGACTCGGCGGCGGTTCCCCTCCGTTCCGCCTCCCCGACGCGGAAGTCGACGGCGACGTCCAAATTTTCGAAATCCCGGAAACGAAAGCGACGCGTTTCGGCCTCCTCTCCGCGCCGGAACTCTCCTCCGAAATCGCGTTAACGCCGGAACCGACGTCAGCCGCAACTACCGACGTTGAAGCGGTTAAGCTCGACCCTTATTTCTCGCGCAGTCCGTCGAGTTGGGCGACGACGTCGATTCGCGAAGGCCGAAATTCCCTCTTCCAAAGCGTCGGTTTCGAAGCGTCGAGCGCCGCCAATACCGGCGCCCTCCGTTGCGGTTTGCTCGAAACGCGCGCCGACGTAACGTTCGGACTTCCGCTCCCGACCGTTCAAACGCCGCTCCTCGTTTCGCCGACGTTCGCTTGGACGCAAATCGAAACGCCGGAAGACCTTCCGACGCCGTTCGACGACAAGCTCTCGCTCTTCTCGCAAGGCTTGGCGTTCCAATATTACGTCCCGTTGAACGAACGGCTGTTGATTAACGTCAACGTTAACGCCTTTTACAACACCGATTATCATTCGAGCGCGTCGGACGCTTGGTTTTTCAACGGTTACGCGGCCGCCGCTTGGAAAATCAACCCGCGAACGAACCTTCTTTTCGGCGTTTATCACAACCCCGCGGCGGAAAATTGGAAGACGATTCCGGTCGGCGGGTTCGTTTGGAAACCGCGCGACGACTTCTACTTAGAAGCGATGATTCCTTATCCGAAAATCGCCAAGCGCGTCGATTGGGGCGTCGTCGACGAAAACATAAACGCTTCGCCGCACTGGATTTATATCGCCGGCGAAGTCGGCGGCAACATTTGGGCGTTCGAAACCGCGTCTCTTGACGACGTCGCGTCCCGTCCGTTCTCGACGCCGAACGTCGACGCCGAAATCGCGGCGCTCCGTCGCGACGCAATTTGGGCCGGACGACAAGCGCGCGCTCGCTATTTCGACTTCCGCGTTTTCGCCGGAATCGAAACGAAAACCGGGCGCGACGTCGACTGGGCGCTCGAAGCCGGCGTCGCGTTGGCCCGCGAACTATCGATCGAAACGATCGACGACGGCCCCGAATTTAGCCGACGTTACACGCCGAACGCCGTCGGAATCGTCCGGTTCCGCGCGAGTTATTGACCGCCGAGCCTTCCGTCCGCCCAACTCTCCCGCTTTGCCCAAAGCGCCTATTTCCCCCGTTCCGTCCGTCGCGACGCAAAATCGACGGGGGCGTTAAAAAAATCGCGAAATCGGATATAATAAAGAAACGAGCGCGATCGTCCGACGTTCGGCGCCGCCGCGCGACCCGTTCTCGTTGCCGCAGCGGAGAAACGCGTTTCCCCAAACGCCGCGTTTTCCCTATATTAATGCGACGCAACCTCGTCAAAACGCCCTGTTCCCCTATTTTACCAACCGAACGCCGTCGCGCCGACCGACCGTTCTTAGAAAGCGCAACGACAATGAGCGACCTTTTTTACATCGACCCGAGCGAACGCCGAACCTTAGCCGACGGCGTCGCCGTTTTAACCGGCTCCGAAGCGCGCCACCTAACGAAAGTTTTGCGCCAAAAAATCGGAGACGAAGCGACGCTCTTCGACGGAACCGGCAAAGAATACCGTTGCGAAATTACGTCGATCGCGAAAGAACGGGTCGAACTCGCCGTCTTGGAAACCCGCGAAGATTCCCGCGAACCGGACGTCGCGCTGACGGCGGTCGTCGCTCTCCCTAAGGGCGACCGCCAAAAATGGGCGCTCGAAAAGCTGACCGAACTCGGCGTCCGTCGTTTCATTCCGCTCGACGCAGAACGCGCCGACGTCAAATTCGACGCGAACGTCCGCGAACGTCTCGAACGCCAAGTTCTCGAAGCGTCGAAGCAATGC
>JAFSDX010000050.1 GCA_017436025.1 Thermoguttaceae bacterium
CGCAATGGGCGTTCCCGATCGACAATCGCGCGCCGGAACACCCGATTATGAAAGGACTTCCGAAAACGTTCCGCCATTGCGAAGACGAACTTTATCAACGGATGCGCGGCCCGGCGCACAACGTCGAAGTGCTTATGACCGCCTTCGCTCCGGCCGATAAGCGCGGCACGAACCGACACGAACCGCTCCTCATCACCGTTCCTTACGGCAAAGGGCGTTGCGTTAACTACATGTTGGGACACGCCGGTAAGCATTGCGAAAGCGTCAGTTTCATCGTTCTCTTCCAACGTTGCGCCGAATGGGCCGCGACCGGCGCCGTAACGCAAGAAGTTCCGGCGGACTTCCCGGGCGCCGACGAACCGACGTTCCGCGACTTGCTGTAATTAACGAACGCGCGTTTTTCAAAGCGTTGCGTTAGAACGGTTTAACGTTTGAACGGCTCGGCTCCTTCGCGGCGTCGAGCCGTTTTTTTGCGACTGTCGGAGCGGGGCGGAGAGAGGGGCGGCGCGCCGTCGCTTGAAGAAAATCGAAGAAAGACGAATGAGGAAAATGAGATGGAAACGTCGATAAATCAAACGCTTAGCGAAAAAACGGAGCGGCTTTTCGATTGGTTCGACCGGAACGACTGCGCGATCGCGTTTTCGGGGGGAGTCGACAGCGCGACGCTCGCCAAGGCGCTGGTTCTCGCGACGGAGCGTCGACCGACGCTGACGACGGAAAGCGGGACGCCGACGGGAGTTAGGAAAGCTCCGCCGACCGGTTTTTTCGCCGTCGGGGCGACTTCGACCGAGGAAGAGAAGCGAGACGCCGGACGACTTGCCGCCGAAATCGGGATTACGTTGCAAGTTCGGGAAACGCAAGAACTTAACGACGAGCGATTTGTCGCTAACTCGCCGGAGCGGTGTTACTGGTGCAAGAAAATCCGGTTCGCGGAGTTGGGACGACTCGCGGTTGCGACGCTTCGAAGCGCCGAGAAAGGGAAAGACGGCGGCACGACGCAAGACGTTGAAAAAACGTCGTTTCCGTTGGTCTTGGTCGACGGGACGAACGCCGACGACGCGAACGATTTTCGACCTGGAACAAGAGCGGCGCGGGAAGCCGGCGTTCGCAGTCCGTTCGCCGAATTGGGGATAACGAAGGCCGAAATTCGAGCGTTGGCAAGGGGTTGGGGGCTTTCGGTCGCGGAAAAACCGTCGAATCCCTGTTTGGCGACGCGAATTGGATACGGGCTTTCGCTCGACGTCGCGACGTTGCGTCGAATCGAAGCGGCGGAAATCGCGGTAAAGCGTTTCGGCTTCTCGACTTGCCGCGTTCGCGTCGACGCGCCGGGCGCCGCTCGAATCGAGGTTCCGGAAAGCGAAATCGACGCGGCGTCGACGCCGGACGTTCGACGCGCGCTCGTCGCCGAATTGCGGAAGCTCGGGTTCGCGTTCGTTTCGCTCGATCTCGAAGGGTTCGCGTCCGGGAAGGGGAATCGGATTTTAGGAACGACGCAACCAACGATTGGGTAATAAGTTAAGCGAGTCGTTCAACGCGAAACAGCGACGTTCGAACCTTGATCGGCGAAAAAAGAAAAGGGGGCCCTTTTTAACGTTGGGCGATTAACGGAAGCGCCGTTTTTTAAGGCGTTGCGTTGGACGCGGCGACGTCGCGACCGGAAAACGGACGAACAAGGACGCGGCGCGAACCGATCCAATAACGTTCGCCGTCGGTCGCCGCGACGCGAACGACGCATTCTCCGGAAAAATCGGCGGGAACGGCGATATCCGATTGAAAACGCCCGGTTTGCGTCGCAACTTGCGACGCGGCGACGACGAAATTGTTCGCGGCGCGGTACGTCGTTTCGAACTCGGCGCGGGCTTCCGGCGATTCGACGAAAGTCTTGGAACGGCGCGGCTTTGCGATCGGCGAACGGAAGTCGGCGAGCAAAAGTTCGACGCGAACCGACGTTTGACGTCCCGTCGCGTTCGGAACGACGCCCGAAACCGGAAACGTCTTCGTCGAATAGGCGATTTCCGGCGCTTCGACGGCGCAACGCTCCGGAAATTTGACGCGCAAAAGCGGGTCGCCAAAGAGGTTAAAGAGCGCGACGTGATCTTCGAGCTGGTCTTCGAGGCGGCTCGCCGTCGGGTCGAATATTTTAGCGGCGCGGTCGAGCGTTTCTCGGAACGACGTCGCGTCGCGGCGGCGTTCGGCGGCGCGGGCGCTCCGTTCGAGTCGGGCGTTGAGGCGTTTGAGACCGGCGTCGATTTCGGCGACGCGACCGCGTTCTTCGGCGATTCGGCGTTCGGCGCGCGCTATCGGGTCGTTGGGCGTTTCGTTAAACGTCGGCGTTGAAACGGGTTGCGTTTGTTCGGCTTCTTTTTGCGGCGCTTCGTCGTCAAATTGAATTTCGGTTTCTTTGGATTGCGACGCCGCGTCGTTTTGGGGCGGTTCAAGCGTTTTTCGTTGAGCGCGGAGGAAAATTTCGCCGAGCGTTAACGGCTTGTCGTCGTTTGGGTTGGAAGCGTCGAACGCCGCGTCGAGCAAGGAAGAGCCTAAAACGCACATCCCGTAAGGCGCGGCGCGACGGCTTGCCGCGATCGCCGCGACCGGGCCGTTCGGCGAAAGGGCGACCGCTTCGGCGAGGCAGGGTTCGTTCGCGTCGTAAGCTCCGGCGTAACAAGAGAAAAAGAGCGCGATCGGCGCGGAATTCGGCGAGCGAAGCGACGGAACGTCGTCGATTTCAAAAACGCCGTAATCGCCGCCGGACGCGGTCGTTAGGCGGTCGAGTCCGAAAACGCGACCGTGTCCGAGGTAAACGAGGAAAAGGGCGCCTTCGTTCGCGCGGTTGAGGAACGTTCGTCCAAACGTCGGCGGATAGGGGCAAAATTCGCTTTTGAGCGAGCAACGCGTCAGCGAAACGGCGTATTCTTGCGGCAAAAATTCGGAAAAAAGTTGACGCGACATGTTGTCGACGACGGAATCGACGAAGGACGACAGCCCGGAAAGCGCGGCGGACGGGGCGGCGGGCGCGTCGTCCGGAGAGGAGCCGACGACGCTTAGGTCGAGACCGTTCGGGCCGGCGACGACGTTGATTTTGCGCGTCCAATCGCCGCGGGGCGACGCTGTTTCGTATCGAGCGATTTTTTCGACCAGCGCGGTCAATTCGGCGGGCGTCTCGACCGGAAAACGACCGAGCGGAACGTCCGGGACGCCGTCGTCGTCGAGGTCGGAGTAAAAGGAGTCGGTCGCGAGGTGGTCTTCGGAGCCGAAGATTTGAACGACTTGCGGAGAAAGACGCGGAGCCGGAATGACGTCGCGCCAACCGAACGGAGCGGAGAGGGTCGGGGCGCCGTCGCCGACGAGAACGATCGCCGCGACCGATTCGGGGCCGGGCTCGGCGAGGGCGAAACGGCGAACGGCGGCGCGCAACTCGTCCGGCGTCGCGACGGGGGCCGTTTGGATTCCAAAATCGACCGAATCGGCGGAACGTGCCGCGACGCTAAGTCGAGAGATTTGATAACCTTCCGCTTGACGGCGTTCGATCCAAGGTTGAAGCGCGGCGTCGAAAATCGGCGGCGAAACGACGAGAACGCGACGAGTCGAAGGAACGGACGCTTGCGGCGCGTCGTCGGCGAACGTCGGACGAACGGACGGCGGCGTTAAAAGCGTCGCGACCGCTAAAGTCGACGCAAGCGATAAATTGCGAGCGGCGGTTAAAACAAACGACGAACGGCGGCGAAAACGGAACGCGTCGGGCATTGGCGAATAACGGCGTTGAAGGTTTAACGGGAAGTCGGCAAATGGCGCGGCTCGACGAATCGAGCGGTCGGGCGGAGCGTCGGAACGTCGGTCGACGGTTCGGCGGGAAGGGGCGTCGCGACGGTCGCGGTCGTTTGGGCGGTTGGGAGCGGTTGAACCGGTCGAGGCGACGGCGTCGATCGCGACGGTTCGGCGTTCGAGGTTGTTTGCGGGGGTTGCGGAGTTTGCGTCGTTAAGGCGGTTTGGGAATTTTCGTTGGCTTCGACGAGAGGCGCGGCGGTTGGGAGTCGAACGAGATCGGTCGAGAGGAAGACGTTCGGCGAAAGGCGCAACGCGTTCGGGCGCGTCGGAAGGAGGAACGACGCGAATCCGTCGTCGGCGAGTTCGAGCGGTTGCGTCGGGGCAAAATGGGACGCTTGGCGAATTTTCGAACGGTTGGCGCGAGCGGCGTCGAAGGGCGCGTCCGCCGATTCGCGAACGAATTCGGCGCGGTCTTGAAGGACGGCGTCGGAACGATCGGCGGTCGGCTCGGCGAGAAGGAACGGCAAGGCGGGCGCGTCGGCGGCGAACGACTCCGCGTTTTCGGTATATTCGTTATTATCGGCGTCGCCGGACGCGACCGTTTGCTCGGGGAGAGCGGAAGCGGCGTTTTTAAGAACGAGTCGGCGCGAAAATTCCTCCGGGCGGCGCGTCGCGAGGAGCGCGTTGAGTTCTTGAAGACGACGTCGACGAGCGGCGGCGAGTTCCGCGTCGGACGCCGGAACGTCGGTTTGCGCCGTTTGCAAGGGTTGAAGCGGTCGCGTTGGTTGGGCGGCTTGCGGCGTTTGCGCTGTTTGCAAAAGTTGAGCGGACGACGTCGAACGGGAAACGCGAATCGACGAAGCGTCGTCGCGTTGCGCGAACGCGAATTTCGGTTTCGAAACGGAGCGATTCGGCGTTCCGAAAAGGAACGCTTCCCAAATTCGAGCCGCTTGCGATTTCGACGCGTCGGTCGGGCGAACGTTCGCGGGCGTCGAAGCGACGGCGGATTGGCGCGTCGTTGAAACCGGAATATTCGTCGCGTCCTGCCGAGTCGACCTATTTTGAACGCGTTTCGACGTCGGCGTCGAGCGGTCGACGTCGCGAACGGACGCGGCGCCGGAACGACGGGCGACGTCGGCGGCGAACGAGGCGGCCGCGTCGTCGATTTTAGCGTTATATTCCGCATATTCGGCAACGTTGAACGTCGGCGATTGCGCTTGCGTCGAGGCGAACGCGGTCAACGAAAGGACGGCGGCGCCCGAAAAAGCGAAACAAGACGAACTCAAACGCGAAAAAAGGGGAGACGGCGACATTAAAATCCTCGATCGGCGAAACGATATCGAAAAAACGACGCTTAAAACGTTTGAAAAAACGAAAACTTATTAACGTTTAAAACGTCGACGAGGCGCGGCGAAACGCAATTCGCTCGAAACGTTAATTTAGCGGATTTGGGTTGAACGGCTAAAACGGCTAAATTGGCGAACGAGCGAATTTTGGCGAAACAGGGACGGCGCGAAACGGAACTCAACCGCCGCGGTAAAAACCGGAGTCGAGCAAACGCGGGTCTTGCGCCGGAGCGGCGTTTTGCGGTTGCGCTTGCGGAATCCCAACCGCCGCCGCGCCTTGGAGACCTTCGTTCAGTTGGGCGAACGTCCAAAAAACGATTTCGCCGCCGGCGACGGCGAGGTCGCGTTCGTTGGCGCCGGGGAGCGCGTACACGAGAACGAGTCCGCTGTTGATTTCCGCGACATAAACGAAAGCGTTCGAGAGAGCGCCGCGCGCGCCGACGTTGCGAACGTCCGTTTCGCCGGTCGTCATCAAGAATTTCGGCGTCGTCGGAACCGGAATTTGGAGTTGGTTCGCCGCTTTGACGAGGTCGTTTTTGACGTTGCGAGAGAACGTTTTTTGGAATTCGGGCGCGCTGCGGGAAAGAAGCGCCGCCGAAAGTCGACCGCTTTGCGAATCGAGGTAATACATCGCTTCGGCGCTCGAACCGAAGGCGCCGGTCGCGAGAACGACGCCGTCGCTTTCGCTCGACGACGCGGCGAAAACCGGGAGCGCGACCGGCGACGATTCGTTTTGAACGACGCGACCGGTCAGATACCCGCCGACGGCCAAACCCAGCGAAAGGAGGGCGGTTCCGAATCCGAATAAGAGCGACTGTTTCATCATTGGTTAGTTCTCGTTAATTAGGGGGAATTCTCGTTGACGGAACGCGGAGCGGCGCCGAGGACGCGCGAATCGACCGGAAACAAGGCGTTAAAACCGGCAAATTCGTTAACGTCTGAAAGCAAAGACGGCGCAAAGGCATTAAAATCGTTAAAAGCCTTAAAAACGAACTCGCGACGCGAAGAGGATACCCGTTTTTGCGCGCGACGTCCAGAGGGGTTTCGGCGTTAACGAGCGTTTGGGGGACTTTTTTTTCGTTTTTTTGAAAATTCTTGAACTGTTTTGAGGAATTTTGCGAATTTCGCGAAAATTTTAGGCGACGACCGGCCAAAAAATCAAACGAATCGGCAAACGGCGCTTCGAAGGGCGGACGAACGGCGCGGCGCGGTCGGCGACAAGCGGCGTTACTTTTGTTAGATTAGGAAAAATCGGAACTTGGGGAGAGACTTTTATAAGTTTTGCTTATATTGCCGCGGAAAAGAATACGATTTTTTTAAAGAAAGGAGCCCTTGGAGGCGCTTTAAGGCTTTTCAAAGAGCGGTTCGTCGATTATAATGTAAAAGCTATCGTCGTTTGACGCGGCGCGACCCGACGGCGGTCGGGCGTTTCGACGGGCGTCGGTAAAACGGCGGTCGCGACTTGTCGTTATTAATTAATAGTCGATTAATAATAAAGGTTGAAGGATAAGCCGGAGGACGGCGGGTAACGACGGACGACGAAATTAAGTCGTCGCGAATCGTCCCGCGAGCGAGAGACGAGAAATCGTTCGCGGCGGGCGGAGACAACTAGGAAGAATCATTTGCGAAGAAGGAGAAGTTATGTCGAATTTGCAGGACAAGGCGAAACTTCTGATCGACGGGAAAGAAATCGATTTGAACGTTTATACCGGGGTCGAGGGCGAGCGCGCCGTCGACGTTACGTCGTTGCATAAAGATCACGGACTGACGACTTACGACCCTTCGCTCGGGAACACGGCGATTTGCCGCAGTTCGATCACTTACATCGACGGCGAACGCGGCGTCCTCCGTTACCGCGGGATTCCGATCGAGCAGTTCGACCGTCCGAACCCGAACTTCATCGAGGTCGCTTGGGCGCTGATTTTCGGTCGCTTGCCCGATAAAGACGAGTTGGCGCAGTTCAGCGATATGTTGACGGAACACGAACTCCTGCACGAGGGGCTCCGAAGTCAGTTCCAGTCGCTGCCGGTCGACGCGCCGCCGATGGCGATTCTGTCGGCGATGATCGGGATGATGTCGTGTTACCATAAAGAATTTTTGTTCTTTGAAGACGAAGCGACGCTGATGGAAGCCGCCGCTCGCGTCATTAGCAAGGTGCGCACCATCGCCGCTTTTACGCACCGCCGCGCGTCCGGACTGCCGTTCATTTATCCCGACCCGAGTTTGCGTTACTGCGCGAACTTCCTGCATATGATGTTTTCGATTCCGTACCGACAATACGAAGTCGCGCCGGAAATCGAAGACGCGTTGAATTTGGTCTTCATTTTGCACGCCGATCACGAGCAAAACTGCAGCGCGAACGCCGTTCGCGTCGTTTGTTCGGCGCAAGCGAACCTGTTCGCGTCGTGCAGCGCCGGGGTCAACGCGCTTTGGGGCCCGTTGCACGGGGGCGCGAACGTCAAGGTGATGGAGATGCTCGAGCGCATCCATAAGGGCGGAATGCGTCCGGAGGACTGCCTCGAAGCGGCGAAAGACAAGACGAATCCGTTCCGCTTGTTTGGGTTCGGGCACCGCGTTTACCGCAATTACGACCCGCGCGCTAAAATCCTCAAAACCGCTTGCGACCGCGTTTTCGACAAACTCAAGCTCTCCGACCCGTTGCTCGACGTCGCTCGGAAGTTGGAGGAAAAGGCGCTCAAAGACCCGTACTTCGTCGACCGCAAACTTTACCCGAACGTCGACTTCTATAGCGGTATTTTGTTAAGAGCGATGGGGATTCCGACCGATATGTTTACGGTGATGTTTGCGATCGGGCGTTTGCCCGGTTGGATCGCGCAGTGGAAGGAGCAACACTTCGCCGAGGGCGCGAAGATTATGCGGCCGCGCCAGTTGTACGTCGGGAATCCGAAAACCGACTACATCGAGATGGAGATGCGCTAAAACGCCGCCGCGTCGTTCGATTTTTTTAAGGAAATACGTTCGAAGCGCGACCCGAACGTCGTCGCGTTGGGGAACGACGAGGGAAAAAGGAAATGAACGACGCGAAAAACGACGGCGATTTTAACGAATTTGACGGTTCGGCGGATTGGAGCGGCGGAGACGATCGGAACGATTCGGCGGATTCGGCGAATTCGTTGGATTCGCCGGCTTCGAGCGGAAAACGCGGTTCGAGCGATTTTGGCGGCGCGGATTTTGCGGAGAATCGGCAAGGCGGGGGAAATGGGCGGAGTTTGAGCCCGCGTCCTCCGCGAGAGCCGAACGCCGAGGAGCCGCGTCGCGTCGTCGTTCCGCCGATTATCGTCGGCGAGGACGATTTCAACGACGCGGAACTGGCTAAGCGGGGCGTTTCAGGCGATTCTTTTTCGCCGGAGGCGCGTCGTCGGCGCCGTTTGGGTAAAATAAATAAAACGCGCAAAATTTTCGGGCTCTTTCCCGTTCCGGCGCGTTGGCGCGAGCTTTCGACGGCGCAAATTCTTTGGCGTTGGGCGACGACGCGGCGGAATTTGGGCGCGTTCGTTAGCGTTTTCTTGCATTTGATTCTTGTTTTGATTTTAGCGTCGATTGCGTTGCAGGTTCGCGTCGGAACGATCGGCTGGACGGAAAGCGGGTTTGCGCCGGAGCCGAGCGAGTTGGATTTCGTCGACGAAGCCGGAGACTCCGCGACCGCCGAAACGACGTTCGAGACGATTCCGGACGTTAACGAAACGCTGGACGACGCGGTCGAGGAGATGGAGCAAACGCTCGCCGAAGAAACTTTGCGGTCTTTAACGGATTTGACGGCGCAAAACGACGGCGCGACCGAAGCGGCTCCCCTTTCGGAGGTCGGCGATTTCGCGCCGAGCGAGACCGGGGGCGGCGTTCCGTTTTATTCGGCGACCGGAACGACGAAGGCGCGGACGGCGGCGGCTCGACGGCGCGGCGCGCCGGGGCGAGAAGGGGACGTTACCGACGAGAGCGAGGACGCCGTTGAACGCGGGCTCGACTGGTTGGCGCGACACCAACTTCCGGACGGCGGCTGGTCGTTCGACTTGACGGCGGACGACTCGAACGGTCGCGGCGGCGGTTGCGAAGGTTGCTCGAACTCGGCGGCGACGTCGGCGTCGGTCGGCGGACATTCCTATCTGCAGAAGTTGCACCCGAGTCGCAACGCGGCGACGGCGATCGCGCTTCTCCCGTTTTTGGGCGCCGGGTACGATCACGTTAAAAAGAACAAATATCAAACGACCGTCGCGTCCGGCTTGCGTTTCTTGTCGTACCGCGCGAAACGGACGGAAAACGGGATCGATTTTCGCGATTTTGCGCCCGGCGCCGATTTGGTCGCGGCGGGTTCGTCTTACGTTCAGGCGTTGGCCGTCATTACGATCTGCGAAGCGTTCGAGATGACCGGCGACGACGCGTTGCGCCCGTTGGCCGAAGGCGGGCTCGAACTGATCGTCGCCGGGCAGCTGAACGACGGCGGTTGGCGTTACCTTTACCCGGGGGACGTCGGGTTCCATCCGAACGTTCCGGGGGACGCGTCGGTTCTCGGTTGGCAGTTGATGGCGCTGAAGTCGGGTGTTTCCGCCGGTTTCGCGCTCAAACCGTCGATCGCTTACCGCGTCGGGAACTTCCTCGACTCGATAATGGAGAAAAACGGACGTTCGTATCGGTATATGAAGGCGACCAACGAGGACGTTTCGAAACGCTGGGGGACGACCGCCGTCGGCGTGTTGGCGCGAGAGTACGTTGGCGCGACGCCGGGAACGCCGGTTCTCGACGCCGGCGCCGAACAGATCGCCGATTGGATCGACGACGCGAACGCGATTTGGAAAAAAGCCGCCAAAGGTTCGCGAGGCGAGCGCGGGAAGACGTATTTTCGCGACGACCGCTTTATCCATAACCTCTATTTTTCCTATTATGCCGCGCTTGCGCTCCATCATTACGGCGGAGAGCTTTGGAGCGAACGGTTCGCGAAGTTGCGCGATTTCCTCGTCGCGACGCAAGTTCGAGGCGGCGGGCTCTCGGCGGCGGTCGGCGTCGACGACTGCGAACGCGGCAGCTGGCTCTTTTACGACGTTTATATGAACGACGGCGGACGTCTCCTCAATACCGCGTTGGCCGTTTTGATTCTTGAAACGCCGTACCGTTATCTGCCGATGTATCGATAATCGAACGCCGCGCGTTGCGAACGCGGCGATCGGCTCTTTTACGACGTTTGAATGAACGACGACGGACGGCTCCTCGACGCCGCGTTGGCCGTTTTGATTCTTGAAACGCCGCGACGTTATCCGCCGGTGCGTCGATAATCGAACGCGGCCTCTTGCGAACGCCCGAAAACGCCGCGTCGCGCTGAAAACGATCGACGCGAGGAACCGGGCGGACGTCGGAGAAGATTTTTCGTTTTTAACGGCGGCGCCGATTTTTCCGGAAAATAAGAGTAAAAACGACGACGTTCGGTAAAAAATATTGAAGAACGCGCGTTGGAACGCCGACGTCAACAAAAGAGCGACCGTTCTTTTGGAGCGAACTTGTCGGCTTTTAAAAAAACGAAAATTGTCAGAAATAGGAATATTTGTATGATTCATTGCTCGAAAACGTGGAAATGGGGCGCGATCGCGTTGAGCGTTTGGGCGACTTGGGGAGCGACGGCGTTTTTTTCTTCCGCGGCGCGCGCGGCGGAAGAGACCGTCGAAATTAAGAACGCTTGGAACGAAGGACGTTATTCCGTTCTCCAAGAGGTTTTCGTTTCTTATGTCGAGCAACGCGAGCGCGAGATTTTGGCGCGAACGCAAACGCGCTCGACCTTCGATTGGCGGGTGGAAGCGGGCGCGTTGCGCGCCGACGGCGTTCGACCGTTAAAATTGAAAGCGGCGCGCGTGATGATTCGTTTGCAGAGCGCCGACGCCGACGTCGGGTATTACGACAGCGGCAATCCGTTGCGCGGCGACGAGTTGATGAAAGACGTTTTCGCGAAGTTGTTGAAAAGCGAGTTCGTCGCCGAGCTTAAAGACGGAAAAATCGTTAAAGTCGACGGTTGCGAAGCGTTTTCCGCGGCTCTTCCGAACGGGGAAAGCGACGACGAAAAATATTTTGTCGAACTTATTCGAAGCGTCGCGACGGAGCAAAATATCGCGCAAATTTTCGATCCGATCGCTTATCCGACGCCGGCGAAAGCGGTCGGCGTCGGCGAGCGTTGGACGACTGAAACGAACTTTACTCTTCCGGTCGTCGGCGAGAAAAAATTGGTCTTGGATTGCGAATTGAAAGCGTTGAATAAGCGGGAGCCGAAAGCGAACGTCGCCGCCGGCGCGACCCTTGATCTCGATTTAACCGCCGGAGCCAGCGCGACGATTAAAATTGAAATCGACGGCAAATACAATTTGACCGACGGCGTCGCCAACGACTTTAACGAACGCGCGACCGTTAATTTTGCGCTTCCGAGAAAAAATAAAGCCGGAGAAGAAATTCTCGTGAAGGCTATCGGCGTAATTCGCAATAAATTGACGGTTGACAAACGGTAGGCGGTTGTCAAACGTTAAATTTAGGGTAAAATAGAAGAGCGAACGTCGTTGCGAGGACGAAGGTTCTCGTTCGTCGGCGCGCGCGTCGCCGTCGCGCGCCTTCGCGTTATTAATAAACGAGAGAAAGGGAAGTAGCAAGGTAGTCATGAACGATCCGATTCCGATGACTCGCGAAGGATACGCTCGTCTTAAAAAAGAGATCGAACGTCTAGAAAACGAAGAAATGCCGCCGATTCTCGAGCGTCTCGCCAACGCGCGCGCCGAGGGCGACTTGAAGGAAAACGCCGAGTATCACTGCGCTCGCGAAAGTCAAGGACTTTTGCAAGCGAAAATCAACGACTTGAAAAGCCGCGTCGGTCGCGCGCAAATTATCGACCCGGCGACGATTCCGCAGGACGAGATTCGCTTTGGCGCGACGATCGTCGTTAAGCGTTTGAAAGACGGGCGCACCTTGAAGTACACGCTCGTCGGCGCGGGCGAAGAGGACTTCGATTCCGGTAAAATCCTTTGCACCTGCCCGTTGGCGCAAGGTTTTCTTGGCAAGAAAGTCGGGGAAATCGCCGAAGTTCAGGTTCCGATCGGTTTGATTAAGTTTGAAATTAAAGAAATTAGTTACGACTTCTACTTCGGTCAATGATCGATCGCGGCGGAAAAAGTCGCGACTTCCGCTTCGATGAAGATCGACCGGGGCGGAAATAGTCGCGACATATGTTTCTGCCGACGAGCGACCGAGGCGGAAAAAGCCCGACGTTTTACGAGCGTCGGGTTTTTTTGTCGCTTTACGTCGTTTAAGCGTTAAAATTGTTATAACCGGCCCGGTTTAAGGGCAAACTCCCAACGCTTCGTCGCTCGTTTTCGGCGACGCGAGAGGGAAGCGACGGCGCGTCGGTTAAATTCGTTAAAGCCGACTCGGCGTCAAGGGAACCAACCCGGACGGCGGCAATGCAGGACGCGTCAAGGTTTGCGGAACCGACTTGGTAATCAAACTTGCCAACTCGGGCGGCGGCAATGCAGGACGCGTCAAGGTTTGCGGAACCGACTTGGTAATCAAACTTGCCAACTCGGGCGGCGGCAATGCAGGACGCGTCAAGGTTTGCGCAACTGGTTTGGGAATCAAACTTGCCAACCCGGACGGCGGCAATGCAGGACGCGTCAAGGTTTGCGCAACTGGTTTGGGAATCAAACCTCCCAACCCGGGCGGCAGTATTGCTTGATGTATTGGTCGGCTTTCGGGCAGTTCGTCGCCTTCATATTTTCGGCATCGTAAATCAGTTTTTGCCCGCAACGGTACGAGAAGCAACCGAGGAGAACCGTTTCGGCGATACGACCGGAGTAAGCGAAGTCGCACGTCGTCGAACCGGGCCCGGCGCCGTCTTGAATCGCTTTAATCCATTCGGCGTGGTGGCCGAGCGACTTCGGAATCGACTGCGCCGGTCGTTCGAAGCCTTCGAATTTTTCCTTCGGAAGGAGCGCATGTTCCCAATACGTCGAGAAGAGAATCCCGTCGGTTCCGAAGAAGAGAACGCCGGCGCCGTGTTTTTCGAGCCCGAATTCCTTCAAGCATTCCGGACGCGCTTGGCCGTCTTGCCAAGAAAGCGTCAGCGGTTCGGAGCCGCCGTCGAGCGCCGCGAATTCGTATTTCGCGGTCAAGTCCCAACCGCAAAGCTCTTCGTCGACCGGGTGCGGCGACGTCGTTTCGACCGAAAGCGGGTAGCCGAGGCCAAGCGCCCAGAACGGCAGGTCGAGGTAATGGCAGCCCATATCGCCCATCGCGCCGTTCCCGAAATCCCAGTAGTGGCGCCAAGTTCCCGGGACGTAGCGCGGGTCGTAATCGCGTTCGGCGGCCGGGCCGAGCCAAGCGTCCCAATTCAACGTTTTCGGACATTCGACCTTTTCGGCGGCCTTCGGCTTCCCAATATAACGGTTTTGACACCAAACTTTAACGTCTTTAACGGTTCCAATGGCGCCCGCTTGAATCAGTTCGACGACGCGGCGGTAGTTGTCCTCCGCGTGAATCTGCGTTCCCATTTGCGTAACGAGATTCTTGTCTTTCGCGACTTTTTGCATCGCGCGGATTTGGTAAATATCGTGCGCGAGCGGTTTTTCGCAGTAGCAGTGGAGCCCGAGTTTCATCCCGGCGATCGCGGGCGCGGCGTGCGTATGGTCGGGCGTGCAGACGACGATGGCGTCGAGTTGGTCGCCCATTTCGGCGAGCATATCGCGGAAATCTTGGTACATTTTCGCGTTCGGGTAGGTCGCTTTCGCCGCGTCGAGGTGTTTCGAGTCCGCGTCGCAGAGGGCGATTTGGTTTTGGCTCTTGCAACCGTTGACGCTGTACGCGCCTTGACGGGTGATGCCGACGTGCGCGATATTCAGTTTCGAGTTGACGCCGACTTCGCGAGCGACCGCCGGCGCGGGAAAGTTCGCGAGGCCGAGCGCGCCGACGCCGGCGGCGAAGGTCGTCGTTTTGAGGAAATCGCGGCGAGTGGAACGGGCGTTGCGCAATGTCATAAAGACGCTCCTTTTCGGCTTTCGCGAGCCGATTTTGACGTTTTTTGTCGTTATATTAATAGAAAGCGATAAAATCGGGGCGTTTCGCGTTTCGTTTGACGCGGCGTTCGCCGACCGTTTGCGACGATTTTACCAAACGGCGGCGGCGATTGCAAGTTTTTTTAGGCGCGTCGAACGATTTTTTTTGATTTTTTTCGTCGAGGTCGGCGCGAGGCGGCCCGGAACCGGCGCGACGTCGAGCGTTTGCGCGCGGCGAACGAAGAAAAATTTTTTTATCGAAAAAGCTCTCTTGTTTCGCCGGGCAATTCTTGCTATCTTTCCCGCGTCGACGACGAAAAACGGTCGACGGCGCGAGGCCTCGGCTTGTCGCGTCGCGCAAAGTTTCCCTATTTTACGCCTTTTGAGATTCGTATGAAGTCGTTTAACGAGTTTTCCCGATTCGGTTCGCGCCGCGACGATTTTTTAGCGTCGAGTCAGTTTTTTTTCGACGCTCGACGCGAGGAAGAAAAGGACGAGAGCCCGAGCGTTTTTTCGTCGTTTTTGAACGCTTTTGAGCGCCGTTGGAACGCCGAAGAGCGGCGCTGTTTGCGAAAAGAGAGCGAACGCGCCGATTTTGCGCTGAACGCTGAATTTAACGGTTTTAACGATTTTGACGGTCGAAGCGAAGGGGACGGTGCGAACGATCGCGGAGAATCGGAGAGCGTCGAATTCGCCGACGACGTTGAAGATCGCGCCGAATTCGAGCGTTTGCGCCGCTTGGCCGGCGATTTGGCCAGCCGCGCCGGACGGGACGAAACGCAGCGACGGAGAAAGACGGCGCAAGCGTTCGCGAATCCGGCGGCGACGAGCGACGCGGCGACCGTTCGTTCGGCGAAGCGCGGCGACGTCGAACGCGAAAACGTCGAGAACGCTTTCCGACTCGACGGCCCGCCGGACGCGACGGCGACGATCGACGGGAAAACTTACGTCTATTTTGGCGGCGACGGTTATCTCGGGTTGCAGGCCGATCCGGAAATGCTCGCGACCGCTTGCGAAGCGGCGATGAAATACGGACTCGCGTCGGCGACTTCGCGACGTTGTTTCGTTCCGGCGCCGGCTCGCGAAGTCGAGCGAAACGCGGCGGAATTTTTCGGCGTCTCGCGGGCTTTTTACGCGTTAAGCGAAGCGACGCTCGCCGAAGCGATCCTCCGTTTGCTCGACGGTTCGTTGTTCGATCGCGTCTTCGTCGACGAAGCGTCCGCGCCGTTTTGGACGCCGCTTCTCGAAAAATGCGCGAACGAACGCCGACGCAACGCCGATCGGGAACGGTTGGAGCGGTCGGAGCGATTAAAACGGTTGGGCGCTCGCAACGTCGACGGCGGCGATTCGGAGACGCGGCGCGGCGGTTGGAACGCGGACGTCGGAACGCCGATTTTGTTTCGACATTGCGATCCGATCGATTTGGCGGGAAAATTGCGACGTTATTTGCCGCCGGGCGCGCGTCCGCTCGTCGTTACCGACGGCGTTTTCGCCGATTGCGGCTCGGTCGCTCCGCTCGACGAGTACGCGTCGTCGGCTCGACGTTTTCCGGGCGCGGCGTTGATCGTCAACGACTCGCACGGCGTCGGCGTTTTGGGGACGCGCGGGCGGGGAACGCTCGAACATTTCGGGTTCGATTGGAGGCGAGTGAACGAAACGGGGCGCGAGGCGGAGTGCGAGACGCGGTTCGAGGCGGAGGAATTCGACGACGAAACGTTCGGCGAGTCGGCGCGTTCGGCGAACGGAAAGCGCGACGGCGTCCGGGTTTATATGTTCGCGTCGTTGGCGAAGGCGGTCGGCGGTTTCGGGTGCGTCGCGCCGGGGAGCGAGCTTTTCGTCGAGAAGTTGACGGAGCGTTGCGAGGAGCTTTGCGGTTCGATTCCGTCGAATCCGATCGCCGCGGCGACCGCTCGCGGTTTGCGGATTTTAACGAAAGCGCCGGATTTGCGGGCGCGTTTGCGGAAAAATTCGGAACGATTGCGCGTCGGTTTGCGAACGTTGGGGCTCGAGATCGCGAATTCGCCGTCGCCGGTCGTTTCGTTTCGAGTCGGGACGCCGCAGAATATGCGCCGAATTCAACGGGCGTTGGCGAACGAGCGGATTTTGATTTCTTATTTGCCGACTCGAGCCGACGGCGCGCGCGGAGCGTTGCGGATCGCCGTTTTCGCGACGCATTCGCCGGAAATGATCGACGCGTTGATCGAAAAATTGCGCGACGTTCTTTGACGGCGACGTTAAAACCGTTGAAACGCGTCGAAGCGTTAAAATCGCTCGATTGATAAAAAACGGTAAATTTCTTAAAACCTATAAACTTTACTCGGCCTTCCTAAAAACGTCGTTCGTCGTTAAAAGCGAACGGCGTTTTTTTACTTTGCTCCGATTAAGGGAACGAATTTTCTTTTTCGGAGCGCTCGAACGGGGGACGGAGCGGAAAAATAAAGGAACGCGCCCGAAATTTACGTTGCAAAGGCGAGAAAAAAGCCTTCCTTTTCGGAATATCGGCGGGCCCCCCCTAGTGAAAAAAGAAAACGCGTCTACTATTAATAATATTGCGGCGTCGCGGCGACCAAAACGGAAAGAAAGTCCGGACGACGGCGGCGCGAACATCCTGATTTTGACGATTTTGACGACTCGAACGTTTCTAACGACTCGAACGCGCCGTTTTTGCGAACGAAATTGACGAACCGATGATAAAATTTGAATTGAGCGACAACGAGCGAATTTGCGTTCGCGATATTTTAGGTTATTTGAATTTTTCGACCGGAAGTCGCGACGTTCGCTTCGCTTCGGCTTGGAACGCGCTTTATCGAGCGCTCGCCGAACGCGGGTCGATCGAAATTTGGCGCGACGCGCTCGACCTCTTGCGAACCGAACTCGCGGCGTTGGCGGAAAACGTCGACGCGTTTCGCGATTCCCGACAAGCGACGCGGATTCTCGATTCGGTCGAGGAAGCGTTGAGCGAATATCGAATTTTTCATCGCGATTCGCTTTTTCATCAGAAAAACGAATTTTTGTTCAATTCGCTCTTTATGGCGCGAATTTGCCGCTTAACGACCGCCCGCGATCTTTTCGGCGACGACGGCGACTTAGTCGCGGACGTCGTGCGGCAAGCGAACGATTTCCTCGGGTACCGTCCGATTCCGGTTCTCGAAGGGGAAGAGCGGCACGAGCCGAACGAGCGCGAGTGGATTTCGCTCGTCCCGCTTTATTACGAGGGCGTCGGCGCGGCGTTCGGGCCTTATCGCGAAGTCGTTGAAAAAACGCTCGAAATTCTGCGCTCGACCGACTCCGACCTCCTGCGCGAAGCGTCGTTCGACCCGGATAAGTTGCGCGAACTGGCGCTCGACCCGCGCGCTTACGACTTCGATCACCCGGTCAACCGTCGCCCGAATTACAGCTTCGGAACTTGGGACGACCGTTGCATCGACGAAAACGGGTATTATCGGCGCTTCGTCGTTCACCAAACGACGCTCGACGCGATTATGGCGCGCGTTTGGGACGAAAAGGACGAAACGCTCCGAACGCAGTACGTTTACGAAGCGGCGGCGGTAACGGCCGGAACGATTTTGATGGCGTCCGGCGTCTCCGGCGGCTGCGTCCAAGCGCACGACTCGACCGTTACGCTCTCGACGTTGATGCCGTCGATCGCCGCCTATCGCGACGCGTTTTACGACCGACTGATTTTGCGCGTCCCGAACCGCGAACACCGCGAACGCTTGACGGCGGAGGCGGCGCGCCTTTTCCAACCGTTCGCCGGAGCGCGGCAGTCGTTGAATCGTTCGTTGGCGAAGCGGCGGGCCGACCAGTTGCAGCGATTCAGTTTGGCTCGAACGTTCGCGCGGATGGGGTATTTTGAAGAGGCGCGTCTGCAAGCGCAAATTATCGAAACGCCGTCGGCGCGGATTTTGTCGCGAATCGACTCGCTGATTACGAAGGCGCACCTCGCCGCCGACGCCGGACGCGTCGCCGACGGCGCGAAGTGCGTCGAGGAGATCGAAGAGCTGCTGCGACGCGGGCTCGCGTGCGGCGCCTTCCCGGATCCTTGGTCGATTCTCGGGTTCGGCGCGCAGTACAGCCTCTTCACCGGCGTCGACTCCGTCGTTCACGACCATCGCCTCGACGGTTTTATCAACCTGTTGAACGATATTTTCGATTTGTACAGTCGACTTCAAAAGGAAGCCGCGGCGGCGGGCGAAGTCGATTTGCGCGTCGATTTGTCCGACAAAATGAGCGATTTGGCCGGTTGGTGGGATCAATTCGGGAGCGACGAATCGTCGAGCGTCGAGGGCTTTTCCGGTTTGGCGGTTTGGGAGTCGGCGGCGAAGGTGTCGACCGCGTTGGCCGGTTGGCGGCAGGCCGGGGGCGCGGTCGGCGACGTCGCGTTTTGGCGGCGGCACGTCGAGCGGTTCAGTTCGCCGAAAGCGTTCGTTTTGCTCGCCGAGGCGCTTCTCGACAAAGACGATTTGATTTCGTCGTCGTCCTTATTAATATATTGGCTGAACCAATCGGAGACGATTCCGCTGACCGAAGGGGATTATTCGTTCCATACGATCGCGTTTTCTTGGATCGAGCAAGTTTGGAGCGAGCCCGGCGCGGCGGAGAAAGAGCGCGGCGCGTCCGGAACGCGGCGTTCCGAGACGTTCGGCGCCGAGTTGACGCAAGACGAATATTTGCGTCGTTGGAATTTGACGAAAACGTTCCTCGACCGCGTCGAAGCGAACGCCGGAGAAAACTGGACGATTCCGACCTTGCGCCTCGACCCGGATCGTTTCGATAAGAAAATAACGTTTCAAACGGAAAATCCCGTTCTCGCCGACTTGGCGCGTCGGCTGATTTTAGCGACGAAGTTCGCCGGTTATTCGTCGCTCGGGGTTCCGAAGCTCGTCGTGAAGGCGGCTTTTAAAGACGCGGCGCGAGCGGTCGACGTCGAGAATTTGCCGTCGCCGGAAGAATTCGAGCGGTTTTATCGCGACAACGCGAACGTTTTCCCGAAATTTTTGACGTATCGCGTCTTTATGCAGATCGTCCTGAACGAACTGCGTTTGACGCCCGCCGTCCGCCGACGTTATCAAGAGAGCGTTTTCGGGTTCGGAAAAACGATTTCCGTTTCGGACGCTCGTTTGAGCGCCGACGCCGGGAAAACGTCGCGGGAAAAAGACGACGCGCCGACGACCGCCGAAGAAGAAAACGAGCGACGTAAAAAAGAACTTTGGGCCGAAATGATTCAAATGTTCGAGGCGAGCGGAGACCCGGACGCCGTCGCGGCGGCGAAAGAGATGCGCGAATCCGACGGACTCGACCCGAACGCCGTCGAAAAATTGGCGCGACGCTTGGCGCGCGATTGGGAAGGAAGCGGAAACGAAGAAAACGACGAGGAGTTCGCGTCGCAAAACGAGCGGGCGACGAAAAACGGGCCGACCGCGCGAGACGCGTCGAACGGGAAGGCCGACGGCGACGCTCGAGCCGCCTCCGCTTCGGTCGAGTTTGAGACTTTTGACGATTCCAACGATTACGACGATTACGACGACGCTTGGGACGGCGACGACGAGGACGACGACAAGCGCGGAATCGATCCGTTGTACGGCGCGGCTTACGACAATATGACGTTCCGCGACAGCGCCGAAGACGGAATCGACGACGACGTCGTCGAGGGGAAAGGGGCGAAGTTTAACGACGAAGGGGACGATTACGAGTTCGCGCAAGAGACCGACCGCGTCAACGAACTCCTTTCGTTCGTCTATTCGACGGCGAAACTTTGGAAGTTCGCGGCCGGCAAGTCCCCGATTTTGCGCGGCGCGGCGACTTCGGCGCCGATCGAGCCGTTCGACGACGAAACGTTGAGCGACGCTCGCCTTCGTCTCGAAGGTTGGTTGGCGCAAGCGAATATTTTTGAGCGCGATTTGTACGAGTTGCTCGACCAAGCGTCGCGTTTCCGCATTCCGAAACCGAACGGAACCGCCGACGGTTTGGCCGCTTACGACCAACTGCGCGGAACGAAGGAAATTTTGCTCGACCGCGTGATCTGGACGATCGTCGAGGTCGAGGACGCGATCGTCTTCCTGAAGGCGGCGCTTCGAGACGAAACGTCGGAAAAATACGCGAAGCCTTGGAAGTCGAAGGCGCTCGAAACGTTCGGGGCGATGTTGCGCGTCGATTCGAAGCGAACGCGCCGCGTTTGGCCGGAGTTGATCGCTCGGCTGGAAAACGAAACGCTCCTTTACATCCCGACGTCGCGAGGCGGGGACGCGAAGGCGATCGTCGACTGTCGGCGTTTGCAGCAAGTGGTAACGCGGCTCTTCGAGTACGCGCCGCGGCTCGGCCTCTTCGTCGAAACGTTCGAACTCCTCCGTTGCGTTCAAAAGATGGAGCAAGCGCGTTTGTCGGCGCCCGGTTCGATCACCGAGTTCGACCGCCTCGTCGAAACGGCGACGCGCGGTTTGACCGAAACGCTCGCGGAATCGTCGAAATATTGGCGGTTGCGCTCGGACAGTCGGTTTGCGTCGAACGACGAAGCGCTGATCGCTTACCTTGAACAAACGATGGACGCGCTTTTGTCCCGATGGTTGGCGCATAGTCAACATATCCGCATTTCGTCGGTCGAAGCGATTTCGACGCCGGGCCAATGGCACGCGCTGAAAGCGTTTATTCAAGAGTACGGCGCCGACTTGTTTACTCAATCGTTTTTGAATTTCCGTAACATTCGGGCCATTTTGCACCAAGGGACGCGCGTTTACCTGACGACTCTTTGCGAGTTGAAACAGGAAAACAACGACGTCGAGTTCGGCGACAAGTTGGCGTCGCGAATCGTCGACGGAAACGAAAGTTTGGAGCGGGCGGCGAGCCTGTTGGAAATCGCGCTCGAATGCGTCGCGGAAAATTATACCGAATACGTCGATTATAACAGTACGACGACGCAGTCGGATCGCGGCGAAAAGCTGTATATGCTCCTTGATTTCTTGCGCGTGTTGGCGAAATACGAACGGATCGCTTGGAATTTGAAGCCGGTTTATTGGGTTCACGACGCGTTGATTCGAGCCGGACGCCGAGACGCCGCGGAGCTTTGGAAGCGCAACGTTAAGACGAAGAGCGCCGAGTTGTCGCAGGAAAGTTTGCGCAATTATAACAGATTAACGGAACAATACGGGATTTGCCTGCAAAGCGTCCGCGAACGCTTGTCGGAACGCTTCGTGCGTCCGCTCGACGTCGCGCAGATGTGCGGGTTGGTTTTCGACGCGATCTCCGAAGCGCGACGCGGCGACGAGTCGAATCCGACTTTTCAAGAGTTGAAGCGGCAGATCGAGGAGTTCGCGAAGGCTCCGAGCGGCGCCGGTTTCGAGACGCCGGAATGGTTGAACGCTCTGCAGGACGAAGTCGTCGCGTCGCGAGTCGATTCGAAAGAGGAGCGGCGCGAACGCGAAACGAAGACCGACGCCTTCAACCCGACGCCGGTTTTCCCGATCGTTCGATTGCCGCGCGACGAAGTGGAGCGTCAACTGCGACGAGCGGCGGACGAATTGAGCGCCGACGATTAAAGCGCGCAGAACAAACGCGAACGCCGGCGTTTAAGCGTTTATGCGTTTATGCGTTTATGCGTTTATGCGTTTATGCGGCGGCGAACGAAGCGAACGAACGAAGGAAGAAAGCGAACGAGGAATGGATCCGTCGACGGTGAAAGACTTTACGCCGAACGGTTTGAATCGGCGTTTGGAGGAAATGTACGCGGAAATCGCGTTTTTGGCCGGCGCGCTCGCGCACGAGGTGAAAAATCCGCTTTCGACGATTCGCTTGAATATGGAGTTGCTCGCCGAGGACGTCGAGGAGTTGGAGGACTCGCCGCAACGCCGCCGGGCTCTAAAACGCGTCGAAACGGCGCGGCGCGAGACGACTCGGCTCGAAGATTTGCTCAACGAGTTTCTGAACTTTACCCGCGCGCATCGGCTCGAACTGTCGCCCGCCGACCCGAATCGGGAATTGAAGGAAATCGTCGAGTTTTTTCGACCGCAAGCGACCGCGATCGGCGTCGAAATTTTGGAATTTTATTCGAGCGACGCGCCGACGATTCGGATCGACAAACGCTCCTTCGACCGCGCGATTTTGAATCTGCTCTTGAACGCGGCGCAAGCGGCGGCGGAAGGCGGCGGGCAGGTTTGGGTGCGAACGCGACTTTGCGGCGCCGAAACGGCGATCGACTTGATCGACTCCGGACGCGGAATCGACGACGCGACAATTCAACGGATTTTCGAACCGTTTTTCTCGACGAAACGCGGAGGCACCGGGCTCGGACTCCCGACGGTGCGCAAAATCGTCGAAGGACACGGCGGACGGATCGCGATTCAAAGCGAATTAGGGCGAGGAACGCAGTTTACGTTGACTTTTCCGTCGATTAAGCGCATCTCGACCGAAAGCGGAACGACGCCGCCGTCGGAGGAAAAATAAGACGAACGAAGCGAAAAAAACGGTTTTAACGATAAAAACGACGACGTTTCGAAACGAAGCGTCGTCGTTTTGCGTTTCATACCGTTGAAGTTTAACGTTTAAAACGATTCTAACGACGTCGAGGCGGCGCGGGCAAAAAGTCGCGTCAAGGAACGAAGCGCGTCGGCGTTCGGAGCGCGACGTTTAAACGGCGGAGGTATTCGGCGCGAGAAATTTCGCGTCCGCCGAGACTCGCCGTATGGTCGTTGAGAATTTGCAGGTCGAAAAGTTGAAAATCGAGCGCTTTTAAACGGCGCAAAAGGGCGACCAACGCGACTTTCGAAGCGTCGCGTTCGACCGAAAACATCGATTCGCCGTCGAAAAAACCGTTGATCGCGACGCCGTAAACGCCGCCGACGAGCCGGTCGCCGAGCCAACATTCGGCGCTGTGCGCGAGCCCGAGTTCGAAAAGTCGACAGTAGCTTGCGTAAAACTCCCGAGTTATCCAACTTTCGCCGTTCGCCCGACCTTTCGCGTTCGCGCAACCGAGCATCACCTCCGGAAACGCTTCGTCGAACGTAACGCGGAACTTGCCGCTTCGAATCGTTCGTTCGAGTCGCCGAGAGACGTGAAAATCGTCCAATTCGAAAATCGCTCGCGGATCGGGCGACCACCAACCGAGAATTTCGCGCGTCGCCGTCGGCGGGAGCGTCGCGTCGGGGGGTAGATCGACGGAACTTTGTCGATTCTGCCGATCGAGTTGGTTGAGTTGGTTGGGTTGGTTGGGTTGGTTGGGTTGGTTGGGTTGGTTGGGTTGGTTGGGTTGGTTGGGGCGCGGCGTCGCGACGCGGAGTTCGCCGAGGCGGCTTAGCGACGAGACGTCGAAACCTTCCCAAACGGCGTCGCGGCAACGCGGCGAAAGAGCGGCGAAAAGCGCGTCGGCGACGTCGGCTTTTTCGTCGAAAACGGCGAAATCGTCCGCGTCTTCGTCGTCAAATTCTTCGAAATCGTTGCTTTCGCTAAAATCGTTCGCTTCGTTAAACTCTTCGTCTTCGTAATCGTCGTCTTCGTCGAAATCGTCCGCGTCGTCGAATTCTTCGAAGTCGTCTTCTTCGTCGTTAAGATCGGCGTCGTTCGCAAAATCGGTTGCGTCGGCGTTATCGGGAACGGTAAAGGGCCAAGGGAAAATCCCGCGGACGAGCGCGTCGACGATTAAATCGGGATAGAGCGCGCCGTCGAAAGCGATTCCAAGGAGGCCGTCCGACTCCGCCGCTTCGACCGGCGGGAAAAAACGCGAAGGCGGAATTTCAAACGAGAGGGAAGCGTCGTTGGCGTCGTCGGCGGGGAACAAGTCGCGTCCTCCAAAGGGGATAAGGCAAGAAACAGGAAAAGGCGTCCGCCGCCGAATCGCGAAGAAGAGGCCGCGGACGCTTGGGGATCGTCGATTAGACGAGCGTTAATTTATTTGTCGAGCGAAATTTTCGCGAACTCGTCCCAAAGGAGCGCGCTCGTTTGAACGCCGTCGAAGAAGGCGCGGAGGTCGAACTTTTCGTTCGGCGAGTGAATCCCGTCGTCTTCGAGCCCGAAACCGACCAAAATCGCTTCGGCGTTCAACTTTTGACGCAATTTCGCGACGATCGGAATCGAACCGCCGTCGCGGACGAAGAGCGGGCGCCGTCCGTGAACGCGTTCGAGAGCGTCGCTCGCCGCGACGATGAACGGACCGTCGAGCGGAATCAACATCCCGCCGGAGCCTTGCGAACAGGTTAGGTCGAGCTTGATTCCCGGCGGCGTTACCTTCGCAAGGTGAGCGCGGAGCCCTTCGCGAATCTTTTCCGGGTCTTGGTTCGGAACGGTGCGGAAGGTGAACTTCATCGACGCCCAGCTCGGGATGATCGTTTTACCCCCTTCGCCTTGGTAACCGCCGGTCAAACCGTTGACGTCGAAAGACGGACGGGCGCCGCGACGTTCGAGCGTCGTAAATTCCGGTTCGCCGAACTCGGCGTCGATCCCGATTTGCGCCTTATTTTCTTCCGCGTCGAACGGATTGCCGGCCAGCGCGTCGCGTTCGAGTTGCGAAAGTTCGGCGACGTCGTCGTAAAAGCCGGGAATTTGAATCTTGCCGTTTTCGTCGATCATCGAGTCGATAATCTTCGCCAGCGCGATCGCCGGATTGTAGACGGAGCCGCCGTAAATACCGGAGTGAAGGTCGCGGTTCGGGCCGGTCGCTTTTAGTTCGAAACCGACGACGCCGCGCAGACCGTAAGTGATCGCCGGGATTCCGGGGCCCGCCGCCGACGTGTCGCTGACGACGATCGCGTCGCAAGCGAGGAGTTCGCGGTTCGCCGCGTCTTCGAGGAAGGTCGAAAGCGCGTCGCTCCCGACTTCTTCTTCCCCTTCGAGAATGAACTTGATTTGAAGCGGGAAGGAACCGTTGGCCGCCAAGTAGGTTTGGAGGCCGAAAAGGTGCGCGCAAGATTGGCCTTTGTCGTCGTTCGCGCCGCGGCAGTAGACTTTTTCGTCGCGAATCGTCGGCTCGAACGGCGGCGAAACCCATTCTTCGAACGGTTCGGCCGGCTGGACGTCGTAATGGCCGTAAATGAGGACGGTCGGCGCGTTCGGGATTTTCGGCGATTCGGCGTAAACGAGCGGAGCGCCGGCGGTTTCGATCGTTCGCGACTTCATCCCGAGCTTTTCGCGGATGAAGGAAACGAGCCAGTCGGCCATTCGGCGGACGTCGTCCTTATGTTCGCGTTGAGCGCTGACGCTCGGAATGCGGAGCGCCTCGAACCATTGCGCGAGAAACGCTTCTTTATTCGTTTCGATATATTGCTTATAATCGTTATATTTATCGGTTGCGTTCATTTTATTTTGGCGTAAAATTTCTATAGCGTCGCGAAAAAAAAGGCGGCGACGGCGTTAGAGGACGGTTTTGAAAATCGTTCGGGCGAGGAAGCGCAAATTACCCCGGCGGCCAAGCGAAACCGCGTCCGCCGATCAGGTGAAAGTGGAGGTGCGGAACCGTCTGCATCGCGTTTTGACCGCAATTCGAAACGACGCGGTACCCCCCTTCGGCGACGCCGAGTTCTCGCGCCAAACGGCGGATAACGGCGAAGATATGCCCGATCAGCGGCGCGTCTTCCGGCTCGACGTCGTCGAGCGAGCGCAACTCTTTTTTCGGGATAACGAGGACGTGAACCGGCGCTTGCGGGGCGACGTCGTGAAAAGCCAAGCAAAGATCGTCTTCGTAAACGATCGACGCCGGAATCTCTTTGTCGATAATGCGTTTGAAAATAGTTTTTTCGGACATTTTGCGCTTTCTCGCGTAAAAATCGCCTGCGGGTGGGTAAGGAAAAGGCCGAAAAGAACGTTTGTCGTCGGACGTTTGCGTTGGAAGGGGCCGACGGAGAACGACCGACGTTCGTTGAAGCGAAGCGTCGGCGCGTCGACCGGAATAAACGGAAGTCGTCGAGCGTTTTCCGATCTTTTCTTCTTGCTTAATATAACCGAAATCGGCTCGCGAAACAAGGGAACGCGAAGAAAAACCGTCTTTTCAAGAAAAAACGTCGAACGGTCGCAACGTTTACGCCGATATTAACGCGTCGCGTCGGATAAAATAAGGGGAATAGGGGGAATAGGCGGTTGGAAGTTGGGGAAGCGGACGGTTCGCCGTCGACGAGAGCGTCGCGGGAGAGGCGGCGAACGGCGATTTTTGACAATATATATATTAATGGGGCGCCGACGCGAAAAAAGCGTCGACGCCGCTTGACAAAAGAGGCGCGGCGCCGTATATTGAATGTCGACGAGAGAAGTCGACAAAACGGAACCGCCAACTTGAACGTTTACGTCGATTTTAACGATCGCGCCGTTTATACGAGTCGAAATTGCCAAAAACGCTTCCAGTTTTCGGGCGTTCCGGGAGAAACGCGACCGAGGAGCGACTCGCGCGCCGCGCCGGTCAGTTGCGGGAGGGACGCCGGGACGCCCGCCGCGAAGAGGGCGCCCAACGTCGCGACGGCGACCGCGTCGAAGGAGTCTTCAAGGAAGCCGTATTCGTCGAGCGAGTGGAACTGGCGCGGCGCGAAAAGGGCCGAAAGTCGGTTGAAGAGGAGGCCGTTCTGCTTCGCGGCGCCGGTCAGAACGACGTCGAACGGCTCGTTGAAGCGGGCGGCGTTTGCCTCGACGTTTTCCGCGATCGACTCGGCGACGTAATGAACCGCGGTGCAAAGGGCGTCGAGGGCGTTGAAACGTCGCGACTCGTCCTTTTGGAGGGCCTCCAAATAGAACGGAGCGTCGAGCGTCGAGGAAAGGGGGGACGAAAAATAACGCGGCGGAAGGGCGTCCTTGCCCCGCGCTCGCCGAGCTTCCCGCCAAAAGTCGAGAAGTTCGGCGTTTCGGCTTCCTTGCACCGAAAGGCGTCCGCCGACGTCGAGTCGCGTTTGACCCTTGGTCGTCGCTTCGGTCAACGCGTTCAGGAGGGAGCCGCAAGGAACGACTTCCTGAAAAGCGACGCGCGACCAAGATTTTTTATCGACCGTCGACGACGGGATATACGTCCAGCGCGCCGTTTCGCCGAGGTCGATCAAGAGGCGGTCTCGTTCGGAACCGCCGAGTAAAATCCAATACGGGAGAGCGAAAACGGGAAGTCCGCGTCCCTCGGTCGACCAATCCTTGCCGACAAACGCGTCGACGACGTTTAAGCCGGTTTTTTCCGCGAGCGCCGCTCCGTCGGCGAGTCCGCAACGGGTCGGCGGGGCGTCCCAATCGGCGGAGCGCGTCCAAACGCCGGGGTCGTTGATCGCGACGGCGACGATTTCCTCTTTGCGAACGTCGGTTTCGGCGAGGAGGGCTTCGAGCGCTTCGACTTGAAGCGACGTCAACATAACGCGAATTTGGAAGAGTTGGGTTAAATCGGACGCGGCGTCCGAACCGCTCGAGGGGGAAGCGTCGTTTGCGGAAGCGTTGCGAGTCGGCGCTTCTTCGCGTTCGGCGTCGAGTTGGGCGCGCAGCTCTTCGAACGCCGTAAAAATTTCTTCCGGCAGGTCGAACGACATACTTTTTTGGAGAAGAACGCCGGCGCCGGGACGAGCCGCTTCCAAACCGACGAGCGCCGTTTCAAGTTTGCGCGCGTTGGACGAGATATGAACGCCGACGAACCAATGAACGGACGGCGAGGAAGACGGGGTTTTATTTTTGAAAAAAAACATCGAACGCTCCCTAATCTTGGTCGACGCGTCGGCTAACGCGAGGAATTGGAAAATGGGACGAATGGGGGGAATAGGTCGTTGAGCGCGACGGTTTACCCTCGTTGACGGCGCGAAGGGAAGGCCGAGCGCGGCGGTTGTAACGATTATGCGGAAAGCGCAAATAAAGGCGCCGAGGCCGATCGCGTCGCCGACGCCGATTTTGAGCGTTTTAAGGGCGTCGGCAAACGGAGCGAAAGGGAAAAGACGCTCGCAACGCGTCGCGTCAAGACGCGGCGTCCAACCGCGCGCCGCTCGTTTCCGGCGAGAAAACGAGCGGCGGAACGGCGTCGTCTTAAATTAACGTGATTTCCGACGACGCGTCGCGGGTCGGATAAAGGTTTTTGCGCGATTTTTCCGAAATTTGGGAACGTTCCGGTTTTACGGGCGTCCAAAGAAAGGGATTGCGGCCCGTTTGACGGTACTCTTCGACCCCTTTAACGAACTCGTGGAAAATGCGACGGTCGAGAACGGAGGCGGCGATCGATTCCGGGTGGAACTGAACGCCGACGGCGAGCCAGTCTTCGTAGGTCGACTCGATCGCCTCGACGACGTTGTCGCCGGGGCAGCGCGCGGAAACGAGGAAGTTCGGGGCGACGTCGTCGACGGCCATATGGTGAGCGCTGGCGACGCGAACGTCGTTTTCGCCGTACACGCGGTCGAGAAGGGAATTTTTCTCGATAACGAGCCCGTGTCTGTGATAAGGGTCGAGGGCGTCGCGGTGCGGGAAGGCGTGCGGAACGTCGTCCGGAATGTGGAGGAACAAGGCGCCTCCTTGTTCGACGTTCAGGAGTTGCATACCGACGCCGATCGCGAGAACCGGAAGGCGGCGACGGGCGACTTCGCGCATCAAAGCGCGGTCGAATTTTTCGCGTTCCGACGGCATCGGACGCGTGTACGGGTGCAACATATAACCGTCGTTGCGGGGGTCGAGATCGCCGCCGCCGACGAAAACGATTCCGTCCAAATCGTCAAGTTTTTCGAGGATAACGTCGAAATTGCAGCAGAGAGGGAGAAGATCGGGAATAGCGCCGGCTTCGGCGACGCTGTTCGTGTAACTTTCAAAAATGTAACTAACGCCCTGAACGTCGTTTCGCTCCGGCTTATAAGCCATATTGAGACCGATACGAGGTTTTCTTTGGGGTCGACGAGAGGACATTCTGCGCTCCTTGCAAAACGATTTTTAACGGCGACGTCGCAAAACCTCGAATCCTTCGCGGAATCGACCGCCCGTTTCCCTTGCGTCTCGCGTCGACAACATTTAAAAGCCAATTTTCGTTAAAATCGTTGTAAAACGAATGAAAAAAGGCTAAAAATGTCGACCAACGTCAAAATTCGGGTTAAACCGAACCGGAAGACGTTGCAAAACGACGGGGAAAGGCAACTTCGTTAAAACGCGAACGGAAATCGATTCGACGCCAACCGAATCGAACGACCGCTTTCTCCGACGAACGCCGATCGTCGTTTAAAGGGACGCGTTCGGAACAACCGTTCCAACGAAATAAAGGGCGTTGATTTTGCATCGTCGTTCAAATCGCTTCGGCAAAAGTCGAAAAGGCGAAGGACGTTAAGGCGTCGAAAAGAACCGGCGAGCGGTCGCAAACCTAAACGTCCCGCGCGGATGGAGCGAGAACGACGACGTCGCTAACGGCAAAAACGTCGAACGCGAACCGCCAAGAACGCGTGAAACGTTGTTTTGCTCGTTAAAAATCAAAATTTCAAATTCAAAAAAACGTCACTCAATTTGAATCTGAGGAATGCAAGTTACGCGTTCAATATACACCTCTTCTCCGATTCTTCAAGGGGCTTTTCGTTATTTTGCTCAAACTTCTCTCAAATCGCCGTATTTAGGTTAAAATGGGCGTTTTAACCCAAGAAACTCGACCGGTCTGGTTGCTTTTTGCTTGTTAAAGTTTATCTGGTTTCTCTGTTTTAACAATTAAGGTCTGCGTCGTCGTTAAAATCGGCGTCGTCGTTAAAAAACGGCGAGCTATTTTCTTGACGCTCGACGCGGAAAGGCGGAGCGAAAAAGGTTGGAAAATTGGGAAGACAGCGCGGACTTTAAGGAAAGGACGCGTATTTTCGATTTTGCGTCTTGAATGTGAAGAAGCGAGGATTTTAAGGGAAAGGAGCGACGAGCGGCGTTCGATTTCATTTGATTTTCGCCTCTTTGCGCCGCGTCGAGCGCTTGACGAAAAGGCAAGACTTGGCAAAATAATAACGTGTGGAAACGTCGGGCGACCCGGCGCGTTCCGACGGCGTCGAAACGAGGCGAATAACGCGCCGAGTCGACGAGACGGCGGCGACCGGGTAAAAAAACGGGCTTTTGCGGTGGGAGAACGGAGGCGAAATGGGCGTTATTTTCGATATGGACGGCGTGTTGATCGACAGCGGCGCGGCGCACTGGGAGAGTTGGCGAATCGTCGCGGAGGAAGACGGGGTAAACTTTACCGAAGAGGCGTTTTGGGCGACTTTCGGGATGGTCTCGGACGTCATCGTCGCGCGACATTGGGGCGAGAACCCGCCGACCGACCCGGCGGAAATCGCGTCGATCGTCGACCGCAAGGAGACGGCGTTTCGAGAGAGCGTCGCGACGCATACGACGCCGATAGCGGGCGCGGTCGATTTTATTCGTTATTTAGCGGGGCGCGGCGTTAAAATGGCGGTCGGCTCGTCGGCGCCGCGAGAGAACGTCGAGCATATTTTGACTTGGCTTGGCGTTCGCGAGTTGTTCGGCGACCGCGTCGTCGCCGGGGACGAGGTGAAAAACGGGAAGCCGGCGCCGGAGATTTTCTTGACGGCGGCGAAAAAAATCGGCGTTCCGGCGGAAAATTGCGTCGTAATCGACGACGCGCGCAACGGCGTGAACGCGGGCGCCGCTTCCGGGGCGGCGACGGTCGGCTTTTTTAGCGCCGGACATTCGCTCGACGAGTACGAGAACGCCGCCGTCGTCGTTCGCTCCTTCGACGAGTTGCGCGAAATGTTGGAGATCGCCGACGACGGTTCGAGCGTTCGACTGCGTTTGCCGCGTTGAAAGTTAAACACGGTAAAATAGGCGAAACGGAGGGGCGCGGAGGGGCGCGTCGCGAACGAAACGGTCGAAAGAAAGAACGGCCTCCTTATAAAAAATAAAAAATCGCGTATAATAATGAGAGTCGCTTCGACTGGGCGGCGAACCTTGGGCGGCGAGCGGCGTTTTTTCGCGGTCGAAAACGCTCTATATAATATTAATGACAAAATCGGCGATTTTCGCTTGAGCGGCGAAGGTTGCGCGGCGGATTTCGGGAGGGAACGACGATGAATCGAGACGGCGAATGTTCGGGAAAATGCGCGGAGTTTAGCGGTTTCGCGGCGTCGGCGAAATACGTCGTCGGGGTCGACTTGGGAACGTCGAACTGCGAACTGGCGTATTTGCCGACCGACGGCGCGAACGACGAAGAGCCGCGCGTTCTCGAAATCCCGCAATTTGTCGCGACGTCGACGGTCGAACTGCGCGATAAGTTGCCGTCGGCGCTTTACGTCGGGCCGGAGGAGGAGCGCGGGTTGGCCGATTGGCGCCTGCCTTGGAACGAAACGGCGCTCGACGGCGACGCGGAGCCGGGCGAAGTCGGCGGCGAAATCGATAAAGACGATAAACCCGGCAAAGACGGCAAAAGCGGTAAGGGCGGCTTCTTCCGCAAAATCTTCGGAATCGGTTCCGGCGGCGAGAAAACCGGCGCCGCGCGACCGAGCGGAACGTCGAACCCGAACGCGCTTTACCTCGTCGGCGAAATCGCGTTGCGTCGGGCCGCCGAGACGCCGGAGCGAACGGTCGTTTCGGCGAAATCTTGGCTGACGCATTCCCGAGTCGACCGTCGCGAGCCGATTTTGCCTTGGGGCGCGCCGGACGGAACGTCGCGGGTTTCGCCGGTCGAAGCGTCGCGGCGGTACTTGGCGCACTTGGCCGCCGCTTGGAATAACGCGTTCCCGGACGCGCCGATTTTCGAGCAACAGGTCGTTTTGACCGTTCCGGCGTCGTTCGACGAAAGCGCTCGGGAACTGACGCGGGAGGCGGCGGTTGGCGCCGGTTTCAATCCGGAGACGCTGATTTTCCTCGAAGAACCGTCGGCGGCGACATACGCTTGGTTGGCGCAAAAGGGGAACGCTTGGCGCAAGGAATTGACCGTCGGCGACGTCGCGCTCGTTTGCGACGTCGGGGGCGGAACGACCGACCTTTCGTTGATTCGCGTCGAGGAGGAAGGCGGCGACCTCGTTTTGAATCGGTTGGCGGTTGGAAATCGGCTCCTGCTCGGCGGGGACAACGTCGACTTGGCGCTCGCGCATCGGGCCGCCGCGCTCTTCGCCGAGAAGGGAACGAAGTTGAACCCTTGGCAAGCCGGCTCCCTTTGGCGGCAATGTCGCGACGCGAAGGAAACGCTCCTTGGCGGTTCGGTCGCGCAAATTAGCGAGACGAGGAATATTGACGCGGATAGCGGAAATAGCGAAAATAGTAAAAACGGCGAAAACGCGCAAGGCGGCGGAGAGACGTATAAAATAACGGCGCTCGGGCGGTCGAGCCAACTGGTCGGCGGCTCCGTTTCGGTCGACTTCCCGAAAGCGGAGGCGACGGCGATCGTTTTGGACGGCTTTTTCCCGATTTGCGCCCTTGACGACCGTCCGAAACGACGCTCCGGGGCGGGACTGCGCGAAGCCGGGCTCCCGTTCGAAGCGGACGCGGCGGTTACTCGACACGTCGCGGCGTTTTTGAACTCCCGGACGGACGACGACGGCGCGCCGATTCGCCCGACGCGTTATCTCCTCAACGGCGGCGTTTTCAAGTCGAAAGCGATCGCCGAGCGGTTCGAAGAGCAGTTGCGCGCTTGGTTCCCGGACGCGCCGCCGACGAATTTGAATCCGGACGCCGACCTCGACCGGGCCGTCGCTCGCGGCGCCGCGTTTTACGGGTTGGCGAAGCGGCGCGGCGGAATCAGGATTCGCGGGGCGTCGGCGCGCTCCTATTACATCGGGATCGAGTCGGCGGGGTTGGCGATTCCGGGCGTTCCGCGACCGATGAAGGCGCTTTGCGTCGCGCCGGTCGGAATGGAGGAGGGAACGGAACTCGCCGTTCCGAGCGACGAGTTCGAATTGGTCGTCGGCGAACCGGCGGTCTTCCGCTTCTTCGGTTCGACGACGCGCCCGCAAGACCGCCCCGGAACGCTCCTCGACTTGGCCGAGGACGACGGCGACTTGCTCGAAACCGACCCGATCGAAACCGCGCTCGAAGCGCCGGAAATCGACGGGGAAAACGGGGAAAACGGGGAAAACGGGAATGTCGGCGGAGCGACCGGCGGCGTCGAGTACGTCGCGACGCGCTTCCGAACGGTCGTTACCGAGTTGGGCGCGCTCGAAATTTGGTGCGAGGAAGTCGACGGCCCGCGCCGATGGAAGCTCGAGTTTAGCGTTCGCGAAGATTGACGCGGAAGCGGCGAAGTAAACGAAATTAACGGGATTAACGATTTTGACGCTTTTGCTTGCTCGCGTCGGGAAAACGGGCGCCTTTGCGTTCCGTTCTGCGTCGGCGAAGCGGCGGAAAAATCGTTAAAACCGATTTAAATACTCGAAATTATTCGAATAATTAAGCTGGTAATCAACCGAGTAACAACGCAAGCGAAAAAGAGGAAAATTCGATGAGCTGCGGATATGTGATTAACGTTACGGCTATCGACCGTCCGGGTATCGTCGCCGGAGTCAGTTCGGCTATTAAGAATTTGGGCGGCAATATCGAATCGTGCAGCCAAACGGTTCTCGACGGTTATTTTACGCTCATTATGACTTTTTCGTTGCAAGAAAGCGTCGACGCGGACGAACTGAAAGCGAAAATTTTGCAAGAAAAGGGGCTCGAAGGCTGTCAAGCGGTGCTTTTGGCGACGACCGACGCGAAAAAAACGACCGAGACGCCGGAGTCGAATATCTTCGTCATCACCGCGTTCGGCAAGGACTCGGAAGGGATCGTCGCGCAATTCACCCGTTACCTCGGCGATAAGGAAATCAACATCGTCGACCTTTACGGCAACATCACTCCGGAAGGCGACTTCGTTCTGATCGGGCAAGTCGAAGTCGACCCGAAACTCGATATCCAAAATATCAAATACGACCTTGAAGCGCTCGGCGAACAAGTCGGCTTTACCGTTCGGATTCAACACAATAATATTTTTGTCGCGACGAACCATATTCGTCTCAATCGACGATAAAGTTTTGATTGTCGGGCGCGCGCCGTTTCGACTGTAAAGAGGCAAACGGCGCGGAAAACAGGAGGAAACGAACGCGACGCAAAGCGCGGCGCGTTCGTATAGGGGCGTTTGCGCCTTGTTGTTGGCAAAACGGGAAAAATAGGAAAGAGAAACGGAATGGCGGAGATTGCTTACATCGGAGCGGAAAAGCAACGCGAACGAATGCTCGCCGACAAATTTATTTGCAATTTGCTCGGCGTCGAGCTGATCGAGGCGGGCGTCGGGACGGCGCGCGCCGAGTTGACCTTGCGTCCGGAGCATATGAACGGCGTCGGCGTTTGCCAAGGCGGCGTCCTCTTTTCTATCGCCGATTTCGCGTTCGCCGCCGCTTGTAATTACGCCGAAGAGCCGGTTATCGGGATCGAAGTCTCGATTTCTTACTGCAAATCCGTTAAATCCGGCAAAATCGTCGCCGAAGCGACGGAAATTTCTCGGACTCGTTCGATGGCGCTCGCCGAGGTTCGCGTTACGGACGAGGCGGGAACGCTCCTCTGCGTCGCTCGCGGTCGCGGTTACGTTCTGCAAGCGCGTTGAGACAAAACGCCCGTCTTGCCCTACTCGCCTATTTTAGCGTCGCGTCGTTGGGGGCGATAATATCGTCGTCGGCGACTTTGCCGGTCGCGACGCTTATTAGGGTTGCGCGGTCTTTTAGGCGGAGACGTAAAACGCGGCTGAAGGAAACGGCGGGGGAACCGTTCGGGGGGGCTTGACCCGTCGCGTTTTCGGCGCACAATAGTAAAAGGACGTGTTTTTCTAAAGGCGCGGCGCTTCCTTAGTCGGGGGCCGCGATTACGCAACGTTTAAGAAAGGTTAAAAATGGATCCGCAAGTTAAGCGCGCGTTGATCAGCGTCAGCGACAAAATGGGCCTCGCCGACTTCGCGAAAGGGCTCGTCGCGGCGGGCGTTCAACTCTTCAGCACCGGCGGCACGAAGCGTTATCTCGAAACGAACGAGATTCCGGTTACCGACGTTACCGATTACACCGGTTTTCCGGAGATGATGGACGGTCGTCTGAAGACGCTGCACCCGAAAGTTCACGGGGGGATCCTTTGCCGTCGCGACGACGAAACCGACATGAAGTCGGCGACCGATCACGGAATCGAGCCGTTCGAACTCGTCGTCGTCAACCTTTATCCGTTCGAAGCGACGGTCGCGAAAGAAGGCGTTACCGACGCCGAAGCGATCGAAAACATCGACATCGGCGGGCCGACGATGGTGCGCGCCGCGGCGAAAAACCACCGCTTCGTCGGGATCGTTACCTCGGCCGAGCAATACGCTCGCGTTCTCGAAGAAGTCCAACAAAACGGCGCGCTCTCGATGCAGCTTCGCCGCTCGTTGGCTCGCGACGCGTTCGCGCACACCGCTTCTTACGACGCCGCGATCGCCCGTTATTTCGCCGAACACGACGGCGCCGCGACCTTCCCGAACACGATCTCGTCGGCGATGAAGCTCGTTACGGAACTCCGTTACGGCGAAAATCCGCACCAACGCGCCGCGCTTTACGTCGACGCTAAATATAAGGGCGCGTCCGCCGTTACCGCTCGCCAACTGAACGGGAAAGAACTTTCGTACAACAATCTGCTCGACGCCGACGCCGCGTTGGCGATGGCGCGCTCCTTCGACAAACCGGCCGTCGCGGTCTTGAAGCACAACAACCCCTGCGGCGCCGCCGTCGCCGACACGATCGCCGACGCCGTTCGCAAGGGGATGGAAGGCGACCCGCTCAGCGCGTTCGGCTCGATTTTGGGCGTCAACCGCGAAGTCGACGAAGAATCGGCGAACTACCTCGCGCAACCGGGGCTCTTCGTCGAAGCGATTATCGCGCCGTCTTTCTCGCCGAAAGCGTTGGAAATTTTGACGACCGTTCCGAAATGGAAGGCGAACGTCCGCTTGCTCGAAACCGGCGAATTCGGGCGCGCTCCGAGCGGTTGGGTCGTTCGTCCGCTGACCGGCGGCGCGCTGTTGCAAGACGGCGACGTCGAAGTCGACCCCGAAGAAGATTGGCGCGTCGTTACCGAAAAAGCGCCGACCGAAGAGCAAATGCGCGACCTCCGTTTCGGTTGGGAAATGGTGCGACACGTCAAGTCGAACGCGATCGTTCTCGCGAAAGACGAAGCGCTCGTCGGCGTCGGCGCGGGCCAAATGAGTCGCGTCGACTCGGTTGAAATCTCCGTCGAAAAAGCGGGCGACCGCGCGCAAGGCGCCGTTCTCGCGTCCGACGCGTTCTTCCCGTTCCCGGACGGAATCGAAGCGGCCAAGGGCGTCGTCGCGGTTATCCAACCGGGCGGTTCGAAGAACGACCAAGCGGTTATCGACGCTTGCAACAAGCTCGGGATCGCGATGATCTTCACCGGTCGTCGGCACTTCAAACACTAGTCGACGGCGAACGAACGGGCGGCGGTCGCGTTTGAGGCGAGCGTCGATCTCAATAGGCGACGATTCGGCGTTTCGACGCCGCGTCGTCGCGTTCGATTTTGGATTCGTTTTTTTTTGAAAAACGTCGAGCGGTCGGTTTGCGCGACGACCGTCGTTTGATGTGATAATATTCTATATATGAACAACGTCGGAATATCGAAAAAATTGGAGCAAACGGCGCGTCTTCTCGAATTTTGCGAGGGCCCGTCGCCGCTGACCGACGAGTTGACGCGAGCGGCGGAGCGCGTTCTTCTTCTCGAAATTCCGTTGGAGTTTTTCGCGTCGGCGGCGTCGGACGAGCGCGTCGGCGCCGAACTTGACGAAGCGCTCGGCTTTTGGTTTCGCGACTTTTTTCCCGACGTCGTTTGGGCGCTGCGCGAGACGGTCGCGACCGGAACGTCGGCGTTGTTCGAGCGGGTCGCGCGGGCGGTCGAATCGGGCGTCGTCGAGTTGGCGCGAGTTCGGACGCTCGATATGCGGGCGGTCGGTTTTTTGCGCGACGCGTTCGGCGTTCGCGACCTCGAATCGTTGAAGCGAGCTTGCGAAGCGGGCGCGCTCTCGCGGTCGCGGGAATTTTCGTCCGAAACGGAACTCGATATTCTCGACGATATTTATTTTTTGAACGCGCTCGATAAAGACGGCGTTCGCGACGGCAAAACGTCGAAGCGGGAAAGCGCGGCCGACGTTTTCGCGAGCGAGTCGTTCGGGAGCGAATTCGTTCGTTTCGCGTCGTTCGACGAACCGGCCCTTCCGCTCGACGATCCGAATCTTATTTTCAGCGCGAACGCCGAAGCGTTGGCCGATTTTATCGTTTCGGAATTGCGCAATCCGACGAAAAAACGCGACGTCGCGGCGACGGCGAAAGCGTTCGTTTCCGAGTTCGTTTCGAAAGAGCGAATCGACGCGGCTCGCGAACAGGCGCTCGGCGTCGTCGGAAAAATTCGGCGATTTTTCGTTCCTCGCGACAATCCGACGAACGCGCGTTTGCGTTGGGAGAAAGAGGAGCGGCGGCGAGCGAGGGAAGCGCGGCGCCGCGAATCGAGGGACGGCGCGCAAGGCGGTTCGAACGGAGAGCGTTCCGAAAATTGGGACGGAGCGGTCGCGCCGGACGCTCGAATCGAGGCGGTCGGGCCGCTCGGGCGTTCGACGGACGCGGTCGCTCGACTCGACTTTTTGATCGAAACCGACGACCCGAAAACCGCGTTCGAGCGGATTAAAAACGCCGTTTTCGTCAAGGAAACGCTCGCGGAGGACGCCCGCTTTTTAGCCGTTTCGCTCCGTCAGGAAGCGTTCGAACTGCCGTTCAACGGTCGCCCGACGCCGGAAACGCGCCTCTTTTTTTACGCGGCGACCGAGTTCGTTTGGGGCGCCCGCAAACTTTACCTTTCGTCGACGCCGACGCATTGGGACGCGTTGCGGAAGCGAGCGGAGGAGCGCGGTTGGCGGTTGACGTCGCTCGGGCTTTACTCCGGAGCGCGACGGCTGGGCTCGCGAACGGAGCGGCGAATATACGAGAAGCTCGGCTTGCCGGAAATTCCGGTCGAGTTGCGCGAAGGGCGCGTCGAAAACGATTGGCTCGAAGCCGGAGCGCCGGAGTTGCTAACGACCGCCGATTTGCGCGGCGATTTGCACTCGCACTCCAATTTTACCGACGGAACCGGCTCGCTCGAAGAGATGGTCGCGGAGGCGCGGCGGCTCGGGCTCGATTACCTCGCCGCGACCGATCATACGAAGAACGTCGTCTCGGTCGGCGGGATGAACGACGCCGAATTTGCGCGTTATTGGGATTATATCGACGAGTTGAACGGCGTTTTGCGGCGCGAAGGAATCGATTTTCGCGTTTTGAAGGGCGCGGAAGTCGATATTCTCGACGACGGTTCGCTCGATTTGAAGGACGAAACGTTGGCGCGGGCCGATTGGGTCGTCGCGAGTTTGCACTTCGGGCTCGACCAATCGCCGGAGCGGTTGCGGCGGCGGTACGAGGGCGCGTTTCGCAACCCGTTTGTCGACGCGATCGGGCACCCGACCGAGCGAATTATCGGCGTCAAAGCGCCGATGGAGGTCGACGTCGATTTTCTCGTCGAGTCGGCGGCGCGGTTCGGAAAGTTGCTCGAGCTGAACTCGCAACCGCGGCGGCTCGATTTGCCCGTCGACGCGTTGATCGCCGCGAAAAGAGCGGGCGTTCCGGTCGTTATTTCGACTGACGCGCATTCCCCGACGCACTTGGCTTACCTGCGTTTCGGCGTCGAGCAAGCGCGTCGCGCCGGATTGACGCGAGCCGACGTCGCGAACGCTCGGGCCTTCGCCGAGTTGACCGAGTTGCGCGCCGAGCTGAGACGACAAAGCGAACGCGGTAAAAATTGAATATTGAAGCGAATACCTTTCCTTGTTGCGAGCGATGAATAGATTAACGACGTTTTTGGGGCGGTTTTGCGTTTTGGCGGCGTTGATCGCGGCGCCTTGGGCCAACGTCGGCGCCGACGCGAAAAATTTCCGGATTTTGCTCTATTTAACGCTAGCGAGCGGAATATTCGCTTTCGTTTCGCTTTGGACGACGCCGCGTCGCGAACGTCGAACGAACTCTTATTTCGGAACGCTTGCGACGGCGATTCCGTTGGCGTTGGGGTTGGGGCTCGCCGTCGCGCAATTTTTGCCTCTTTCCGACGCGACGTTGGCCCGCGTTTCGCCCCGCGTTCTCGAGTTGAAAGCCGAGCTTTTGCCGCCGGATTTCGACGAAGCGTCCGACGTCCCGACGCTCGACGCGTTCGCCGATTCCGAATTTCAAGCGCCCGCGCCGCTCGACGAAACGAAAGAGGCGGCGTTGCGCGAAGCGTTGAGCGACCCGTTTTCGTTCGACGCGGAGGCGCCGCTCGACCTGCAAAGCGCGACGGCGGTCGACGCGGCGGTAGAGCGAGCGTTTTTGCCGGCGGACGCTCCGGCGCGGAACGCTTGGGGGCGGTCGATCAGCGTTTATCCGCTCGCGACGCGCGAAACGACGTTGATTTTTGGAACGGCGTTGATTTTCTTTTTGTCGGCGGCTTTTTTGTTTAATTCGAGCGCTTCGCGTCGCTTTCTTTGGAGCGCGGTCGCGCTGAACGGTTTGGCGGTCGCGCTCTTTTGTCTCGCCGGGCGCGCGAATCCGGCGATCTTTGAGAACGAAGCGGTTGTCGATTGGTTGACGGAGAAACGGTTTACCCCGTTTGAGCGGTTATTCGTCGACGACGCGGGAGCGTCGACGTTGGAAACGGACGAAAACTCCCTTCCCTTAAAGGGGCGATACGGGATGTACGTCAACAAGAACGCCGCGGGCGGTTACTTAGTTCTTTGTTTCGCGGCGGCGCTCGGCCCGGTCGTTTTAGCGTTTTTGAAAACGGCGCGCGTTCTCGATAAAGAGCGGGCCGGTCGCAATCGCGAACGCGCCGAGGCGGAGCGTTGGAGCGACGTTTATCAACCGCGACGCGGAGCGTTTTGGAAAGAAAAACTCGGCGATTTTTTCGACCTTTTCGACCGCCGATTCGTCGTTTGGTCTTGCGTCGCCGGGTTGATTTTAGGAGCGATTTTCGCTTCGTTGTCGCGCGGCGCTTCGGTCGCGGCGTTCGTCGGTTTGTTGGGAACGTTGATCGTTCTCGCGTTTCGAAAAGAGGGACGCCGATATTGGCCCGCCGCCGTCGCGTTGGGGGCGGTCGCGTTGACGTTCGTCGTTTGGACGGGATTGGCGCAACGGGTCGACGCTCGGATGGCGACGCTTGTCGAGGAGGACGTCGAAACCGGCGAAACGGCGGTCAAAAGCGATTCGCGTTGGGAGAACTGGCGCGCCGCCGCCCAAACTTCGCGCGATTATCCTTGGTTCGGTTCCGGCTTGGGGACGTATTATATCGCGAATTATCGCAACGACGAAGTACTTAAGTTTGGAAAATTGTTTTATTACGCCGAAAATTCGTTTGTGCAAACGCGATTGGAAATGGGGCGCGTCGGCGTTTTGTTGTACGTTTTAACTTACGTCGCGCTTTTCGGTTGCGTCGGGCGTTTGCTCGTCGGAAAGCGGAGTCGCGAGACGTTGGCGGTCGGTTGCGTTGGAATTTGCTTAATAATCGGCCAATTTTTAGCGTCGACGGGAGATTTCGGCATTTATCTTCCGGCGAATCTTTTCCTTTTCGCGGCGCTTTGCGGGTCTTGCGTCGCGCGGAAAAACGTTCGAAAATGGGAGAAGTTGGAGGCGGCGTTGGCGAGCGCGTCGACGCGGCCTCAAGCGGTTCGCGAAGAGCGACGGGCGACGCGGCGCGAGCGGGGCGGAGCGGCGGTCGCGTCGGCGTTGTTGCTCGGCGTTTTGCTCGGCGCTCCTTGGGCGTTGCGCGAAAACGCCGACGCCGTCGAGCGAACCCGATTGTTGGACGCGCAAAACGAAATTAAATCGTCGATCGCGAAGGTCGAGTCGCCCGAGCGTCCGCAAGACGAAACGTTCTTTTTCGCGCTTCCGGCGTCGGCGACGGTCGACGCGACGCTCGACGATTTGCGAGCGTTCCTCGAGCGGCGCGACGACTCGTACAAAGCGCGAGCGGCGGCGGCTTATTTGGAACAGGCGCGGTTTCGGATCGAGCAATTCGAAACGTTGCGCGAGGCGGAAGAGGAAGCGACGGACGAGGAGCTTTGGGCGCAAACGGCGCCGGAGTATTGGGAGGCCTCGTTGCGACATTACCGCCGCTTAGGTTTCGACGCGGCGGCCGCGGCTCAGCGTTCGGACGAGCGGATCGCCGACGTTTTTCCCCGAATTTTAGCCGATTGGACGGCGGCGCGGCGCCTTTGTCCGCTCGAACCGGTCGCGCATATTAGGCTTGCGAAGTCGTTGGCTTTTGCGACGCCGATCGTTTGGGCGCGAGAGCGCGAAGCGGTCGAATTGGCGGCGCGCCGCGTCGCAAAGACGGCGCCGTTCGACGCCCGCGCTCTTTTCGACGCGGGACGCGAACTTTTCCGAACCGACGCCGAGCGGATTTGGTCGAAATTTTGGCGCCGTTCGTCGGAATTTTCGAGCGGTTATTGGTTGGCGGCGTTAAACGCGATCGAATTGGGGACGCCGCCCTCGAAATGGGAAGCGTTCGTCGCCGAGATTATGCCGAACGATCCGAGAAGAGCGCGCGAAGCGGCGGCGCGATATTATCCGAGGCGGAGCGAAACGTCGCTTTTCGACGCGACGATGAAGAGCGCCGAGAGCGTTTTCGAAACGATTCCGCAAGAGGAACGAGATTACGTTTATTGTACCGAACGCGCAATTTTTGAAAAATATCGCGAAAATTACGAGGAAGCCGAAGCGAATTTTCGCGAAGCGTTGAAGTTGCGCCCCGACTCGTTCGAATGCAAATTGCAGTTGGCGATTTTGCTTTGCGAACAAACAAGGCTCTTGCAAAAGGACGAAGAATGCGTTAAACTGTTGCGAGAGGTTGCCGACAACGCGAGCGGAAGCCTGAAGCGTCAAGCCGAAATTTGGGCCCCGCGGGCCGAGCGGAACCTGTTCCGCAGTCAAGCGCGCGCCAAGCGAGCGGACAAAGAACGGAGCGAAAAAGACGCCGTTTCGCCGTCGCCGACGGAAAAAGCGGAAACTCCGGAGCAACCGAAACCGCCGGAGCAACCGAAACCGCCGGAGCAACCGAAACCGCCGGAGCAACCGAAACCGCCGGAGCAACCGAAACCGCCGGAGCAACCGAAACCGCCGGAGC
>JAFSDX010000051.1 GCA_017436025.1 Thermoguttaceae bacterium
ACGTTTTTCACTTTGAGTTCTCCTTGATACGTCGATAATCGAGGCGGGCCGCGGTCGGAGACAAAAACGTCCGACGGACGAGGGCGCCGAAATTTGTTCGTTAAGAAACGCGGGTCGCGCCGATTTTGACGAACGACGACGTCGAAACGTCGGCGAGGAAGGGGCGCGTGCCGGCGGACGCGACCGAAGGGGGCGCGACGCGTTTCATCGTTGGGCGGATTTTGACGATTTTTCCGGTTTATGTAAAGAGCATTTTGGCGTTTTTAGGGAGTCTTGGGCGTTTTTTTTAAGAAAATTTTTCTCAAAATCGAAAATTTTGCGCGACGGGGGAAAGCGCGAGAGCGAAACGGCGGCGTTTTGAGAAAGATGGCGTTTTTGCGCAAAAGACGTCGGAAAAGCCGGTTGGACAAACGGGGAAAAATGCAAGGTTGGGGAGAGGTTCGACGGCGAAGCGCGCGGCGCAGGAAACGGGTTTTCGAGAAAAATAGCCGCGACGCAAGTTAGGCGGCTTTAGAAACGCGTCGCAATTTGGTATAATGACGGCGGCGGAGCGGTCGCGGACGACGTTGGGCGGCGTTCGGCGACGAACGTTTTGTCATTAATATTAATAAAGGAGAAAACGACGATGACGAAGAAGAATAAAACGAAGACGCGCCGCGTTTGGGCGGGGGCCGTCGTCGCGTCGGCGGCGTTCGGCGGTTGGAGCGCGGGCGAAGTCGCCGTTTGGGGCGCCGAAAACGTCTCGACGGTTGAGTCCGCCGATTCCGGCAAAACCGTTAAAAAGCTTGAAACTGATAAAACCGTTAAAATCGGACGCGCTTGCGAACCGCTGAACCCGGCGGCGCCCGGGCGGCTTCCGACGACGCTCGACGGGTTGCGACTCGCGCCCGATTTCGGGTGCTTTTGGGGATTTAACGTCGACGTCGAAGATTACCGAACGCTTTTCGACGTCGTCGAGCCGACCGGCGCCTTCGACGCGCTGACGATAACGCTCCGGAGTTTGCCGCGTTTCGACGGGAACGCCGCCGCCGTCGCCGCGACCAAGAAAGCGGTCGAATATGCGAAGGAGCGGGGCGTCGGCGCGATTCTCGACGTCGACCTGCGGATCGCCCGATACGACTTCGAAGCGGCGCGGCCCGATTTGTCGCAGGAACGTATTTACTTCAAAGAACTCGATTTGCGAACGCTCGACGGAGCGGGCGGACGCGGCGAATTGACGTTCGAGGCGCCGAATTTGAACGACCATTACGCGGGCGCTCGACCGTTTTACGTTCGCGGCGCTCGCTTCGTCAAGGCTTGGCGGTACCGCAAAAACGCCGACGGCGCGGTCGAGCCGGGCTCCGTCGTCGACGTTTCGGCGGCGTTTAGCGTTCCGACGACGAACGCGCCGCTCGAGAAAAATCGAATCGATTTCGTCGACGCGACGAGCCGCAACCGTTTCGGCGTTCCGGTCGACTTGGCGACGCTCGACGGCGTAAAATCGGCGAACGGGGCGAACGGGGCGAACGGGGCGAACGGGGCGAACGGGGCGAACGGGGCGAACGGGGCGAACGGGGCGAACGGCGGCGACTTTTTGGCGGTCGCGGTCGCGTTCCGATACTCTTGCCCGGATATTTTCGCCGACGAAACGCTCGAACTCGAAAAGCGGCTTTACGAGCAGTACCGCGACGTTCCGGCGCTCGGCGTCGCGAAGGACGAATGGGGGTTCCCGCCGTCGTTCGACCGGCAAAACCGACTCGACGATTTTTGGTACTCCGAGGCGACCCGGCGCGCTTACTCGGCGGCGTTCGGCGCGGACGACTTGAAGGATTTTGGCGGTTCTGACGGTTCTAGCGGTTCCAAGGGGGCCGCCGACGCTTCCGAAGCCGGTTCGCGCGATCTCGTCGACGACCTCTTTTTGGCGTTTCGACCGCAAGCCGGGCGGGAAGCGGAGCGAATCGCGGCGGTCGACCGCTTCAACCGACTTTGCGCCGATCGAGTATTGAAGTACGAGATTCAAAATTATCAAACGACGAAGGAAATTTGGGGCCCGGACGCGTTCGTCGGCGTTCATTGCACTTGGTTTCCGTTCCCGAATACGCTCGAAATGCGCAAAAACGGCGTGATGTGGTGGAAGGCGCCGCGCGATTTCGCGCAGTCGGACGAGTACGTCCCGTTCTGTTGCCGCAATTCCTTGGCGAAGGCGACCGATTCGCATTGGATCAATATGTTTTACGCTCGCCAAGTCGCGCCGTATATTTTCGAACATTGGACGGCGGCGGCGTCGGGCGGACGCGTTCACATTCACAACATTTATCCGCGCGACGAAAACTCGCCGCAAAACCCGCTCGACAACCGACTTATGCCGATCGTCGAAGACGGCGGCGTCGCGCGGATTCGGTCGAAAATTCGGACGCTGAGCTTGATTTCGGACGCTCCGCTCGACTCGCCGGTCGCGGTCGTTTTCGGGCGGTTTGGCGCGATGAACCCGTTGCGACCCGGTTTCGGCAAAGTCGGCGTCGACCTTTGCGACCGCTTCTCGACGGCGGGCTTTCCGGCGGATTTGATTCCCGTCGACGAAATAACGTCGACGACGCCGAGCGGCGAAAAACGTTGGAAGTTGAGCGACGACGGGTATTTGCAATACGGGCCGCAACGTTGTTCGGCGTTGGTTCTTTGGGGCGAAAACGACGCGGACGCCGCCGACTTCGCCGCGTTGCAAGCGCTGGTCGAACAAGCCGGAAAGAATTCCAGAACGAAAATTTGGAAAATCAAAGCGGACGCGACCGCCGCCGAGAAAGACGCGTTGGCCGCCGAAATAATCGCCGCGTTGGAACTCGCAAACGTCGAACCGCAAACGCCTTGGAAGCTCGACGAAACGTCGTTTTCTGTTCCGGAAGAGCGTTCGAGTCGTCCGCAACTTGTTTCGACTTCGCGTTTTATCGACGGGACGAACGTTTGGATCGCGGCGCAAGAGAACGCGTTGGGCGACCCGATTTCGCTGGACGGCGCGACCGTTCGACTTGCCGACGGGCGCGACTCGACCCCGATTTCGGTCGGCGCGAACGGCGTTTTCGCGGTTCGGTTCGACGCGGACGGAACGTTGGACGCGGTCGCGGCGGCGGAACTTAAGTCGCTGAAAATCGGCGAGTTAACGGTTGAGATTCCGGCGGAAGAAATCGGCGACGACCCGGTCGACGTCGCGATTTGGCGTCGCGCCGACGGGCGGCTTCGCGGCGTTTTTCAACGTCGAGAAAACGCGCTCCCGCCGTCGCTCGAGGGGCTGGTCGACGATTGGACGTTCTTGAAACGGGAACGCTAACCGCTTGTCGCGTCGGCGCTTAGGACGACGGCGCGTTGGGAAACGACGGCGATAAAGCCCGACGGCGAAATAAAAACGGTCGCGACGTTGAAACGTTGCGACCGTTGCTTTTAGGGGGCGGCGATGTTCAAAAAACGCGCCCCTTAGCAAGCGGCGAAAATCAAGCTCCAATCGAGCGCGATTCCGAGAAGCGCGTGTTGGCCCCAACCGGAGAAAATCGAACGAGTTCGGAGCGCAAGGAACCCCCAAAAAAGCCCGCCCGCGATGCAGCCGAACGTCTCCGACGCCGGGTGCCCGAAGTGAAGCGCCGTCGAAATAACGACTTGAATCCAAACCGCCGTCGAAAAACCGACCGTCGGGGCGAGTCCGCGGAGCAAAAAGCCGCGAAACATAAACTCCCAAGCGAAATAATAGAGACAAAAATAAGAAACGGTGTGCAAAATAAGCGTCGTCCAAGAGACGCCCGCCGCCGGATTATACGGATAAACGGTATAAAACACGCGACCGCTAACGCCCGTCGCGCTGAGCCAACCCGCCGCGAAAAGTATCGGCGCCAAGATTAAGAAGGAGCGAATCGTTCGCGTTCGATCGCCCCAACCGACGCCGTAATCGCTTAATTTTTCGCGGAATACGAACTTAACGATCAAGATCGGGAAAACGCCCATTAGGAAGAACGCCGCCCAATGTTTGCGCGCGCCCCAAAGGAAGCGAAGGGGCGTCGTTTCGGCGCTCAGCGTTCCGTCGAGCGGTTTGATCGGTTCCGATTCTAACGATTCCGTCGAATTTTCCGCTGGGGAAACGGCGTTTGATTTTCCGAAAACGGCGCCGATATTATCGTTTTCAAAGGTTTGCGCGCTAAGAACGCATTTTCCCGTTTCCGGGTCGGCGAAACGCGGCGCCGACGGGAGATATTTCCAAAGCGTCAACGCGAAAACGGCGTAACAAAGGATGATCGTCGCTTTGCGATTTTGCGGCGAAAGTAGGTCGCGAGCAAAACCGAAAATGCCGCGAAACATCGATTTAGCGTCGACGTCGGGGGGGAGTTCAAGGTTGCGGGAAGAGGGGCGGGCGGAGGAATTGGCGTCGGCGGTTGAGTTGCTCATCGAAACGGCCTCAAAAGAGAGGGGAAAAGCGTCGAGTCGTCGAAAGAAACGACTTTTTGACGTTGAAAATTAAAAACGTCGCGATTCGAAAATATCGCGCTTTCCATTTTACAGGAAAAATTTTTTTTGTCGAGCGGGGCCTCGGACTTTCCGGACGCGAGTAATTGGCTAAGTTGGCGGGGATTGCGTCGACTTTGGGGATTTTAACGGCGGTTTTCGAGCGATTTATAAAGCGAATTGCGTAAAATTTTACGTTATTGCGGAAGAAACGGAGGCGCGCGCGGGTTCGACGCTTGAAATTTTGCCCGAAATCTGGTATCATTATCCTTAACGCGAAAAATACGGCGTCGCTCGACGTGAAGCGGCGTTTTTCCTTGGAACGCGTCAGTTTTAGGAAGGTTTTGATTATGTTGAAATCGTTGCGTAATTTCTTTTTTGTCGTCGTTGCGTCGGCGACTTTCGTCGGCGCCGCGTCGACTTCGTTTGTCGCGGCTCAAAATAACGAAAAGCAAACGACTTACGTCGCTCCGGCGCTTCAAGAAAAGGACGCTTGGACGATGGTCGTGATCCCCGACCCGCAAGCCTACTCGCGGTACGGTCGCAATCAGGGGATTTTCGAGCTGGCGACCGCCTGGATCGCCGAAAATAAGGACGCGCTCGAAATTCGCCAAGTCCTTTGCGTCGGCGACTTAGTGGAGTCGAACGGCCTGCAAAAGGCGGACGGCAAGTTCGCGAACCAAACCGGGCGGCAGATGTGGACGTCGTGTTCGCGCGCCTTCGAACGCCTCGACGGCGTAATTCCTTACGTCCTCTGCACCGGCAACCACGACTACGGGCCGGACATTTTCCCGGAAGGAACGCATTACGGCGTCCGTTCGTCCGAGACCCGCGATTCGCTTTTCAGCGAATTTTTCCCGATCGAACGCAATCCGCTTTGGAAGGACGTCGTCGTCGAGTGTTTTCCTAACGCGTTTGGTAAGAAGACGTTAGAGAACGCCGCCTATGAGTTCGAGGGAACCGGCGGCCAAAAGATTTTGGTCGTTTCGCTTGAATTCGCCCCGCGCCCGGAGACGCTCGAATGGGCCAAGGCGCTCTTCGCTCGACCGGAGTACGCAAATCATTTCGGTATCGTGTTGACGCATTCCTATTTAAGGCCTTATACGGCGGGACCTGAACGCGACGCAAAAGAGGGGTACGGCCTCAGCAAAGCGGGGGGCGCGGCCGGAGAAACGATTTGGCAAAAGTTGGTGCAACCCTCGACGAATATTCGACTTGTGATCTGCGGGCACCACTCGACCGCCGACAATATGGAGGGCTGCACGGGCTTCCGCGTCGACAAAAACGCCGCCGGCAAAACGGTTTCGCAGCTCCTGTTCGACACGCAGGCGATGGGCGGCGGCTGGGAAGGAAACGGCGGCGACGGTTGGTTGCAACTCCTTGAATTCTCGAAAGATATGAAGACGGTGAAGGTGCGGACGTTCTCGCCCCTCTTCGCGATTTCGCCGACGACGCAAGCGAACGCTTGGAACCGCGAAAAGTATTGCGAATTCGAATTTAGCATCGAATGACGTTAAGTCGCAAAAACGGCGACGGCTCGCGTTTTTGAGCGAACCGTCGCCGCGTAAAGAGCGAAGCGTTCGGCGTTTAGCGTCGGACGCTTTTTTTGTCGGCGAGCGACGCGACGGCGTCGGAACGGCGTTTGACGTCGCGTCGTTATAAGGGCGAAACTCGGTCAAAAAATGCGCGATAATAGGACGGCGTTTTAGCGACTAAGCGCCGCCGATATTAAAATTTGGAGCGCCGTTAACATATTCAAAATCAAGACGAAAGGAACGAAAAAACGCTCCGGAATCGCTCGGTAGAGCCGCCGCCCGACGAACGCTCCGACGAGGAGGCCCGGCGCGAAAACGAGCGTCAACATAAACGTCGACGCGTTCATCATTTGCGCGTCGGCCGCTTCGAAACCGAGGTTCGACTTGACCGCCGTCGCCGCGAGTAAAAGCGGGATTTTGCTAACGTTGACGACGAAGAAAAAAACCGCGTTCGTTCCCATAAAGCGTCGCTTATCAAGGTTTTGCGACGCGAAGTAAGCCGCCGAAACCGCGCCCGCGGCGTTGCCGAGCATCGTCGTCAATCCGGCGAGCGTCCCGCACCCGATTCTAAACGGCGCGCTCGTCGATATTTGCGTCCAACCGAGGCGTTTGCGCGCGAACTCGAAAAGCAAAATCGACGTCGCCAAAATCCCGACCGTCAGCTTAAATTGCGCGTTGTCCATAAAGCACATAACCGCCGCGCCGCCGAGCAGACCGACGCCGACCGGTCTAAAAAGACGACGCAACAGCTTGAAATCGCAGTCTTTGCGATAAAACCAAACCGCCGCGACGTCGCCGAGAATTAGAAGCGGAACGACCGCGCCGGAAGCGAACATCTCGCGCCCGGAGAACGCGGAAATCATCAGCAAACACGCGAAAAGACCGACGCCGGGGACGCCGGTTTTGGAAACGCCGATCAAAAACGCGGCGCACAATCCGACGACCGTCGTCGTCGCCGTTAACAAAGATTCGAGCGGCATTGTTGCAACTCCTTGAAAACGCGTCGTTTACCGCCGACGCCGCGCGGGCGCTCCTAAGCGACGGAGCGCGAAAGTCGTCCATTAATTATACGTCTTTTTTAACGGAGCGCAAGCCGGGGCGGAAAGTCGGCAAATTCCGCGTTTTGCGTCGTTCTTTCTAAACGCGCAAAACGATAAAAATCGTTAAAATCTGAAAAATCTTCATAAAAAAACTGGAGAAAATTACAGGAAAAGGACGAAGATGAGTCTAACTTTCGCTTTTTCCTGAAAAAACGAAAGGCGTTTTCGTCGCGATGCGCCGTCGCGACGGAGTCGGAATTTCGGTTAAACGCGGTTCGGCGCTCATTTCGCGAAAAGATTAAATTAAGTTAAGACAATGACTAAGGCGGTTAAAGAACAAGCGAAACGAGGAGCGCGAACGTTGACGAATCGACGGAATTTTTCGAAACGCGTCTCGATATTAAGCGCCTTGATTTTCTCGACGGGCGCGGCGGCGTTCGCTTGGGGCGCGATTCCGGCGACCGATTGGGAAGACTCGGCGGTCGAAAGCGCAAGTATTTACGAAGTCGACGCTTACGACGGCGAAGAAGCGGCTTTCGAAGAACCGGTTCTCGCGGAAGAAACGTCGAACGAGGCGGAAGCGTCGGCGACGGCGGAGACGAGCGAAGGGAACGCCGGTTACAGCTTGCACGTTCACGGCGCCGAGACGCGCGAAACGCACGTGAAGCACGTCGAGGAAGCGTCGGCGTTTCGCGTTTTGCTCGACAAATTGGAACTCGGCGCGACGATTACCGCCGTCGGGCAGCAGTCCGATTTCGACGCGGTCGATTCCGGAATCGACGGTTCGCTGATGGTCGAAGTCGAGGCGTTTGCGGAACTTACGGAGCGCGACTCGATGCGGGCGACCTTTAAAGTCGGGATGGGCGACGGTCTTGGCGCTCGCGTTCCGGCCTTTTGCGGGTTCAACGCCGCGAGCGGAGCGACGAGGAACACATATCTGAATCAACTTTGGTACGAACGTAAGTTCGGCGACGGCGACCGTTGGCGAGCGCGCGTCGGCTATCTCGATTTAACGAGCGACTTCGATACGAACGCTTACGCGAACGACGAGTATTGCCAATTCCTTTCGGACGCTTTTGTCAACATCTTGACGTTCGAGTGTCCGGCGAACGCGCTCGGCGGGCAAATCTGGTTTGAGCCGAACGATAAGTGGTGTTTTGGCGTTGGTTACAGCGAATCGGATCGCGATTGCGTCGAGATGTTCAGCCGCGGCGTCGCGATCGCCGAAATCGACCGACACGTTCAAATCGGCGAACTGCAAGGGACGTATCGAGGCTATGTTACGGCGAATTTCACGCCGCGCGAATCGCTCGACGGAACCCGCGACGACCTCGTCAACGACGGTTGGGGCCTCTCGTTCGACCAAGAAATCTCGAAATACGTCGGTCTTTGGGGACGTTACGGCCAACAAAACGGCGAGTGTTGCGAGTTCGACCGCGCGCTGACCGCCGGGTTCGAGCTTCATTCGTTCAGCGACGAACGCCCGGACGACATTCTCGGTTTCGGGTACGGGATTACTTGCGTAAGCGACGAATACGCAACGCTTAACGAAGGCGCGGTCGACGAAAACCACTTCGAACTTTATTATTCGTTTCAGGTGAACGAATACTTTTCCGCGACGCCCTCGCTGCAGTGGATCGACGGCGTCGGCGGCGACGGCGACGCGCAAGTCGTTTGGGCGCCGGGACTTCGGGCGACCGTCGCTTTTTAAACGTCGTCCGGAATTTCGACGTCGATTAGCGGTTCGACGCCGCGTCCGACGAAAAACTTGCCGAACATAAAGTCCGACAAGAGGTTGCGACTCAATATTGAGCGAATCGCCGGGCGTCGCGACGTCGAAACGTACAAGACGTAACGCTCGCGCCCGAGCAAAATTTGACGTCCGACCGCGCGACCGTCGTCGACCGCTCGCAAGTCTTCGCCGACCGTCGCGACGCCGACGCTAACCGGCCTCGTCGCGCGGTTTGCGTTCCAGTCGAAGAGCGTCGCGACGCAAACGGAACCGCCCGTCCGTCGCGCCGACGTTTCTAGAACGCCGCCGTAAGTCGTTTTAACGGCGAAGGTTCCGGAAGTCGCGTCGCTTGTTCGTTCGCTAAGCGAGAGCGGAAAAACGCGGGCGAACGGACGCGAATCGACGTCGCAAAATGCAACCGCTTTTGACGAATCGATTTGCGTCGCGAACATTTCGGTTGCGTCGAGCGGCAAAGCCGAACGTATTCGCAAGACCGTTGTTGGCGACGCCGTGTCGCGTTCGGCGTCCGAACCGTATAAAACGTCGACGTTTAAGAAAAGTCTTTCTTTGTAAGCGACGAAAAGTCGCCGAGAAAGCGAGCGACCGCCGGCCAACGGTAAAAGGCGTTCGACGAACGCGCCGTCGGCGTTAATTTCTTCGCAAAGCGTTTGCCAAGAGCCGGTTGCGTTAAGTTTTTGGCCGTTCGCCCAAACGCCGGTTCGCCAAATTCCGGCGATGACGCGGCGTCGTCCGACGTAAATTTCGAGCGGCAAACAAAGCGACGAAGAGTTCGGGAATTCGACGTAAACTTCGTTGGAACAGTCGGTTGCGTCGGACGCGTCGGTTAAAAGCGCGAAACGCCCGTCGCGGCTGAAATGCGATTTGACGTCGCCTTCCGGAACTTCGGGGCTAAGCGCCGCAAGAACGCGACTTCTGAGCGTCGGAAGAACGTCGGCGACGCCGGAAACGGGCTTGTTTTTCATCGATTTTCTCCAAAGAGCGAATGATCGGACGGGAACGGCGGCGACCGTTCGAGAATTTCGATTCATTGTACCCGATTTTGGCCCGTTGGGAAGCGGAGCGCGCGAATCTTTTGCCGATTTTGTCGCGAATTCGCGGCGCCCCTTGCGATTTTGACGACTTCGTGTATACTTAAGAAAAACGTCGAAAAGCGGCGAAGCGTCGCGCGCATTTTAAATCTGAAGTCGGCGTTTAAGTTGTTGTTTGATAATAGTTAGGATGGGCGAGATGAATCGAGAAAAGAGTCGGCAAATTTTTGAGAAAGCCTTAACGTTGATTCCCGGCGGCGTCAACAGCCCGGCGCGAGCGTTCGGCGGCGTCGGCGGCGCGCCCGTCGTGATCGACCGAGCCGAAGGGCCGTTTCTCTTCGACGTCGACGGCAACCGCTATATCGACTACGTTCTGTCGTGGGGGCCGATGATTCTCGGGCACGCCGACCCGCGCGTCGTTGAAGCGTTGATGTTAAGCGTCGCTAAGGGAACGAGTTACGGCGCGCCGACGCAAGCGGAAAACGACCTCGCGGAGTTGGTCGTCAAGTTGGTTCCGTCGATAGAAAAGGCGCGTCTTGTCAACTCCGGCACCGAAGCGACGATGAGCGCGATTCGCTTGGCTCGCGGTTATACCGGACGCGATAAAATCGTCAAGTTTGTCGGCTGTTATCACGGGCACGTCGACAGCCTGCTCGTCGCGGCGGGGAGCGCGGCCGCGACCCTTTCCGTGCCGAATTCTCCGGGCGTAACTCCCGGAACGGCGGCGGATACGATTCTTCTCGAATACAACGACGTCGACGCGGTGCGACAAACGTTCGCCGAACGCGGCGCCGAAATCGCGGGCGTCATTGTCGAGCCGGTCGCCGGGAATATGGGGTGCGTTCCGGGTAAACCGGAGTTTCTGCAAGCGCTACGCGATGAAACCAAAAAAGCCGGCGCGCTCCTAATTTTCGACGAAGTGATGAGCGGTTTTCGAGTCGCAAAGGGCGGCGCGCAAGAGGTTTACGGAATCGACCCGGACTTGACGACGCTCGGCAAGGTGATCGGCGGCGGTCTGCCGGTCGGCGCTTACGGCGGAAAAGCGGAGTTTATGAACGCGGTGATTCCTTGCGGTAAAGTCTTTCAAGCTGGGACGTTAAGCGGAAATCCTCTCGCGACCGCCGCCGGGATCGCGACGTTGAAAGCGCTCGACGACGACCCCGATTTTTACGCGAAAATCGAGCGAACGACCGCGCGCCTTGCCGACGGGTTGTCGCAAGCCGCAAACGACGCTAACGTCAAGGTTTCGGTTCAACGATGCGGCGGGATGGCGACGCTCTTCTTCCTGGGCGCCGAAGACGACGCCGTCGTCGATTGGCCGTCCGCGTCGCGTTGCGATACGAAACGTTTTGCGAAATTCTTCTGGAAACTCTTGGACGGCGGGGTTTACCTTCCGTGCAGTCAGTTCGAGGCGATGTTTACGTCGGTCGCGCACTCGGACGAACTGATCGATCGAACGCTGGAAGTCGCCGCCGACGCTTTCCGAAGCCTTTGAACGTAAAGAGTTTAAGCGCGACGTCTTTCTCGGCGTCGTCGAACGTTCGATAAACGTCGCGCTTTAATTGTTGTAGAATAACGGTTTGTGTAATCGATAAGGAGCGAGCGATGTTGGGATTGCCCTCAAGAAAACGACGAGAAAAACGCGTCGAAGAGCGGGAACGCAAACGTTTGACGCGACGTCGCAACACGTTGATTTTAGCTTTCGCGCTTTTGTTTCCGTCGTTGTTGACTTGGGCGTATTTTATTTTCGGAGAACGGTTTGCGCCGTCTTTTTCGAAGTATATTTTCGTCGCGGGCAAGACGTTGCAGTTTGCTTTTCCGGCGTTTATCGCGGCGTTCGTGTTGCAGACGCGTTGGCTGGTTCGCCGTCCGAATCGTCGCGGTTTGGCGGCGGGCGCGATTTTCGGCGCCGTCGTCGGACTTCTTATCTTCTTTGTCGGTATGTACTTAACGAAAGAGCCGGGGAGTTTTAAACCCCTTGTCGACAATTTGCGCGAAGAGTTGCTCGGACGTTTGCAATCGTTGGGGTTGGCGACGCCGGGCGCGTTTGTTTTGTTGACGATTTTTTACTCGATCGTTCACTCCGGTTTGGAAGAGTATTATTGGCGGTGGTTTACGTTTGGACGCTTAGCGGAGCGCCTGCCTTATATTCCGGCGTCGCTTATTGCCAACGCGGGTTTTATGTTGCACCATATCTTACTTTTAGGCGTTTATTTTGGGTTTGCGCAACCGGCGACGTGGATTTGTTCGTTCGGCGTTTTCGTCGGCGGGCTGGTTTGGCAGGAGATATACCGCCGCAACGACTCGATTTACGGCGCTTGGTTGAGTCACGGTTTGATCGACGCCGGTATTTTCGCGGTCGGTTTCCTTTTGTTGCCGAGCGCTTAACGCGTTGTTGGTAAGTCGCGTAAATAAAAGGCTTCGGCGTTGTTGATCGAAGAAGCGAACCCGCGAGTTGGGAGGCGAGCGATGCGAATCGTTGGAATTGGAACGGACGCGGCGGAGATCGACCGCGTTGTGAAACTTTACGAGCGTTTTCCGGAAACCTTTATGAATCGGGTTTTTACGGAGCGCGAGCGCGAATATTGTTTGCGCAAAAAACGCAATTTCGGCGAGTCGTTGGCGGCGCGTTGGGCGGCTAAAGAGGCGACGTTGAAGGCGCTGGGAACCGGTTGGGCGTCCGGGATTTCTTGGACGGACGTCGAGGTGGTCAACCGTCCGGACGGCGCGCCGCAACTTTTTTTGACCGGCGGCGCGAAGAAAGTCGCGGACGAATTGGGGGTGGTCGACGCGAAAATTTCGTTGACGCATTGCAAGACGTTGGCGATCGCTTTTGTCGTTTTATCTGCAAACGATTGAGATTTAACGACTTAGCGTTAGGTTTTGACGCGTTGTCGAGGTGAAAACGTAAGACGTTTGGGGGGCGGCGTTCGCGCTAGCCGTCGAAGATCGATTGGGCGAGGCGGCGTCGCGCGTTGTTTTGCGAGCGTCGGCGGAAATTTTAGCGTCGACCCCTTGACGCCGCCGCAAAACGCGCTATAATTAAAAGAGCGTTGGTTTTTATCGGCGCGCTTCCCCTTATTTTTTCGGGGCCATAGCTCAGTTGGGAGAGCGCCGGCTTTGCAAGCCGGAGGTCGCCGGTTCGAACCCGGTTGGC
>JAFSDX010000052.1 GCA_017436025.1 Thermoguttaceae bacterium
AACGCGGAAATTCGTTCGTCCCCGCTTGCGTTAACGCTAACCGGGCAAACCGTTTACGGCGCCGCGCCGACCGGCTCCGCCGTCGCGCTTAGCGGAAACGCGAAAGTCGACGAACGCGGGCTCGACGTCGCGTCGCTAACGTTGAACGCCGACGCGACGCTCTCGGTTAACGGCGGAAGCGCTAAGGCCGCGACGCTAACCTTAGCCGCCGGTTCGACGCTAACGCTCGACGGCGCAAGTGTTAACGTCGCGGAGCTAACCGTCGCCGACGGCGCGACGGTCGCGTTTTCCGGCGTCGACGCGGTTTTGACCGCGACCGCCGCCGCGACCGTCGGCGCCGCGACGTTTACGGGAACCGGCTATTTCGCGACGCCGCAAGGAACCGACGTAAGCGCCGCGACGTTCGCGGAAACGGTTCGCGCTTGCGATTGCGGCGCGTCGTTAACGTCGTTTTTAGCGGCGCCTGGCGTTACCGGCGCCGCGCTCGCTTGGACGGTTGAGAACGCCGAAGTCTCCGTTTTGCTCGAACGGCAAAACGCAAACGGTTGGGCCGTCGTCGAAACGCGCGCCGTCGGCGGTTCCGCTCGCGTCGACGGTCTCGAACCGGGAACGACGCTTTTTCGCGCTTTCGACGGCGCGCAATTCCTTACGGCGCAAACGCTTGTTCAAGCGTCGCATATTCGCCTCGACTACGACGATTCGTCGGTTGTCGCGCTCGCGCCGGTTTATGAAGTCGTTTTGGAGATTGTGCTTATGTCGGACTATCGCAATCGCGGCGAATCGCCCTTGCTTTTGGCGCGCGTCGCCGATTCCGCGACCGGGGATTTTATCCCGAAAGACGCCGTCGCCTCGATCGTTTATTCGGCGCGCCGCGTCGAAACGCTTTACGGTTCCAAGCGTTACGTCGACGTCGAAGGGCACGTCGACCGCGAAATACCGCTCGACGCGTATTTTGCGCTCCCGGTCGTCGACGATCCGCGCTGGTTGGCGAGTCGTCCCAACGACGATCGCGGGTACAACTTTCGTTTCGAACCCGATTCGACGCGGTTCCCCGTTTTGCCGGAGCCGGGCGACTACGAAATCGTCGTCGAAATCCGCTTCCGCCAAGGCAATCCGGCGCCACTCGTCTTCCGGACGCGGGTCGTCTAACGGTTGGAAGATCGGGGGGCTAGGTACTACTTTCCCCAAGAATTAAGACTGCGGACGATTCCGGCTTGAAAGAGGGTTTTGTTTGTTTTTTTGTTCGGAGGCGGCGGGCGGCTTCGGCGGTCGGACTCGGCGGTAGGTTAAAAAGGGCGGCAAGTTGGCTAGTCGGAAGGAGTTAAAGAAGAGCGGCGGCGATTACGTTCGTCGCGCGGCCGGATTGCTCGCGACGTTGCGCGACGCCGACGCGGCGCGGGCCGTTTGTCGGCGCGAGTTCGGCGTCGACGGGCCCAAACTCGACGCGTTGATCGCCGACGCGAAGGCCGAACTCGCTTCCGCCGCCGAAATCGATTTGCGCGTCGAAATTGGAACCGCGAAAAAACGGCTCGAAGACCTACGCGACCGCGCCAAAGAAGCGGGCGATTTGCGCGCCGAACTCGACGCGATTAAAGAACTTAACAAACTTTGCGACTTGTACAAGCAAACGTCGTTCGCCGACGTCGCGAGCGCGGCGGAATCGGCGACCCTCGCGCTTGTTCGGGAACACCTCGAAGGGCTCGACGTCGCGCCGAAAGAGTTGCCGATCGAAGAACTCGCCCGATTTGTCGCGGCGGCGTTCCTCGGAAAGGAAACGGCGCAAACGACGGCGGAATAAAAGGTTGAGATAATGACGACGGCGGCGCGCGACGCTTACGAACGGAACAAAGAGCGGTCGCGGCGAGCTTCGCGGGAACGGTCGTTGGCCGGGCGCGAACTCGGGCCGCTTCCGGCGATCGGATCGTTAACGCGGCGCGTCGCGGCGAGAAACAGCCTTCTCGTTTTCGCGCGAACTTATTTCGCGAAAAAGGTTAAGAAGCCGTTCGGGCCGATTCATTACGCGCTTCTCGAACGGTTGCAAACGACGATCGTCGAAGGCGGGAAAGCGGCGGTCGCGATGCCGCGCGGGACGGGAAAGACGACGCTTTCCTTGATCGCCGCCGTTTGGGCGTTGCTGAACGGTTATCGACGTTATATCGTTATCGTCGCGGCGAATACGAAGGAAGCGCGCCGGATTTTGAAGGCGCTCGCGACGATGATCGCGACAAACCCGGAACTTTTGCGCGATTATCCGGAAGTTTGCTTTCCGCTTGCTCGGCTCGGCGGTTCGGCGTTGTTGGCTCGCGGCCAAACGTTTTACGGGGAGCCGACGGGCGTTCGAATCGCCGCCGATTCGTTCCGACTCCCGACCGTTCGCGGGTCGCTTGCTTCCGGAGCGGTCGTCGCGGCTTACGGAATTAACGCCGCGATTCGCGGGCTTCAAGAGGAAGGGCCCGACGGCGAAACGTTGCGGCCGGACTTCCTCTTTTTGGACGACCTCCAAACGGACGCGGTCGCGATCAACCCGAAACGCGTCGAAGCGCTCGACGAAAAGGTCGCGTCGACGCTCCAAGGGCTCGCCGAAAACGGCGGCGAACTCGCGATGGTGCAGACGATCACCGTCAGAGCGCCGGGCGATTACGCCGAGTTGATTTTAGACCGCGAAATTTACCCGCTTTGGAACGGCGAGCGGTTCGCGGCGGTCGACCCGATGCCGGAACGACTCGACCTTTGGCGCGAATATCGGGCGCTCCTTTTCGAGAATCCGGACGCGGCGACGGCGTTTTATCGGGCGAACCTCGACGAGATGCGACGCGGCGCCGTCGTCGGTTGGCCCGACGCTTACCAAGGACGCAAACTCGTCGACGCGCTCGAGTATTATATGCGCCTTTGGGCCGAAAACGAGCGGGCGTTTTGGTCGGAACAGCAGAACCGGCCGCAAGAGCGTTTTTCGGGCGCGGTCAAGCTCCCGGCGAAGGAGATCGCGCGGAAGTTGAACGGGTACGAACGCGGCGTCGTTCCGAACGCGACGGCGAAAGTCGCGGCGTTCGTCGACGTTCACGGCGATTTGCTTTATTGGACGGTCGTCGCGTTTCGGGACGACTTCGCGGCGTTTGTCGTCGATTACGGGACGTTTCCGGAACAGCGGCGGGCGTACTTCGCGAAAGACGACGGCGGGCTCGAAGACTTGAAATCGCTCTTTCCGGGCGCGACGGTCGACGGGCGCGTCCGGCTCGGGCTCGAAATGTTGTTTTCGGAGTTGCTTGGGCGAACGTTCCGACGCGAAGAAGGCGGCGAGTCGCTCGTCGGAATCGACCGAATCGGGGTCGACCGCGGTTGGAAGTCGGAGGTCGTCGAAAACGCGATCCGCTCGACGAACCCGCGTTTCATTATCCCGACGAAGGGCGCGGCGGTCGGAGCGAAACAAGCGCCGATGCGAACTTGGCCGCGTCGCGACGGGCGCGTTTTCGGCTGGCACTTGCTCAACGAAAAGACGAAGGGCGCCGCGTTTCGGTCGATTTTGGTCGACTCGAATTATTGGAAGACGAAGGTTCACGAAGCCGCGTCGCTCGAAGCGGGAGAACCGGGAAGTTTGAGTCTTTGGGGGACGAGCCGGTCGACGCACCGGATGTTTTCGGAGCATTTGGCCGCCGAAATCGCGAAACCGGTCGAGTGCGTCGGGAACCGCGTCGTCGAGTGGGAGCCGTCGCCGACGCGTCCGGACAACCATTTTTTCGACTGCGTCGTCGGGTGTTTGGTTATCGCGTCGACGCTCGGCTTGTTGACAAACGACGACCCTCGTCGCGACGCGGCGAACGGCGGGCGTTAAGGGAGAATAAGAGAATAAACGGATGCAAAGCGAAAACTTGGAACGATTAAACTCGATTCGACGACGACCGCGACCGCGCGGCTCCGGGAGCGCGTTTTAGCGGTCGATTAATTTTCGCTTCCGTTGGTCGCTTGCCGTTTTATCGCGAGAAGCCGGAAGCCAAGGATTGGGAGAAAAGACGATGCGCAACGAAGATTCGGAACGCTTGCAATCGATTCGACGACGGATCAGAAACCTGCGCGAAGCGCTCGAAGACCCGACGCTTTTAACGACCGTCGCGATCGACGGCGTTTCGGAGACGGTCGACCGGGCGGGACTCCGCGCCGAACTGAAAGAGTTGGAAGAAGAGGAAGCGCGGCTGACCGGCGCGACGCGGCGCGTTCACTCGATAGGGTTTCGACGATGACGAAAAGACGAAAGAAACGGCGAACGAAGTTGAGCGAACCCGTCGCGACCAACGGGAGCCGAAACCGAACTCGCGCTATCCCGGAGCGCCCGGCGGCGCCGCGGGGCGGGAGCCGCGCCGTCGCGCCCGCCGTTGCGCTTGGGTACGAGGCGGTCGAGAACCGGCCGACGCGGCGGGCTATCGTCGTCTCGTCGCGCTCCGAAGACCGGGAGCTGACGCCGGAGAAGCGGCAGGCGCTCCTTTCGGAGGCGCGCGACCAACTCCGCAACTTTTCGCTCGCCGGGTTCGCGCTCCGGAAACACTTGCAATTCGTTTCGTTTTACCGGTTCGCGGCGGGAACGCCGGACGAGCGGTTCAACGCCGACTTGACGCGGCGCGTCGAGCGCTGGAAGTCGCGCAAGAATTGCGACGCGGCCGGACGCTGCGCCTTCGACGAGTTGATCGCGCTGATCGAGTCGCACCGGGCCGTCGACGGCGACGTCGGGATTTTGCGGCGCGTCGACGGGCGAATCCAAATTATCGAAGGCGACCGAATCCGAAATCCGCCCGACGCCGGGACTTCCGGCGATTGGGTCGGCGGGGCGAAGGTTTCGCCGCTCGGTCGGCCGCTCCGGTACGCGATTTGGAACCGCAAGCCGTCCGGCGGCTTCGAGTTCGAGCGAACGGTCGACGCGCGCTGGTTCGACTTGCTCGCGTTTACGACGCGGCGCGACCAGATTCGCGGCGTTTCCCTCTTCGCTCCGGCGGTGAAGATGATTTCCTACCTGTACGACGGGCTCGATTTCGCGCTCGCCAAGATGAAGCTCGAGCAGTTTTTCGGGCTGAAAACGACGTTCGAAGACGGCGGGGCCCTCGTCGGAACGCCGACGACCGACGCCGGGGAAATCGGGCGGCAAGCGTCGGAAGTTTTCGGCGGCGACCTCCTGCACCTCGCGCTGAAAGTCGGCGAAGACGCGCAGTTTATGGAGTCGAACAACCCGTCGCAGAACTTTCAAACGTTTTGCGAAAACGTCGTCCGGATGGTCTTCGCCGCGCTCGACGTTCCCTACTCGTTTTACGACGGTTCGAAGACGAATTTTTACGGGGCGCGCGGCGAGTTCGAGCAGTATCTCGACACGGTCGAGCGGAAGCAGGCGCCGACGGTCGCGATGTTGAACGAATGGGTTTTCGACTGGTTGGCGCCGAATTGGCTCCTCGACCCGGTCGACCCGCTCGTTTTGCCGGACGGTTGGACGCTCGACGACGTCGCGGCCGATTGCGGTTGGCGCGGCGCGGGGCTCCCGTCTTGGCGGCTCTTCGAGTACGTCAAGGAGGCGCAGGCGGCGATTTCGGCGGGGCTCGTTTCCCCGCTCGCGTTGGCCGACTCGTTCGGCGAGGATATGCGACGCAATATCGCGGAGATCGCCGCGACGCGCGCCTTCGCGAAAGAACGGGGCGTCTTCCTTCCGTTCGGCGAAACGCAGACGATCAACAACGGACTTTGACGACGGAGATTAAACCGATGGAAACGAACGACTTGCCGCCGAACGACGCCGGCGCGACGACGCGGGTTCGCTTGACCGTCTTGGCGGCGGACGCGCTCGAACGTTGGGGGCTCGGACGTTTCGCGTTCGAGTTTGCGACGACGCGGCCGCTTCGCGAACGGTTGGCGCTCGATTACGATCACGACGACGGCGCGGTCGTCGGTTACGCCGAAGGGTTCGAGTCGAGCGACGACGGAATCTTTTGCGACGCGACGATTTTGGGCGGCCCCGACGCTCCGGCGCGAGCGCGGGAGTTGGCGTTTTGCTTGAAGAACGGCGTTCCGTTCGAAGTTTCGCCGCTCGTCGACTTCTCGACGGCGACGATGGAAAGCATTCCGGACGGCGCGACCGTTCGGCTGAACGGGCGGGAGATCGCGGGCCCGCTCGACGTCGCGAGGAGCGCGACGATTCGCGGCGTCGCGATTTGCCCGCACGGAACCGACCCGAAAACGGCGGCGCTCGTCGAACTTTCGGCGCGGTTGAACGATTGGAAAAAGAAGGAAAAGGAGAAAGAAATGGCCGACGAAAAGAACCCGGTCGACGGGGAGCAAACGGAAGAAAAGAAGAGCGTCAACGCCGAGCTGGAAACGATGATCGAAGAGTTCGGGCGCGAACGCGGGCTCGACTATTACCTCGCCGGAAAATCGCTCGAAGAAGCGCGCGCCGAGGATTACGAAGAGCTGAAAGCGTCGCGCAAGAGCGCCGAAGCGGAGAAAAAAGCCGCCGACGAAGCCGAGAAAGACGCGACCGACGCGCCGACCGACGAAGCGAAAGACGAAACGAAGAAGGAACTCGAAGCGCTCCGCGCGCTCGTTGAAAAGCAAGGAAAAGACTTGGTCGCGCTGAAAGCGTCGGCGCGGCGCGGCGATTCCGTCGGCGTTTCGGAGCCGGTCGACGGCGGAACGCTCGCAACGCCGCCGAAGTCGGTCGGAGGGAGCGCGCTCGCCCGGTACGGCGCGGCGGTTTTCGGCAAAAAATCGAAGAACTGAACGAAAGAAGGAGGTAGACGATGGCGGTAATGACGACGGCGGACGTTCTGCAAGTCAACAACTCGGAAGAGTTGATCGGCCTGATTAACGAAGTGATCGAAGAAGTTCCGGAGATGCAATTTTTCGCGGCGTCGCCGGTGAAGAAAAACTCCTACTACACGCTGACCTGCACGGGGAACCCGACGGTCGCGTTTCGCGAACCGGGAACCGAGCGCGTTTTCGAAACGGCGACGTTGGCGAACCGGCTCGTCGAATGCAAGTATCTCGACGCGTCTTGGGCGCTCGAACGCTCGGTCGCGCAAAAGTGCGACTGGGGCGAAGACTTCGCCAAAGGCCTCCAAGCGAAAACGCACCTCGCGGCCGCGTTCAAGGCGATCGCGACTCAAATCTGGTACGGTCGCGAACTTCCGGGGAGCGACGCCGGTTTCGACGGCTTCGCGACGATTATCGACGGCGTCGTCGACAAGAACGGAGCGCGCGAAACGGTCGTTTCGGCGACCGACGCGGACGTCGCCGACGGGTCGAGCGTCTTCTTTGTGCGCACCGGAATCGACTCGGCGCAACTCGCTTGGGGTTCGAGCGGCTCGTTTGTCGAGGGGGAAATTATCCGCGCGCCGTTCGGCGGAAAGAACGAGAGCGGCGACTTGGCGGGCGCGTACTATTGGACGCAAGAGCTGGCCGCTTGGGTCGGGCTCCAAGTAACGTCGCGCTGGGCGGCGGCGCGGATCGAAAAGCTCTCGGCGGCGACGCCCGGGGCCGGTCTGACCGACGAACTGATGTATCGGGCGCTCGAACGCTTCCCGGCGGGGGTTCGTCCGGACGCGATTTTTATGTCGCGCCGGAGCTTGTCGCAACTGCGGCAAAGTCGCACGGCGTACAACCCGATCGGCGCGCCGGTTCCGTATCCGACGGAGTTCGAAGGGATTAAGATTTTTACGTCCGACGCGATTTCGAACGCCGAAACGTACTCGAAGACCGGCGCCGATTCCGGAACCTGACGCGGTCGACGCTTGAACGATTAACGAAAGGGTTGCGATGAACAAACGTCTCGAACGGGTCGTCGAAGCGCAAATAGCGCGGGCGGCGCGAAAATTCGGCCCCGACGCGATTTGGCTCCGACGGGAAGACGGGCGGCGCCTGCGCGTCGTCGCGATCGCGTCGGACGGCGAGCCGGAGCCGGAGACGTTCGGGAACGCGACGGTTTATCGGCGGCGTCGGATTTACGTCGTCGCCGAATCGACTTGGCGCTCGGCGCGGGATTTCGTCGGCGGCGACGACGCGTTGCGTCGCGGCGAAACGTTTATCGAAGAAGAAGGCGGAACGGAACGCAAGTTTCGCCCCGACGTTCCCGCGTCGAGCGTTCGCTTCGGCGGCGGCTTCGCCCGTCGAATCGAATGCGTTCAAGTCGAGGAATCGCAACGATAAGGAGAAAATAAGATGAAAACGCGCGTTTTGCAAACGTTTTCCGAAGACGCGCCCTACGCGGTCCGCGTCGAAAAGGCGGTTCGCGCCTATTGCGACGCGAACGGGTTCGAGTACGTCCCGAAACGCGTCGAGCCGAACGGGCGGTATTGGTTTTCGCTCGACCCGATTCGCGATTCGCTCGCGGAACTCGACGACGGCGACCGCCTAATTTACCTCGACGGCTCGGCGTATTTCTTCGACGTCGCGCTGACGCCGGAAAAGACGATTTACGCCGACGGGGAGGCCGCGCCGGTTCTTTGCGGCGCTTACTGCGAGTGCGAGACGGAGCGCTGGGATCCGCGGCGCGGACGGCCCGGCGCGTTGGCGTTCGTCGTCGGCGCGGCGGCCCGCGAGTTCGTCGCCGACTGGATCGACCGCGCGGAACGCGACCGCGATTTGTCGCCGCGTTCGCGCGACTCGTTTTGGCGAACTTGCGAGCGGCGACACGGCGACGCGAAGATTTTGCCCGATTATTGGCGCTTCGCCGCGCGCGGCGGTTATTTCGTCCGCATTGTTCCCGGAACGCGTTCGGAACGCGACGCGGCGACGGCGCGGATTTTCGGCGACTCGGCGGAAAACGGCGTTGAAAGCGAACGCGTTCCCGACGAAGCCGTCGAACGCGAAACGGTCGAGGTCGAACCGACGGCGAAGAAACGTCGGGCGCGGCGTAAAAAAGCGGACGACGACGCGGAGGCCGAAGAATGAGCGACGCGTTTTTGACGGCGCTGGTCGACGCGCTGAACGCCCGGCGTCCGGACGCGGGTTTTCGCCTCCGCTATTTTTCGTCCCGCGACTCGACGGAAACGGGCGCGGCGACGCGGCGTTACGTCGAGCCGGGGAAAACGGAATTTCGGCGCGAGTCGCGCGGTTCCCCGCTCGAATACCCGACCGCGCGAATCGTTTCGGAAGGGTTCCCGGCGTCGGCGGCGGCGCTCGAAGAGGCGATCGTCGCCGAACGGGCGTTCCTTCGAGCGTTGGCCCGCGAACTTGTCGCGGATCCGACGGGATTCGTCGCGGGCGCGTTCTGTTTGTCGGCGCGCGTCTTCGCGGACGCGGAGCCGTTTTACTCGCCGGAGGCGGCGAACGACGAGTCGCCGTATCTCTTCGCAGGGTTGGAAGCGTCGTTCTTTTTAACCTAAGGAGGCGTCGGCGATGAAAGCGAAGAAACTGGAACCGTCGAACGCGGCGAAACTGCTCGACGCCGAAGCGCTCGAAGAATTCGCCGCCGTCGTCGCGGCGAAAGCGGCGATCGCGGCCGCGGCGGACGTTCGACGCGAGGCGCGCCGTTCGATCAAGCGCGGCGGAGAGCCGCGCGGCAAAAAGGCGCCGCCGAAATCGGAGTGGACGCGGCTCGGCTTTACGTCGCGCCCCGGCGATCCGCCGCTTTCGCATAAAGGAGCGCTGAAAAACGCGATTCGCTACGCGCGTCGCCGTCCGGACGAGGTCGTCGTCGGGCCCGAAAAAGTCGACGGAATCGGCGACGCGCCGCGAACGCTCGAACGCGGCGGACGCGGTCGCGTCGTTTCGGTCAAATATTCCGCGTCCTATTTGGCGCGAGCGACGCGAAAAAAGAAGCGGTCGCGAACCGCCGACTTTTCCCCGCCCTGCCGCAAGCACGGAACGGCGCGCGTTACTCGCCCGAAAGCGGAGCGGCCCTATACGGTTTACGGCGAGGACGGTCGATTCGCGACGATTCGCGACTACCGTTATTTTTACTCCCGCGAAGAATGGGAGGCGGCCCGCGATTCGCCCGGCTTTTTGAGTTGGGCGAAAACGGCGCGACGTCGCGTCGAGGAGCGGGTTCCGGTCGCGCCGCGCCCTTATATGGCTCCGGCGTTGGCGAAAGTTTCGTCGCCCGAAGTCGCCGAGCCGCGTTTGAAGCGAATCGTCAAAGCGGCGGCCCGCGAGTTCGTCGGCGGCGGCAAACCTAAAACGAAAGGAAGAAGAAAATGAGTTTGAAGCGAGGCTTCGAAGCGACCGTCTCGGTCGACGGCAAAACGATCAAAACGATCGGCGACGTTACTTACGAAGAATCGGACACCGAAATTGAAGTTAAGAACCGCGCGTCCGAAGACATTCGCTACGTTCCCGGAATGACGGCGACGGCGTTCGACCTGCAAGTTCAGGGCGGAACCGACCCCGACGACGAGGATTCCGTCGACGGCTACGCGATTTTAAGCGAAATGAAGGAGAAACATTTGACGAAGCCGGTTACTTTCACGAGTCCGAGCGGGTTTGCTCGAACGAAAAATATGATTTGCACGGCGTTCAAGCCGTCCGAACCGGTCGACGGGCTGTCGGTCGCCGACGCGACGTTGAAGGTCTCCGCGCTCGACCCGTCGACCGCCCCGTCGCCCGACGTCGGAACTTGACCGCCGAAGGCGGTTTTATCCGCGCTACCGCGCGAGTTCGGTTTCCGCTCCCGTTGGTCGCGACGCTTTCGCTCAACTTCGGGGGAACGTCGCGACCGGCGGGCGACCGGCGGGCGACCGGCGGAAGCGGCTTAGATGAAACCAAAGAAAACGAAAGGAACGCGATGAAAACTTTTCGCGACGCGCTGGGGCGCGAATGGGAAATCGAATTGAATATCGAAACGGCGCGTCGGATCCGCGCTCGCGTCAAGGAGAACGAAGCGCTCGACGTCGATTTTCTCGACTGCGCCGGAGTCTTGACGCGGCTGACCGACGTCTTTTTCGCCGCCGATTTGCTTTACGAAGTTTGCCGCGACGAAGCGCAAAGTCGCGGCGTCGACGCGGCGGCGTTCGGCGCGGCGCTAAAGGGCCCGTTCCTCTTCGACGCGATAACGGCGCTGACGGCGGAGTACCTGGATTTTTTCCCCGACCCGACGACGGTCGAAAAGATGCGGGCCGTCGTCGACAAGATTCGTGCCGCGAACGAGAAACTTTGCGACGCGATTTGCGGCGCGACGACGAAAGCGCTCGACTCCGCTCTGCGCAAAGGGGAGACGCGACTTGGCGCGCTCTTGTCGAGCGACTCGGCGTTCTCGGACTCGGAATCGGCGCCGTCGCCGAAATGACGTTCGCGGAGGTCGACGCGGCGTTCGACGCGAAGCGGCTCGACGACTGGGATCGCGCCGCGTTCGTCGCCGCGCACGCGATCAACGCGAACCCGTATTTGCGCCGCCCCGTCGACGTTCGCAATCCGCTCCGCGCCGCCGAAGAGTACCGGCGCGTCGAACTCGAAGACGTCCCGGGGTTGAATTAAGGCGCGTCGACGAGCGCCGGACGCCGTCGTCGAACGCGTCGACCTTCAAGACGTGCCGTTCGATTAAGGAAGCGTCGCCGCCGCGACGGCCAAACCAAAGACGACAAGAACGGGCCAAAGAAGCGCGAGCGTAAACCAAGCGACCATTTTGCCCGAACGCAAGGTTTCGGGGCGGAACGCGCCTTTAGACGCGCCTTCATAATGACGGTCGAGCGAACCGACCGTTAGGCAGTAGAAAAAAAAATAAGTCGCGCCCGAAAAAAGAAGCGTCGCCGCGAAGGCGAGCGCCCAAAAGCCGAAGGCGCTTCCGAGCGCAAGCGCGAGGAAAGCGCAAACGCCGCAAACGCCGCGGAACGCGTCGTCGGCCCGCTTCGGTTTTCGGAATATCGCGAGCGCCGTTAAAATCGCAAAGGCGGCGAGGAAAACGCCGTCGACGACCGAAAACGGCGGGTAAGGTTTGAACACAAGCGGCTGATGCGCGGCGAAAATCGGGGTAAAAAACATCGGCGAGACTCCGGCGAAACGAAAACTTAAATCGCTTTAATTGTAGCGGTTGCAACGCAAAAAGTCAAGAGGGACGGAAAAAATGAGCGTTGGAGCGATTACGGCGGGAGAAGCGTATGTTTCTGTAACGTGCGACAATTCCGGGCTGGTCGCCGGGCTTCAAGAAGCGTCGGCGTCGATAATGTCGACGGCGCGAAAAATCGCGTCAATGGAAGACGATTTGACCGTTAACGTCGGCGTCGAGGGCGTCGACGCGCTGGAAAAGAGCTTGCGCCGCGTCGAAAGCGCGGTCGGGGACGTCGTGAAAGAGGTAAAGGAATCGGCGGCGAGCGCGACGGTTTTTGCGACGGGCTTTTTTCCGGCGATTAAAAACGCGATTTCGTCGGCGACGCAAGCGCTCGGCGAGTTCGGCGACGCGTTCGACAAGACGTCCGGACGAACCGGGATTTCAACCGAAACGCTTTCCGAGTACGCGCACGCGGCGGCGATGTGCGGCGCGGATATTTCGAACGTCGAAGGCGCGCTTAAAGGAATGTCGCGGTATCTCGACGACGCCGCGACCAAAGGCGGCGACGCGAAAGCGGCGTTCGACCGGCTTGGACTGTCGGCGACGGAACTTTTGGTCGCGTCGCCCGAGCGGCAATTCGAAACGATCGCGGCGGCGATCGCGCGAATCGAAGAGCCGACGGAGCGCGCGGCGCTCGCGATGAAAATCTTTGGCGACGACGGGCAAAAGCTCCTGCCGCTTTTCAGTTCCGGCGCGGACGGACTCCAAGCGATGAAGGAGGAAGCGCGGGCGCTCGGCGTTTCGCTCTCCGGCGAAGCGGCGGCGGGGGGCGCGGCGTTCGTCGACGCGACGACGCGGCTTCAAACGGCGGTTCACGGCGCGGGGCTCGCGTTTGCGGAACTTTTCGCTCCGGCGTTGACAAGCATTGCGAACGGGCTGTCGAAAGTTGTTTCTAAGATTGCGACGTTTGCGCGCGAATGTCCGGTTTTAAGCGGGGGAATCGCGCTTGTCGTCGGCGCGTTCGGCGCGTTGGCGACGGCGGCGACAACTTGGAACGTCGTCGGGGCGGCGGTCGGTTCGTCCTTGACGGCGCTTGGAAAGACGTTCGGTTTATTGAAGGTCGCGGCGGTCGCGTCGTGCAAGGTGATTGCGACGGCGCTTTCGTTCCTTTCGGCGCATCCGGTTCTTGCGGTTGTCGCGGCGATCGGAACGGCGGTTGTCGCGTTGAAGGGGTACCAAGCCGTCCGCGACGCGGCGCTCGGTCGGAACGCTTGGAGCGACGAAGCGGCGCAAGCGCTCGAAGCCGGGAACGCGATGCGCGAGCAAGACGAAGGACGACTTCAACGCCTTCAAGAATTGGCCGAGAAGCAGGCGCTGACGAAAACCGAGATCGCCGAAGCGGTTAGTCTCGCCGCCGTGTTGAAGTCGCGGTACGGCGACGTCGGCGTCGAGGTCGACGCGTTGACCGGGAAAATCAAAATCGCGTCCGGAGCGCAAGCGGAGCTAAACAAGCGGATGCTCGAAGCGAAGCGCAGGGAGACGCAAGCCGCGCTCGACGAAGCGAGAGCGAACGCCGGCGACGGCGTGATCGAGAAGAAAATTGCCGAAGAAGAAGTCGGTTGGGACGAGGCGTTAATCGGGAAAAAGCGCGGGCAAAGTTGGAGCGACTGGGCGTTTAAAGACTGGTCGTGGCGCGACTCCACCGCCGACGCGAAAGTCGCTATCGCGAGCGGCGATAAAAATTATCAAGCGAAAGTCGCGGCGGCGAAAGCGAAAAACGCGGCGGAAATCGAGAAGCTCGAGGCGGAACTCGCCGGGTTCGACGCCGTCTTGAACGCTCCGGAGGGCGCGGCGTCGGCTCCGGGAACGTTGGGCGGTTCGAGCGGCGAAGCGTCCGGCGTCGCGGCGGTCGACGGGAAGATCGCGGAGTTTCTCGAAGCGTCGGCGGAACGCGTCGAGGACGCCGACTTGTCGCCGTTCGACCGCAAGCGCGACGAGATTCGCGACCGCGGCGAAGCGTTGAAAGACGAGATGCGCAAGGCGCTCGACCCGGACGGCGTCGTCGACTGGTCGAACGGCGATTCGATTTGGAACTTTTTGAGTTCGCGACCGGACGGCGCGGCGCAGCTTCAAGCGTTTAACGACCGGGCGGCGCAAATCGACGCGGCGACGAACGCGGAGCTTGCCGGAGTCGACGAGGAAGAACGCAAAAAGGCGAACGAAGACGCGGCGAAGGCGGCGCAAGAGGCGGCGCGTCAAGAGAAAGCGGCGTTAAAAAGCGTCGCCGACTTCGAAGCGCGTCGCGCCGAGGAAGGAAAAACAAACGCCGAGAAGCGAATCGACGCGATTCGCAAGGAGACGGCGGAGTACAAGACGCAACTTCAAACGTTGCTCGACTTGGAGAAAGCGAAACCGGAGGGCGAGCGCGACGCGGCGAAAGTCGCCGAGCTGGAAGGAAAGATCGCCGGAGCCGACGCGGGCGGGAAGGAGCGCGAAGGCGCGGTTTTACAAGAGGCGCAAGAGGCGTATTTCGAGAAGTTCGCGACGCCGTTCGAGAAATACGAAAAGGCTCAAACGGAGTTGACGCAAGCGCTCGACGCGCTCCGGACGGCGCAAAAAAGCGGCGACGAAGCGACGTTGGCGGCGGCTTACGAGCGGCTCGGAGTCGCCCGCGAAAAGTACGAGTCGACGGAAAGCGCGGTCGCGCAAGAGGAGAGCGCGGCGGAATCGGCGGCGTTTTCCCCGGCGGAGCGCGTCGCGGACGGAATCGCCGCGAAAATTGAAACGGGGAGCGTCGGGACGTTCTCGGCGTTTCAGGCGGAAGCGCTCGCCGCCGGATACGATCGCAAACTTTACGAACAGAGTCGCCGACAAACGCGTTTGCTCGAAAACATCGAGCGAAAAACGGGCGTCGCGACGTTTTCTTGACGACGAAAGGCGAACGAATGGGAGTCGTTTATCAGATCGAAGAAACCGGCGACGAATCGGCGCGCGGCGGACTCGTCGCAACCGAATGCGAACAGCGGTACGATATTGTCGCGCAAGGCGGAACGGGAACGTTCGACGAAGCGAACCGCGCCTTTCGCGGCTGGCTCGCCAAAAACGCGCCGACGCGCAACCGGCTCGTTCTCGACAAAGAGGACGGCGTCGAGATCGAGGAAGAGCCCGAGTCGCTGGGGCGCGTTTGGCGCGGCCGCGCGACGTATCGCTCCAAGACCGCTCAAGAGACGGTCGACGGCGCGGCCGTCAAATTCGGCGCGTTCGTTTCGTCGTTCACGACCGCCGGAGGAACGGCGCGGATTAAACGTTCGCTCGCGACCGCCGCGTATCCGATCGCGGGAACCGCGCCGAACTTTTGCGGCGGAATCGGCTGGAACGGCGAAGAATTCGACGGTTGCGACGTAACGACCCCGAACTTTGCGTTTGAAATTACGGCGAACACGCCGCGCGGCGCGTTCGAGGATTTCGGCGCGCTCGCCGACCGCGTCGCGAATTATCAAGGGACGGTTAACTCGCGACCGTTTTGCGGCTTCGCGCCGGGCGTCGTCCTTTACGCGGGGATTTCGAGCGGCGCGCTTCAAAGCCAACCGGCGACGGAAACGGAAGACGAATTCTTTTATTGGCGCGCGACGCACACGTTCCTGGCGTCGCCGAACCGGGAGATCGACGTCGAAGGCGTCAAGGTTTGGAAGCCGGGCTGGGCGTATTTTTGGACGTTGACACAAAAATCGTTCGACCCGACGACCGGCGAAATCGTTCCGGTTATTCGCGCCGCTTACGTCGAAACGGTCTATCGTTCGACCGACTTCGCGGGGCTGGGGCTCGGTTACGGCGACTAGCCGAAGCGCGACGAACCAAACGAGCGAGAGAAGAAAGAAACAAAAAATGCAAAGAATCAACGAGCCGAATTTGCCGCGCGTTGTCGGCGGTCAACCGATTTCCGCCGCCGACTGGAACCGAATCGTCGACCGAATCAACGCCGGAGCGACCGGAACCGTTCGGGCGGGCTTGCCGCTTCGCCGCGCGCTCCGCGAGCTTCGCGTTCGAAACGACTCCGCGGGGCCGCTCGGTTATTTAAGCGTCGTCGCGGTTTACGGGTTCGCGTCGCCGCAAGTCGACTTGGTCACGGCGTTGAACGACGCGGCGGTTTTGTCGGTCGGGCCTCCGACCGGGGCCGCCGGCGAATTTTTGGCGACGCTTCGCGAGCCGCTCTTGCCCGGCGGCGTCGGAACGGCGACGGCGGCGAGCGGAACGGCGTTTCTCGCCGAAGTCGTCGGCGCGAACGACAGCGCGTCGTTGGCGTTCGCGACGCCCGCGACCGACGCCGCGAACGCCGGAAAGCTCGTCGCGTCGCCGACCGGCCCGTTCCGAATCGTCGCGCGCTCCGACTCCGGCGTCTGTCTGCTAACGCCAAAACCGAAGGAGGAAACCAAGGTTCCGGAGATATTTTTCGCGACCGTCGCCGCGTCTTGGACGCAAAACGGCGCTCGAAACGCCGAAATTTCAATTACTTATTACGACCGAACTGCGGGCGCGACCGTTTCCGGCGTCGCGCTTTCTCCGTTGTCGCGGGAAAACGATTTACTTGCGGAGGGAACGCAAATACTTGTCGTTAAAACGGTTGACGGCGCGATTTACCTTCTTAACGCGGAGTGTCCGCAATGAGCGAAGCGAAACCGCGTCGCCAACCGATTACGATGTTCGGGCTCGGGCAACGTTGTTGCGATTGGCGACTCCAGCCGGAAACGACGTTTTGCGGGACGTTTACGACGTCCGACGCCGACGTCGAGTTACTGCGCGAAATCGATATGGCCGGGAATCAGGCGCTTTACGGCGTCGGCGTCCCGGCGCCGCGACCGACCGCGCCGGAAGAGGGACTCCTTGCGCCGGGCGAAATCGTCGAGGAATGGCCGGAAGGTTACTTTAAGTCGCAATATCTGCGAGGGGAGATTCCGCATCGGCGCGCCGACGCTTTTCTCCGCGACGGCGTTTGGTCGCATTGCCTCGACGCGGCGGATTCGTTAGTTGTTTTTCGGCGAGGATTTACGGCGGAAAACGGCGTGTGGAAACGCGGCGCGGAACCGGAGCGACGTCGGCGAACTTACCGAGCGACGTTCGAAAACGTCGTTGGCGGCGACGTCGAGGGCGCGGCTTGGGGCGACGTCGAAACAACGTCGGCGCTTACAATGCGGACGCAAAATCTGAAATTTTATTTGCGACATACGACGACGGCGACGCGGCGTTTCGAAATCTCGCTTGGCGCAAACATTTTTCGCGTCGGGAGTTCCGACGATTCGGCGTTTCCGTTAGGCTTGGCGACCGTTGAAACGTCGACGCCGACGGCAACGACCGATTTTGAACTCGACTCCGACGCCTTGCCGCCGTTTGAGGCCGGTTCGTCGGTTTATCGAACGCCGCCCGAAACGATGAGCGTGAAATTCGGCTCGAAAACGGTTGAGTTCAATCGTGTTCGCGTTACTAACGCCCTTTTGCAAGTTGAAGAAACGCCTTTGTTTACGCCGCAAGAGATTTTCGCCGACGGCGTTCGATTCGCGGACGCGCGAATCGTCGGAACGGCGCGAGCGCAAATAATTTTCGATTCGACCGGCGCGGGAACGTACCGCAACGGCGACTCGCTCGACCCGTCGGATTACGCGTTCACGCCGACGGTCGAAGAGGTAAAAGCGACGCTCGACGGTTGGACGGCGCCGTGGATTGAAGCGCTTTTCGACGCAGGACGCCGCAACTTGGAAGCGCGATGGAGCGTCGCCGTCGAACGCTCCGATATGACGATCGGCGACGCAAACGGCGAACCGTTTCCGGACGACGCAATCGCCGCGGAAGTACGAGCGCGATTGGCTGTAAGATAAAAGGTTAAAGGGAGAAAGAACGGAGGAGAGAAGAAAAATGACGGAGGGGAATTGGGACGTTTCGGGCGTCGACGCGGAGTTTGTCGACGCGCCGCTTGGGGCGTTTGGACGGCGCCGGACGGGGCGAGACGCCGGGTCGACGGCAAGCCGGTCGGCTTCCCTTCCCTTTTTGTCGTTCGCGCCGCCGCGCCGAAGACGTTTCGCAAGGCCGAGCGCCGCAACCTAAAATCGCAAACATAGACAGCGCAAGGAGTTACCAACGAAACCCTTAAAAACGGCAAGTTTCGGCCTCGGCGCCCCGGGTAAACGCCGAAAATCTACAAATCGTAACAACAGATTTTAACGTCAACCGCCCGGAACCGGCTCGAATTTGCCGTTCGGAACGAGCGTTTGAACGCGTTTTAGCGCCGACTCGAGCGACGCGACCGGTTTGTCGAGGTCGATCGCCGGACGGTCGTCGAGTCGCGGCGTAAAAACCCGTCGCGTGCGCGGCGAGTACAAAACGACGCGACGCGGCGCGCCTTCCTCCGGCTCCCAATCGCCGAGTTTGTACGTTTGCCGACTCGGCCCCGCTTCGTTTTGCCAACTCATTGTCGTTTTCCTTTCTTTACCCTTTTAACGTTTGCGCCGTCGCCGTTTTAAAAAATCGCGACCAACGCGACGACGCTCGCCAAGACGGACGAAACGCCGAACCAAAGCGCCGCGCGACGATAAATCGCGACGTCGTTTCGCGCCGCGTCGAGCGCCACTTGAAAGCGCGCCGCGGCGTCTTTCGCGTCGTGAAATTTTCGAAGAAGTTCAAGGCTTTCTTTGGTTTGCTCGTCGACGTACCTAGTGAATTCCGCCGCCGTCGCGTCCCACGCTTGCGTCGTCGCGGCGACGTCTTTTTTCGAGTCGTCGAGCGAACGCGCCAACGCGGCCTTCTCCGCTAACAGTTCGTTTTTGCGCGCTTTGAGATACGCGACCGCCTCTTTCGCCTCCGCCAACTCGGCGGTCAGCGCGTCGAGCCCGACGCGAACGCGGCGGACGGTTTCCGACTCGACCGGCGTCTCGGCGTCGCGCTTCGGCTCGACCGGTTCGCCCGACTCGGCGGCGTCGCGACTCAACGTTTCAAAATCGTTCATCGCTTTCGCTCCTTTCGCTTGCTTTCGCGTCGCTAGATTTCATTGCTTTCGCATCCCTTACTCTTTCGTAAATTCCCAGTCGTCGCGCTCCAACAACCGCCGCGTTAAGCGGAACGGATAAACGAACGTCGTCCGCCCGCCGACAGCGTCGTATTCGACGACCAGTTCGAAGCGGCCTTTGCTCCCCAAGCCGAGCCGAACGTACTCGCGCGTCGCTCCGATATATTCGGCTTCCCGTCTCGCCGGCCACGCGCGTTTTCCGGCGAGCAAGCCGGGTAAAATTTCGCTAAATTTCATCGACGTCGCCCCTCCTTTCTAAACGCCGCCGCTCGTTCGGCAAGTTGTTTTGGCGGGTTCGCGACGATCTCCCAATCGTCGGACTCCACTTCGTTCGAATAAAAGAACCCAGTATCGAGGCTTGGCGTTCCGTCTTCGAATACAACGCTCCAACGCTCGACGAGACCGCTGGGCTTCACAAAGTAGGAGACGCTCCCTTTGATCCGGACAACCTCGCCCGCTTCCATCGCTTTCATCGCGTCGAAAAATTTCATTGTTTTACTCCTTTCACTACAACGTTTACGCCGTCGCGAGTTCGCGTTTGGCGAGTTCCCGCAAGGCGTTTCGGATTTCCAGCGCGACGCCGCGCGACTCGCAAGGGTCGGCGATTCCGCGTCGTCGAGCGACCAAGCGCGCAAAGTCGGCGAACGGCAAATCGAGTTCCGACGGTTCGAAACCGTCGGCGACGGCAAGTAGTTCGTCGACGCTCCG
>JAFSDX010000053.1 GCA_017436025.1 Thermoguttaceae bacterium
AAAACCGCTCGGGCGCTCGTCCGGTTGTATTGGTTTTAACGATAAAAACGAAGGAAACGCCCTAAAACCGCGCGGGCGCTCGTCCGGTTGTGTTGGTTTTAACGGCAAAACGGAGGAAACGCCCTAAAACCGCTCGGGCGCTAGTCCGGTTGTGTTGGTTTTAACGATAAAAACGAAGGAAACGCCCTAAAACCGCTCGGGCGCTCGTCCGGTTGTGTTGGTTTTAACGATAAAAACGGAAGAAACGCCCCAAAACCGCTCGGGCGCTCGTCCGGTTGTGTTGGTTTTAACGGCAAAACGGAGGAAACGCCCCAAAACCGCTCGGGCTCGTTCCAAGCGAACGTTACCGTCCGTTCGCCTCGCAGCCCGACGGGTCAACCGTTAATATTGGCAAAACGCGTTCAAACAAACCTTATTGTACTCGATTTTTTTTTATCGTCAAGCGGGGGACGCGCCGCCTTTCCGTTTGACAAACGATTCTCGACGCCGTACAATAGGAAACGTTCCCGTCGACGCCGTCGACCGCGCCGTTTCGCCGGAAGCGTCCCGACTTCACGTTTTACCTATTTTCCTCATTTTACCAAATTTCAACGTCCGACGTTCGTTTACTCGCGTCGTTTCGCTTTAATTTAGGAGGTTTTTATGCGTTCGCGTCTTTTGCGTCGACTTTTCCGACGCCGTTTTTTTTCCCTTGCGTCGTTTCAAAGGACGGCGCCGCTTTCAACGATTTTAACGATCCTCGCGGTTTTAACGGCGTTCGCAACGCTCGCGCTCCCCGTTTCGGCGCAACCGTCGGCTCCGGTCGCGACGCCGGTTGCGACCGCGCCGACGAAGTTGCTCGTCGATTTGCTCGAAAAGACCGACGTCGTTTGGCGCGACGGCTACCCGACGCAACTGACGTTGACCGACGTCCCGACGGCGGTCGAGCGGTTGCAAGTCGCGGAGATTCGCTCGTCGCGCCCGGCGTTCTCTTGGGTCGTTCCGGCGACGAAGCGCGGCGCGGCGCAAACCGCTTGGCGGATTCAAATCGCGACCGACCGTTCGATTCTCGCCGAGTCGAAGGGCGCGCCGGACGTTTGGGATTCCGGCAAGACGTCGGGCGCGGAGTCGACCGCGGTTCCGTTCGGCGGCCCCGAGCCGCTCAAGCCGTCGACCGTTTATTATTGGCGCGTCCAAATTTGGGACGAAACCGACGCGCCGTCCGATTGGTCGGCGATCAAAGCGTTTCAAACCGCCGCGACGCTCGACGAAAGCGGCGCGAGTCGTTACCCGCTCGTTAAAAAGGTCGACCGTCCGCAAAGCGCGACGCCGCTCGACGCTCAAACGACGTTTTACGACTTCGGACGCGCTTCGTTCGGACAAATTCGGGTCGAAATCGATTCGAAAGTCGCCGGTCGCGTCGCGCTCGTTCGGGTCGGCGAACGGGTGAAGGACGGTCGAGTCGACCGCAAGCCCGCCGGGTCGACGCGTTATTGGGAGTACCGCCTGCCGCTCCAAACCGGGCGTCAATTTTACTCGCTCAAGACCCGCGTCGACAAGCGCAACTCGAGCGGCGCCGCCGTCTTAATGCCCGATTACGTCGGCGAGGTGATGCCGTTCCGATACGCCGAAGTCGAAATCTTGCCCGCGTCGTCCGTTAAAACCGATAAAACCGATAAAACCGACGCGACCGAAACGCCCGCCGACGCCGCGACCGCCCCCGCCGAGCCCGCCGAACCCGCGCAAGTCGGCTCTCTCTTCGACGCGGCGCCGGAGCCGGTCGTTCTTTCGGTCGTTCGCGAAACGGTTACTTACCCGTTCGACGTCTCGGCGGCCTATTTCGACTGCGACGACGACCGCCTGAACCGCGTTTGGGATCTTTGCCGTTATTCGATTCCGGCGACGACCTTCGCGGGCTATTACGTCGACGGCGACCGCGAACGGATTCCTTACGAAGGGGACGCGCTTCCCAACCAACTTAGTCATTATTGCGTCGATCGCGAATATTCGCTCGCTCGGGTAACGCTCGAATACTTGATTTTCCACCCGACTTGGCCGACCGAATGGCACCTGCAAATTCCGCAAATCGCTTGGTTCGACTACTTGTATACCGGCGACGCGCGGCATATCCGGCGTTATTACGAAGATATTAAGGCGAAAACGCTCGTCGCGCTCGCCGAGGATAACGGTCTGATCAGCACAAGAAAGGGCAAAACGACGCCGGAATTTTTCGCGTCGCTCCACTTCAAAGGGTCGAGTTCCCCGTTCGGCGACATTGTCGACTGGCCGCACAAGGGGCTCGCCGGGAACGAAAACGCGGAGTCCGGCGAGACGGACGGTTTCGTTTTTAACGATTTTAACGTCGTCGTCAACGCTTACCATCACGTCGCGCTCAATTCGGCGAAGCGGTTCGCGGAGATTCTCGGCGAAGAAGCGGACGCGGCGTTCTTCGCGGCGCAGATCGAAAAACATCGAAAATCGTTTCACGAAACGTTTTTCGACGCCGAAAGAGGCGTTTACCGCGACGGCGAGGCGACCGATCACGCGTCGCTTCACGGCAATATGTTCCCGTTGGCGTTCGGGCTCGTTCCGGCGGAAAACGTCGAGAGCGTCGCGGCGTTCGTTCGGTCGCGCGGGATGCGTTGCAGCGTTTACGGGGCGCAATTTTTACTCGACGCCGTTTACGAAGGCGGCGACGGCGCTTACGGTTTCGAGCGGATAACGGCGGACGACCTGCGCGGTTGGCTGAATATGCTCCGCGTCGGCTCGACGATTTCGTTGGAGGCTTGGGACGACCGTTACAAGCCGAATCAAGACTGGAATCACGCTTGGGGCGCGGCGCCGGCGAACGTTATCCCGCGCAAGTTGGTCGGAGTCGAACCGACGAGCCCCGGTTTCGCGACGTTGCGGGTCAAGCCGCAAGTCGCCGGTTTGAAGCGCGTCGACGCGGTCGTTCCGACGATTCGCGGCCCGGTCGAAGTCCGAATCGCCCGCCCGACCGACGCGGTTTATTCGCTCGCCGTCTCGCTCCCCGGCAACGTTAAGGCCGACGTTTACGTCCCGGCGCTTTCGGACGACGACGCGCTTTACGTCGACGGCGTTCCGGCGGCGGAGTCGGCGACCGGCGTCAAGTTCGTTCGCGACGGCGCGTTTTGGAAAGCGGAGAACGTCGGCGCCGGCGTTTGGCGTTTCGAGCGCCGCGCTCCGGAAACCGCCCAACCGACGCAAGCGGAATAATCGCCGATCATCGCCGCGACCGTTTCGACCGGCCGTCCGACCGACGCGACGTCCCCCCCCGACTCGTCGCGTCGGTCGCGCTCGGTTTCGCCGATTTTGTCAATATATTAATAAGGCCGCCGAACGCGTCCGTTTTCGCGTCCTTTTTCGCCTCTTCCTCTTTTTCCCTCCTTCCCTTTCCCCCTATTTTCCCCCTATTTTACCCCCAAAGGAGCCGACCCAATGCGCCGCCGCGACCGCGAAATCGTCGACCCGACCCGAATCGAAGAGATCGTCGCCGAATCCTCCGTTTTGCGACTCGGCCTGAACGACGACGGCGAAGTTTACATCGTTCCGGTCAATTTCGGCGCCGAAATTATCGACGGACGGCGCGTTTTCTATTTTCACTCCGCTCGCGCCGGGCGCAAACTCGACGTCGTCCGCCGAAATCCGCGCGTCGGGTTCGAACTCGACGCCGGGTTCGAGTTGATCGAAGGGCCGACGCCTTGCGCTTTTTCGGCGCGGTACCGGAGCGTCGTCGGGGTCGCCGTCGCGACGGAACTCGCCGACGTCGCCGAAAAACGCCGGGGATTGACGGCGATTCTCAATAAGACGGCGGGCGTTCGCGATTGGAAGTTCGACGACGACGCTCTCGACGCGGTCGCGGTCGTTCGTCTCGACGTCGAGCGGTTAACTTGCAAAGAAAACCGTTAAAATCGACGTCGCCGCCAAATCCGCCAAAGCAGGCGTCGCCGTCAAAACAACCAAAACCGGCAAAATCCTCCGGCGTTAACGACAAAAAAACCGGGAAAGCGCGACGCGGCGCGTTCCCGGAGTTCTCTTCTTTCGCGACGGCGAACCGTCGGTTTTGTCAATATTAATTAATAAGCGTCGAAGGCGCCGTTAGAAGAGGCGCGCTTCGTCGAGTTTCAGCGGCGTTTGCCCGGACGTCGCCAAGCGGAATTTCAGCTCGCCGCGCTCCTCGTAATACGACGCGATCGATTCGCTCGTCAGCGCGTCGATGCTCGCCGTCGTCTCGTCGAACGACCGGATTTTTCCCAAATACGTCCAGTCGCGAACGATCGCTCCGGCGCGCGCCGTCGTCGACTCGCGCTGCATCACGAGTCCGCTCTTCGCCCGGATTTTCATTCGCTCCATTTCGCTTTCGGTCGGCGGGTCGAGACGCAAACGGTCGATTTCGCCGACGATCACGTCGAGCGACTCCTGCGCCCGTTCCGCCGTCGTTCCGCAATAACAGAAGACGCCGCCGAAATCCCGATGCGTGTTGTACGACGCGAAAACCGAATAGCAGAGCCCCCGTTTCTCGCGAACCTCCGTGAAGAGCCGCGAACTCATCCCGCCGCTCAACACCTCGACGCCGCCCCAAGCGCGATGATACTCCGGATCGCCGAACGGAACCGTTTCGAACGCCAGCCCGATATGCGTTTGCGCCGAGTCGGTTTCGCGATGAACGGTCGACGTCGTCGACGCGACCGGAACGATCTCCGGCGTCTCGATCGGTTTCCAGTCGCCGAAAAGCGCCGCGACCTTGTCCCGAATCCGCTCCCAATCGAAGCGTCCGGAAACCGCGACGACCGTTCCGTTCGGTCGGAAAAAGCGGCGATGGAAGTCGCGAACGTCGTCGATCGTCAGCGCGTTCACCGACTCGACGTCGCCGAAACTCGGGCGCCCGAACGGGTCGGGATAGAAAACGCGCCCCAATTCGATCAGCGTTTTGCGCGCCGGTTCGTCTTCGATCGCGGCGATTTCTTGCAGTTGGATTTGACGACAAGATTCAAATTCGTCCTCCGGGAACATCGGGTCGCGGATTTGCGCCGACAACAGTTCGAGCGAACGCTCCCAATGCTCCGCCAACCCGACCGCGCCGATCGACATATACGACTGCGACGTCGATTCCGACGACTCGACGCCGAGATTTTCGAGCGTTTCGAGGAACTCGCGGTTCCCGAGCCCGCCCGCGCCGCGCGTCGTCATTTCGCACGTCAAGCTCGCCAACCCGGCTTTCCCCGGCGGATTGTAAATCGACCCGGCCGGCGTCCGAATCGCGAACGCGATCGCTTCGCTCCACGGCGCCTCTTCGGCAATCAGCGCGAGCCCGTTGTCCAAAACTTCAATCCGATTCTTCGCTTCTATCGTCATAATCCGTTCAATTCGTCGCGTCCGACGCCGTCAAAGTCGGTCTTTTCGTTAAATTCCCGTTCGTTCCGCCGCCCTCCGCGCCGTCGACTCGCGAAAAGTCGGCGCCCTGCGTCGGCGTTCGTCTTTATTATCGGCGCTTCGACGCGCAAAATACAGAAAAAGCCGCCGAGCGTTTCGTTTCGCCCGACGGCCTTTATTCGTTAAAATCGTTTCGACCGTTAAAACTACTTCCCCGTCTCGACGTAAGATTCGACGTAAGAAACCCGCGACACGACGAACCCCAGCGACGCGTACAACCGCACCGCTCCGACGTTCTCCGCCGTCGCTTCAAGCGTCGTCCGCAGGCAGCCGACGTCGCGAAAACCTTGCAACGCCTTCAACACGAGCGCCCGCCCGAGCCCGCGCCGTCGAGCGGTCGGAACCACCGCGACGTTCAAAATTCCGCCGACCGTTCCGTCTCCTTTAAGCATTCCTTGAATCGTCGCGCAGTAATCGACTTGCTCCGACGGCCCGCCGCGCCGTCCGATCAGCCAAGTCGCCTTCGGAACGAAATCCTTTTTCGACGCGATCGCCCGCATCAGCCGCTCGCAAGCGTCGTAAGAACGGAACGTCGGGAAAACGCGGGCGTCGAGGTCGCGATGAAACGCCGTGTAAATCAGCCGAGCGTGCGTGTTGGTCTGCGCGGCGCTCCACGACGTCCAAAAATATCCCGTCGGAAGCGTCGGTTCCGGCAAAGGCGTCCCCTCGACGTAATCGAACCGCATTTCGAGCCGTTTAACATACCGAATTTCTAAGCTCATAAGCAAAACGCGACGCGGCGACGTTTAATTAAAAACGTCGCGGATTCCAGCAAATCAAAAAATTTCTTACGTTTCGACGCTCGACGCCCGCGCGCCGCCCAAACGTCCCGCTTAACGCGCGACAGGTGAAATTATAACCAAAATTCAAATAAAGAACAGGTTCTTTTCGGACAAATTGAAAAAATTTTCGTTTTTTCGAAAAAAAACGCTTCAAAACGGAAGCGATTTCAGTTAAGATATGAAGAAGAGGGCGCCGCCGTTCGACGCGCTCGATTCCTCGTTCCTCCGACGCGCCCTTCGCCGTCGGACTCACCCCTTAAAGGATTTTGCCATTATGAAAAAATCGCTGAACTTGGCGGCCTTCGTCGTCGGCGTTTTGGGCTTGACGTTCGCCTTCGTCGGCGCGCCGTCCCTCGCCCTCGCGCAACCGGCCGTTACCGAAAACCTCGCCGTTACCCTCGAAAACCGCGACATTGGTCGATACAAGCAACAAGCCGAACGGATGGCGCAAGGGAACGTCGACCTCCTTTGGATCGGCGACTCCATCACGCACGGTTGGGAAGGCGGCGGAAAAGACGTTTGGGCCGAATATTACGCCGACCGCAACGCGATGAACTTCGGCATCAGCGGCGACCGCACCGGCCACGTCCTTTGGCGCCTCGAAAATTCGCCGGTCGACAAAATCAACCCGAAAATGACGATCATTATGATCGGCACGAACAACATCGGGCACACCGTCGACAAAATGGACGGCGACAAAAAGATCAAAGCGCAACACAGCTCCCCGGCCGAAACGGTTCAAGGCGTCCAAGCGGTCGTCGACAAAGTGAAGGCGCTCTACCCGACGACGAAAATTCTCTTGCTGGAAGTTTTCCCGCGCGACCATAAAGTCGACGGCAAATTCCGCAAAGACGTCGACGCCATCAACGCCGGTCTCCGCGATATTTACGCCGGCGCCAAAGTCGAAAACGTCCAACTCTACAGCATCAACGACCTGTTCCTGACGGAAGACGGAACCCTTCCGAAGGAAATTATGCCCGACATGCTCCACCCGAACGCCGCCGGTTACAAAATTTGGGCCGACGCGCTCGAACCGATGATCGCCGACGGCCTCGGCGAAACCCCGGTCGACTGCAAACCGGCGCCGCGCGAAGGCGACTGGTGGACGAACCGCTACAACGAAAAGAACGAACTTCTCAAGAAGGGCGACGTCGACGTTCTGATGGTCGGCGACTCGATCACGCACGGTTGGGAAGGCGCCGGCAAAGACGTTTGGGAAAAATATTACGGCGATATGAAGGCGATCAACCTCGGTATCGGCGGCGACCAAACGCAACACGTCCTTTGGCGCATTGAAAACTACGACTGGAGCAAGGTCAACCCGAAACTGGCCGTCCTCCTCATCGGCGTCAACAACACTTGGAGCCGCGATCGTCAACCGGCCGATATCGCGCTCGGCAACCGTCGCATCGTTACGAAGCTCCACTCCCTCTTCCCGGAAATGAAGATTATCGTTCTGAAAATCTTCCCCTGCACGAACCGCGACGGTCAACAAGCGGAAATCGACAAGATTAACGCGCTCCTTCCGTACGCCGTTCGCGACCTCGATTACGTCGAGCTGATCGACATTGGCAAGGTCTTCCTGAACGAAGAAGGCGTCCTCACCAAAGACGTGATGCCCGACCTCCTTCACCCGAACGCCGTCGGTTACGAGTCTTGGGGCGCCGCGCTCGACGCGACGATCAAAGCGAAACTGGGCAAATAAGCCGGTTCCGGTTTCAACGTTTAAATCGATTTTAACGGTTTAACGCCCGCTCGAAGCGCCGCCGTCGCCGCGACGCGACGTTTCGAGCGTTCCTTCGGTTCGCGCCGCCGTCCGTCGACGCCGCGAGCCGATTTTGTCATTAATATTAATAGAACGCCAAAACGCCAAGATTAATAGAACGTCGAAACGACAAGTTGAAACGCCAAGATTATTAGAACGTCGAAACGACGGTCTCCCAAACGTCGCGCCGCCGTTTCCCAATCCGTCCTGTTCCCCCCAACTTCCCCGTTTTCCCGTCTTTCCCTTCTTCCCCCGCTTCCGGAGTTCCGCCGATGAAATACGCGCTTTGCAACGAGATGTTTTTGCGTTGGTCCCTTGAAAATCAGTTCGACGCGTTCGCCGCTTGGGGATACGACGGCGCCGAGTTGGCCCCGTTTTCGCTCGACCCGGCGTTTGTCTCCGGCGACTCGAAAACGACCGACGTCGCCCGCGTTTCCGCCGCGATTCGCCGCCGCGTTCAAGCCGCCTCGACCGCTTCCGGCGTCGCGGTTTCCGGGCTCCATTGGGTTCTTGCGAACACGTCGGGCCTTCGTTTGACGACGCTCGACCGCGCCGTCCGCCGCCGAACCGCCGACTATTTGATCGCCTTGGCCGAGCTTTGCGCCGAGTTGGGCGGCTCGTATCTCGTCTTTGGCTCGCCCGCGCAACGTTCGATTTTGCCGGAGTTTACCCGCGCCGACGCCGAGGAGTCCGCGCTCGAAACGATTTCGCTCGTTCTCGAAACGCTCGAAAAAACCGGCGTCGTTCTCGCCCTCGAAGCGCTCGCCCCGACCGAAACGAACTTTTGGACGACCGCCGACGAAACGCTCGCCTTCATCGACAAACTCGGCGCGCCCGAAACGGTCTCGCTCCACCTCGACTGCAAAGCGATGGCGGGCGGAGAAAGCGCGTCGATTCCCGAAACGATTCGCGCCGCGCTCGGTCGCCGGGCCGCGCCGACCTTTCACGCGAACGACCCGAACCTCCGCGGCCCCGGCTTCGGCTCGCTCGACTTCGCGCCGATTTTGCAAGCGTTAACCGACGTCGGCTTCGACGGCTGGATCGGCGTCGAACCGTTCGACTATTCCCCCGGCGTCGTTGCGTTGGGCCGCGAATCGCTCCGTTACTTGAAAAGCGTCGCGCCGTCGGTCGCCCGTTAAAACCGTCCCAATCGCTTCGACCGCCAAACTCGCCGCCGACCGTTCGCGTCGCGCCGTTAAAACGCCGAAAAATCGTTAAAATCGCTTCGACCGTTTCCGGCGCTCCCGTCGAAACGCCGAAAACCTCGACAATAAAAGGAAACCGCGCCCAATGAACCGCTTTCTCAACCGTTGGAATCGTCTTTCGTTGATCGCCCGCATCGCCGTCGGGCTCCTTTTGGGCGTCGCGCTCGGTTTCCTTTGCCCCGGCGCGACGGTCGTCGGAACGCTCGGGACGCTTTTCGTCGGCGCGTTGAAAGCGATCGCGCCGATTTTGGTTTTCGTTCTTGTCGTCGAAGCGCTCGCCAACGCCGGTGAAAAAGTCGGTTCGCGCTTCACCCCGGTCGTCGGCCTTTACCTAACGTCGACGGCGCTCGCGGCGGTTTTAGCGGTCGGCGCGAGCTTCCTCTTCCCGACGACGTTAAAACTCCCGGAAGCCGCCGACGCCGGGACGCCGCCGTCGGGCGTTTTTGAAGTCTTCGCTCAACTGTTGAAAAACGCGACGCAAAACCCGGTCGGCGCGTTGGTCGACGGCAACTTCATCGGCGTTTTGACTTGGGCGATCGTCTTCGGGTTAGCGTTGCGCTCGACCGCCTCCGCGACGACGAAAACGACGCTCAAAGACCTCGCGACCGCCGCGACCGCCGCCGCGCGCTGGGTGATCGCTTGGGCGCCGCTCGGGATTTTAGGTTTGACGTTTTCCTCCGTCGCGACGAGCGGCGCGTCGATTTTCGCCGATTACGGACGGCTTCTCGCGCTCTTGGTCGGCTGCATGCTGACGGCGGCGCTCGTCGTCAATCCGTTGATCGTTTTCGCCGCGCTCCGCCGCAACCCTTACCCGCTCGTCTTCCGTTGTCTCCGCGAAAGCGGCGTTCCGGCCTTCTTTACTCGGAGTTCGGCGGCGAACATTCCGGTCAATCTGCAACTTTGCAAGAAGCTCGGGCTCGACGAAAACCTTTATTCGATCGCGATTCCGCTCGGCGCGACGATCAATATGAACGGCGCCGCGATCACGATCGCCGTTATGTCGCTCGCGGCGGCGAACACGCTCGGCGTTTCGGTCGACTTTCCGTCCGCTTTGCTTCTTTGCGTCGTTTCGACGTTGGCGGCTTGCGGCGCGTCCGGGGTCGCGGGCGGTTCCCTCTTGCTGATTCCGCTCGCTTGTTCCCTTTTCGGAATCGGCGTCGACGTCGCGATGCAAGTCGTCGGGATCGGTTTCGTCGTCGGCGTCGTTCAAGACTCCCTCGAAACCGCGCTGAACAGCTCCGGCGACGTGCTTTTCGCCGCGACCGCCGAACTGCGCGAACGCCGCAAACGGGGCGACTCGCTCGACGTTTAACGCCGTTTTTCAACCGCCGCGACAAAAACCAATTCGCGCCGCTTCCGCTCCTTCACCTTCGCGACGCGCCGCCCTTTTCCCCTCCGGAGCCTTCCCGATGAGCCGCCCCAACCGCCGCCGTCCCGCCGACAAAACCGATTCGACCGCTTCAACCGACGCCGCGCCGCGCCTTTTCCCCGCCGCCTTCGCGTTCGGGTTCGCCGCGACGCTCGTCCCGGTTCTCGTTTCCGCTCCGGAAGGCGCGATTCGCGAAGGGGACTTCAACCCGGTCGCGCTCCTCTTCCTCTTCTTCGCCGCCGCCGTTTCGGTCGCCGCGCTCCGCTTCCCGCTCCTCGCGACCGACAAAAGCGTTCCAACCGCTAAAACCGGCGCCGCGCCAAGCGTCCCCTCCGGCAAAACCGCCGTCGTCTCCCGTCGCGCCGTTCGGGTCGCCGACGTCGCGCTCGCCCTCTTCCTCGGTTGGGCGACCGTCTCCTATCTCGCCCTTATTTTCGGTCAAACCGGCGACGTCCGCCTTGCGACGAACGCCTTTTGGCTCTTCGCGGTTCCGACGCTCCTTTACTTTTTCGCGCGCCGTTTCCGCTCGTTTTTCGACTCGCGTTTGATTTCCGGCGTTTTCGTTTTAATTTTCGCTTGCGCCGCCGCGGAGTCGCTTCATTCCTTTTATTCGCTGACCGTCGCGACGCCGCGTCTCCGCGCCGCTTATCTCGCCGACCCGGAGGGCGTTCTCGCCGAAAACGGAATGACCTTTTCGACCGACGCCGAGCGAGCGCGTTTTGAAAACCGCCTCCTCGAAAGCTCCGAACCGACCGGAACGTTCGGTTTAGCGAATACTTTAGCCGGTCTTCTCGCCCCGACGTTCGTTCTCGGCGCCGCCGCGTTCCTCTCCGCCGTCAACCGACGTCGCCGCGCGCCCCGCAAAACCGTCAAAACCGACGCAACCGCTTCGCCGAAAGTCCCCCAAACCGCCGAAAGCCCCCAATCTTCCGTCCCGAACGTCGCGACGCTCGCCGTTTGGGCCGTCGCGCTCGCTCTCGTTCTTTTCGTTCTGCTCGCGACGAAGAGCCGCTCCGGCTTTTTGGGCGCGACGTTCGGCGTCGGCGTTTGGGGCGTCTTCTCCGTTCTCGCCGCTCTCCGACGCGCCGAGCGTAAGACGGCCCGCCGCGTCGCGTTCGGAACCGCCGGAGCGTTCGTCGGCGCCGCCCTCCTCCTCGTCGGCGCGTTCGCGACCGGCCTTCTCGACCGCGAAGTGTTCGCCGAAGCGGGCAAGTCGTTGGGGTATCGGCTCGATTACTGGCGTTCGACGGCGGCGATGATCGCCGATTCTCCGCTCCTCGGCGTCGGCCCCGGCGAGTTCCAAAGCGTTTACGCCCGTTATATTTCCCCGACCGCGAGCGAGTTTATCGCCGACCCGCATTCGTTCGCGTTCGAGTTGGCCGCGCTCTTCGGCGTTCCGGCCTTCGGAGCCTTCGCCGTTTTCCTCGGCGCGCTCGGAGTCGCCGCCGTCGCGACCGTTTTAACCGCTAAACTCGACGCCCAACCCAACCAACCCAACCAACCCAACCAAC
>JAFSDX010000054.1 GCA_017436025.1 Thermoguttaceae bacterium
CAGTCCGGAATTTATCGGCTATCACGTCTTGAGCGGTTCCGAGTTCGCGACGCAAGTCGTTCGCAAGCAAAACCCGAAAGACCGCGTCGGCAATATGGTGATGGTCGACGGCAAACTTTACGTCATCGAGTACAGCGACCTTCCGGACGCCGCGGGCGAGCGCCGCAAACCGGACGGTTCCCTCGCGATTTGGGCCGGTTCCATCGCCGTTCATATGATGAATCTCGACCTGCTGCAAAAGAACGCGTCGTACTCGAGTTCGCTCCCGTTCCACTTGGCGAAGAAAAAGATTCCGCACGTCGTTCTCGACCGCGAAGCGAAAGACGAAAACGGCGCGCCCCTCTTCGGCGTCAAGATTAAGCCGGAAGGGACGAACGCGATTAAATACGAAAAGTTCATTTTCGACCTTCTCCCGCTCGCGAAAAACCCGATCGTCGTCGAGATCGAAGAGGAAACGAACTTCGGCCCGCTCAAGAACCACCCGCGCGAAGCGAAAGACACGCCGAAAACGGTTCGCGAACACATGACCGGCCTTTACCGCCGTTGGCTCAAGAATATCGGCGTCGAAGTCGCGGACGGCGTCGAAGTCGAAATTTCGCCGCTCTTCGCCAACAGCGCGACGGAACTCGCCGCTCGTTTGAAGGAACGCGATATGTTCCCGGCGTCCGGCAAGATCGAAACGTCGGTTTACTGGGGCCCGGACGCGACGAAGTAACGCCGGTTTCGCCGACGTTTAGCCGTCTTTTTTCGTCGAAAACGCCGCCGACGTTTCCCGTCGACGCGGCGTTTTCCGTTATTTCTTGCGCGACGGTTCGCCGCCCGCTTTGTTTTCCGCTCCAATTACTCCAAAATCAAAGAAACCGTTCCCGCCAATGTCCGAAGCGCCCTCGCCCGCCCCGTCCGATTCGAAAAAACCGGCCCCGCAACGTTCGTCGAAAAAGCGCGTCGTTTCGAAAAAACACGCCTGTTGGTACCACTTTTGCCAAGGCTGTCTTTACGTCGGTTTGAAACTTTTCTTCCGAATCAAATACACGAACGCAAAATACGTTCCGCGCTCGGGCCCGACGTTGTTGGTCGCGAACCATCAAAGTTTCCTCGACCCTCCGGCGGTCGGTTGCGGTTATTTCCGAATGACGAACTATTTGGCGCGCAAAACGCTCTTCAAGTTCAAGCCGTTCGGTTGGCTGATCGACTCGGTCGACGCGATTCCGCTCGAAACGCAAGGTCTTGGTTACCAAGGAATTAAGGAAACGATTCGCCGCCTTAAAAACGACGAAGCCGTCCTCATCTTCCCGGAGGGGCAACGTTGTTACGACGGCGAAATCGCGCCGTTCACGTCCGGTTACGCGAGCCTCGCCGTCAAAGCGAACGCGACGCTCGTTCCGGTCGCGATCGCCGGAGCGTTCGAAGCGTTCCCGCGAACGCAAAAGTTCCCGTCGTTCTTCAAGCCGCGCGTTCGGGTCGAATACGGCGCCCCGTTGACGCCCGCCGACTACGCCGGTCTTTCCGCCGACGAAATCAACGACCTTGTCGTTAAACGCGTTACGGAAATCTTCGAACGGATTCGCCGTCCGAAAAAGTAAACGCGTTTCCCCGTTTTGTCCTCCGCTCCGCCGACGTCGACGCCGACGGGGCGAGCGTTTCCGTTTTTCGCCCCGCCGTCCGTTTCCGTTCCTATGTCCGAAAAGCCCGTTTCTCCCGCTCCGTCGCCGCGTTCCAAGTCGAAAGACCGCCGTTCGTTGCGACACGTCGCTTGGGTTTACCTTTGTCAATTCTCGGTTTACGTCTTTTTCAAGACGTTTTTCCGCATCAAACATATCGGCGCTCGCAACATTCCGCGCTCCGGCCCGACGATGATGGTCGCGAACCACCAAAGTTTCTTCGACCCGCCGGCGATCGGCTGCGGTTATTACGGCGTTACGAGCTGTTTGGCGCGCAAGTCGCTTTTTAAGTCGAAGTTGTTCGCGGCGCTGATTTCGTCGATCGACACGATTCCGCTCGAAACGGAAGGTCTTGGCTATCAAGGAATTAAGGAGACGATGCGCCGTCTCAAAAACGGCGAGGCGATCCTCATTTTCCCGGAGGGTCAGCGCTCGTTCGACGGCGAGCTTTGCGAGTTCACGACCGGTTACGCGAACATCGCGAGCAAAGCCAAGGCGACGCTCGTTCCGATCGCGATTTCCGGCGCGTTCGAAGTGTTCCCGCGCACGAAGAAATTTCCGTCCCTTTTCGGCCCGCGCATCGTCGTCGAGTACGGCGCGCCGATTCCGCCGGAGGAGTACGCTGGGCTTTCCGCCGACGAAATCAACGCGCTCGTTCTCGAACGCATCAAGACGATGTACGAACGCAACCGCCCGCGCCGCAAAAGTTAAGCGTTTTAAAGACCGCCTTTTCCTCGATTCGAGCCGACGACGTTTCCGCGTTCGTCGGCTTTTTTTTCGCCGCGTTTGAGCTTTCCCGCTTTTTTTCTTCTCCGTTTTCCCGCTTTTCAACTCCTTTTTCCCGTCGACCGTTTGCAATCGCGCCGCGTTTCGGGTATAATGACGGCGACGTCGGAAAACGCCGAAACGCGCCCGTTATAAGCGTTTCTTATTATTCCGCCTCCTTATTCGGCGCCGAGTCAAAATTAGCGACGCTTATCATAAGTTCTCCTAATACTCGGCGCGACTTCACCCTCCGCGACGCGGTTCGCCGCGTTAGAAAGAATCGCTCAACCGATGAAATCGCAACGTTTCCGTTTCCGAACCGCCGCGACGGTTCTCGCTCTTCCCGCTCTTCTTGCTTTAACCGGCGTCGGCGCCGCGTTCGCGCAACCGCCGCAAGGAGTTTTCCGCGACGGCTCCAACGCGTCGGGCGCTCTTCCGCAGGCCTCGGCGGCGTTTGGCGACGACGCTAAGACCGCGTCGATTTCGGTTCCGGCGCCCGGTTCCGAGTTCGTCGTCGACGTGAAGGCGTTCGGCGCGGTCGGCGACGGCAAAACGGACGAAACGAAAGCGTTCCAAGCGGCGCTCGACTCGCTCGGGCAAAACGGCGGCACGGTCGTCGTTCCGCCGGGCCAGTACCGCTTCGAAGGCTCGCTCGAAATCCCGCAAAGCGCGACGCTCCGCGGGCCTTGGAACTCCGTTACCGCGCACAACGGCTGTCGCGACCGCGGTCTTCCCCGTCCGACCGACGACGGCGCGACGTTCCAAGTCGTCGGAAACGCCGGAACGGAAGACGCGCCGGCGTTCATTAAACTCAACACCAACAGCGTTTTACAGGGCGTCGTTCTCTATTGGCCCGACCAAAAAGAAGACGACGTTCCGACGCCTTATCCTTGGGCGATTCAGATGCGCGGCAAGAACCCGGCGGTCGTCGACGTCGAACTCCTCAACCCGTACAACGGTATCGACGCGTCGCAAAACGAACGGGCCCTTATCCGCAACGTTCACGGTCAACCGTTGCGACGCGGCATTTTCGTCGACAAAATCTACGACATTGGGCGGATTGAAAACGTCCACTTCAATCCTTGGTGGAGTATGAAGCCGAAACTTTTCGATTGGCAAAAGGCGAACGGCGAAGCGTTCATCTTCAACCGCACCGACTGGCATTACGTCCTGAACACGTTCTGCTTCGGCTATTCGGTCGGGTACAAGTTCGGCGGGAGCGACGCGGGCCTCTGCAACGGCAACTTTTTGGGAATCGGCGCGGACGCCTGCCACACGTCGGTTTTGGTCGAACAGAGCGCGACGTTCGGCGTCCTGATCACGAACGGCGAGTTCGTCGCGATGTGGGGCGAGAATCCGACGATGGTCGTCGTCGACAAAACGAATTTCGGCTCGGTTCGTTTCTCAAACTGCGCGTTTTGGGGCCCTTGCGAACAGATCGCGCGCATCGACGGTCGCGGCGCGATCGGTTTTAGCGACTGCGAGTTTTGCCAATGGGACCGCGACAATCAAAACAAACCGGCGCTGCAAGTCGACGGCGGCTCGGTAATGGTTCGCGGTTGCAACTTCCAAACGGACAAGCCGCAAATGAAGATTTCGGCGACCGCCAAGCGCGCCATTGTTACCGACAACTTCGTCCAAGGCGCCGTCCGCGTCGAAAGCGACTGCGCCAACGTCAATATCGACGGCAACTTAGGAACCGTCGACGAAAAAGCGCAACCGCAAGAATAACGCGTTTTCCCTTTCCCCTTTCTTTTTTTCGCGTCGACGGCGCCCGTTTTCGCCGTCGACGCGCTTTCTTTCCCTTTCCCCGTTAAGGAGACGCCCAATGCCGCCGCGCCGTTTCTTCCCGTTCTTCGCCGCGCTCGCGCTTTTGTCGCCGACGCCGCGACTTTTCGCCGACTCGCCCGCCGACGTTTCGCCCTCCCCCGCCGCGCCCGCGATCGCCGTTTGTTCCGACGTCGAAGCGCGTCTCGCCGCCGCGGACGTTCGCCCGGGCGCCGTCGTTCTCGACCAAACCTTCAACGAAACGCGAACGATTACCGGGATTTACGTCCGCTTGGCGAACTGCGTTCCCCCCGCGTCGGAACCGGTCGTCGTCGGGTTGCGCGTCGACGGCGAGCTTTTGCCGGTTCGCGTCGAGATTCCGACGTTCGCGCGACCGCTCGTCGAGTCGACCCGGCCTTACACGCATTCGACGTCGGACGCTACGCCGCTCAACGTCGGGCGCGAGTTCCGCAAACGCCTTGAAACGCCGGTCGTTTTGCCCGCCGGAAAGCGCGTTCGTCTTGAAATCGTCTCGACCGAACCGCTCCGAAGCGGCGTCGTCGCCGGGCTTCAGTTCGACGGCCCTTGCGACCTCGCGACCGCCCGCGCTCCGTTCCGCGCTTGCCGAACGAACGGCCCCGTTTGCTCGATTCCTTGGTCGGAGCCGGAGATTATCGCCGTCGGGACGCAAAAGAAATTCGACCCGCTTTGCGCGCCGCAAAACAACTCGTCGATTATCGACGACGCGGACGGAACCCTTTATCAATTCACCGCTTACTATTCGGTCGACGAGCAATACGGCGGCGGGCGCGGCGGCTCCTTTTCGCGAATTTTCGGATATAAAAAGGCCCCGAACGGAACCGCTTGGGAACCGCTCGGCTGCGTCGTCGACCTCCTCGAAAACTCGACGTACTCCGGCGACCCGTTCGTTTTCCGCGACCTCGACGGAACGCCTTGCCTCGTCTTCACGACCTGCGACGGAACGAACGGCTTCGTCGATTGGCAGCTGATCGGCGCCTACCTTATCCGTTCTCAAACCGACTCCTTCGCCGGGCCTTGGGGCGCGCCGACGCCGATTTGGCGCGACTATCCGCGCGAACCGGACGACAATAAAACCGGCGGTCGGGCGAACTGTCTCCGCGTCTATCCGCGACGTAAAACGGGCGATTACTTAGTTTGCTGGAATCACGGGGCGCAAGATATGGACGTCCGCGCGCTCGTCGTCCCGAATTTGGAGACGGAAATAACGAAAGAACAAATCGATAACGCGCCGATTTTCGTTCGCAATCAAGAAGAAGGAGGCGGCGGTTTTACGCTCGGCGACAAGGCGTACTATTCGACTTGGCAGATTCCTTGGCTGAACGACCCGAACGGCGTCCAGCGGTTGTACGAGATCGACTTAAACGACCCGCTGAATCCGGAAAGTTGGCGCGTCGTTCCAGGTTCGATCGGTTCGAACGACGGCGCCGACCCGCGACGCGACGGGGGCTGCACCGCCGACGCTTGGGCGATTTCGGTCGCCGGCGGCCGACTTTGGGCGACGTCTTGCGAGTACAGCGCGACGGAAAACCGGAATTACTTGGTCGCCCGGAGCGCGCCGCTCGACCCGGAAACGCTCTTCCCGACCGACGGCGCATTCCGATACGGCGCGGTTCGTTCGGCGCATTACCGCGAAACGTTCCCGACGGTCGAACGCGTCGTCGGCGACGTTTGCTCGTTCGAATGCGACTTCCGGAGCGAAGGCGAACTCGCCTATCCGTTTATCGCGCTCGGCCCGTCGAACGCTCGCGGCGAAGCGCGAACGCTCTTTTTCGAGTTGAACCCGAACGGCGCGTTTTTCGTCGCGTACAAAAACGACGCGACGCGACATATTCTCGCCGAAAACGCCGACTTCCGTTGGACGCCGGGTTCTTCGCTCCGTTTGAAACTCGAACGGAACGGCGCGCGCTTCGTCGGCTCGGTCGACGGTCGCGAAGTTTTGTCGGTCGAGATTGCCGACGCGGAGATTTTAGCGAATCTCGCCGACGAGCCGCGTTTCCGCCTTTACGGTTGGCAGGGCGGCGCTTACGAAGTTTCGAACGCCGTCGTTCGCTAACGTTCGCCGACGTTTCCGCCGCGCCGTTTCACGCAAGCGTTCGAACCGCCGACGCGCCGCGCCCGACGGCTCGAAAGCGGCGTAAGTTCTAAAACTCGCCGTTCAAACGATTTCGCGACCGCGCCAAACGATTCGCTCGAAGTCGAAGCGCCCGGTTCGGAACGACGCGCCGTCGAGGACGCCGAGCGGGCCGAACGTCGCCGGAACCAACCGGAAGAGCAAGAAATCCGCGTCCGCGCCGACTTCGAGCCAATCGACGTTCGCGGCGGCGCCAACGTTTTGAACGCCGCTCGTTTTCTCGCCGTTCTTGCAAAGCGTTGCGTCGTCGGAGATTGCGTCGACGTTGCTAAAGAGCGGGGCCCCGAGGAGGCGCGCCGGAACCGTCGTCGCCGACGGGTAAACTTGCGCCAACGTTAAATTCTCAATCGACGCGACGTTCGCGACGCAATGCGAAACCGGGAACGACGCGCAAGCGAGCAAATTCGCGTCGCCGGCCAACGTAACCTTCCCGTTCGGCTGGATTTCCAGTTCGCAAAGCTCCGTCTTGTAACGTCCCGGCGCGAAACCGGAAAGGGGCGATTGGTCGCTGATGAGAACGATTCGGTCGAGCCCCTTCGTCCGAACGATCGCGCGGACGAGTTGCGGCGAAATATGGAAGCCGTCGACGATTAAACTCGCCGTCAAACGGTCGTCGGCAAGTTGACCGAAGAAGTAGTTTTCCCATTTCGGGAGCAAATGGCGCGTCGCGTTGCTAAGGTGCGTCGACAGGGTCGCGCCCGCCGAAACCGCTTCGTCGATTTGCGCGCAGGTCGCGTTCGTGTGTCCAACCGCGACGACGACGCCTCGGGAACGCAAAAAGCGGACGAACTCCCCGGCGCCCTCGTACTCCGGCGAAAGCGTTACCAACTTCACCAGCCCGCCGCAAGCGTCTTGAATTCGGTCGAACAGCTCGCGGGAATACGGGACGCAAAAGCGTTTCGGGTGCGCGCCGACGGCCCCTTCGGCGGTCGAGATGAACGGGCCTTCGAGGTGAATCCCCCAAACGGTCGGGCGCAGGTCGGGTCGACTTTTCAGCGCCGACGCGATCGTCGCCGCCGCGCTAATCATCGTCTCCGGAGCGTTCGTCGTCAGCGTCGGACAGCAACGGAAAACGCCGTCGCGCAACATTTTATCGAGAACCGCGACGACGCCGTCTTCCGTCAACCCCGCCGACGAAAGCTCGACGCCGACCGCGCCGTTCACTTGAATATCGAAAAGCCCCGGCGCGATAATCGGCAAGCCGTCGCGACCGTCCGCGCCGCAAACCCCGACGCCGCAATCGGTTCCGGCGTCGTCGAGCGTCTCGACCGAAACGATTTTCCCGCCGGAAACGCGAACCTCGACCGCCGACGACGAGTCGAAGCGCCGCCCGCGATACGTCCGAATTTCCGTTTGCGCCGCCGAAACGCCCGTTTTTTCCGTTCTTTCCGCCGTCATTTCCCTTCCTCCGCCTTCGCTTTCGTTCGCCCCGTTTAAAACTTAACTCTTGCCGTTAAAAGAAAAACGGCGAGCCGCCCGCTTTCGTCGAACGTCTCGCCGCGTCGATTTTCGCCCGCTTAGTCGCGAACGACTTTGTCGATGATCGCCTTGTCGAAGTAGTTCGTCGACATCCCGGCGTCGACGACGATTTTTTGCGCCGCGATTCCGCTCGAACGCGGACTCAACAGGAAGACCGCCGCCGCGGCCGCTTCGTCCGTTTGCACCGCTTCCTTGCGCGGAATCGCTTGTTCCGCAAAGAGATACGAGTCGAGATAACCCGGAATCCCCGCCGACGCCGACGTCTTCAACAGCGACGGCGCGACCGCGTTGAAACGGATTTGCGAGAACGACGAGAACGACTTCGTCAGGAACGCCAACGACGAGTCGAGCGCGGCTTTGATCGGCGCCATATACCCGTAATTTTCGCTCGCCATCCGCGTCGTCGAAATCGAAATCGCGACGACCGACGCGTTCGGCTTCAAAATATCGGCGAAAGCGCGAGCGATCTCGACCAACGAAAAGCAAGAAATGTCAAGCGCTTGCAGAAACGCGCGCTTCGGCGTCTCGTGAAACGGCTTCATTCCTTCGGAATAGTCGGCGAACGCGATCGAGTGAAGCAAACCGTCGAACGAGTCGAACTTTTCCCCGACCGCGACGCGCAGAGCGGCGATATCCTCCTCTTTCTCGACGTCGCAAGTGAAAAAAGCGGCGCCGGGGAAGAGTTTGGCGGCTCGTTCCTTAATCGTTTCGTTTTGCACGACGAAAACGCACTCCGCGCCCTCGTCGGTCAGCATTTTCGCGACCGCGTAAGCGACGCTCTTTTTGTTCGCGACGCCGAAAATCAAAAATCGTTTGCCGTTAAGTTGCAGAAAGTCCATCGTTTTCGTCCGTTTATTCAAAAGGAAGCGGCGCCGCGTCGTCGAAAAAGCGCGCGCCGTCCGAAGTTTCAAGTGTTTGCAAACCTTTCCATTCGACGACTTACCGCCGTCGAACCGTTATTCCGCGAGCCCTTTGCGACGGCGAACCGCGGCGGCGACGAACGCTTTGAAGAGCGGGTGCGCTTTCGTCGGTTTCGATTGGTATTGCGGCAAAAATTGCGCCGCGACGAACCAAGGATGGTCTTCGATCTCGATCATTTCGACGAGTTTGCCGTCCGGGCTCGAGCCGGAAATCGTCAAGCCGCCGTCGATGAAGCGGTCGCGGTAGGCGTAATTGAACTCGTAACGGTGATAGCTGCGCTCGGAAATATCGAGTTTGCAGTAAGCGCTCGCGGCTCGCGACCCGGCGAGAAGCGCCGTCGTGTGCGCGCCCTTGCGAATCGTTCCGCCGGTTTCGACGTCCGGGACGCCGCTTTCGTCGTCGCTCAAGAGGCAAACGACCGGGTCGACCGCGTCTTTGTCGAATTCGGTCGAGTTGGCGTTTTCCATTCCGAGAACGTTGCGAGCGTACTCGACGACGGCGCATTGCATTCCGTTGCAAATCCCGAAAAACGGAATGTTGTGTTCGCGAGCGATGCGAATCGCCTCGATCTTCCCTTCGAAGTCGCGTTCGCCGGAGCCGCCCGGAAGGAGAATGCCGTCGACGCTTTCGAGCGTCGCTTTCGTCTCTTCGCGACCGACGCTTTCGCTCGGAATGCGCAACACGCGAACGTTCGCGTCGTTGGCGATACCGGCGTGAACGAGCGCTTCGTAAATCGATTTATAAGCGTCTTTAAACTCGGCGTATTTCGCGACGACGGCGACGGTCGCCTCCGTTTTCGGGCGACGGAGCGTATGCAGCATTTCGTGCCAACCGTCCAATTCGGCGGCTTTCGCTTTCGTGAGGCCGAGGCGGTCGACGATCATTTGGTCGAGCTTGGCGTCGGCCAAGGAAAGCGGGACTTCGTAAATCGAGAAATCGGCGTCGCGTTCTTCGACGACGCACTTGCTCGGAACGTTGCAGAAAAGCGCGATTTTGTCGCATTCCTCTTGCGTAATCGGCTGTTCGGTGCGGCAGACGATGAAGTCCGGCTGAATCCCGATTTGGCGCAAACGCTCGACGGAGTGTTGCGTCGGTTTCGTTTTAAGTTCGCGCGACGCTTTCAAATAGGGGATCAGCGTCAAGTGGACGTAAACGCAATTTTCCTTCCCGACTTCGAGCCCGAATTGGCGAATCGCTTCGAGGAACGGCAGCCCCTCGATGTCGCCGACCGTCCCGCCGATCTCCGTAACGACGACGTCGACGTCGTCCCCGGCCAAGCGCGCGACGCAGGCTTTCAGCTCGTTCGTAACGTGCGGGACGACTTGCACCGTCTTGCCGCGGTACTCGCCGCGTTTCTCTTTTTCGCGAATGCGTTGGTAAATTTTGCCGGTCGTCCAGCTGCTGTCTTTCGAAAGCGGGCTGTTCGTGAAGCGTTCGTAGTGTCCGAGGTCGAGGTCGGTTTCGCTTCCGTCGTCGAGAATGTACGTTTCGCCGTGTTCCTGCGGACTCAAGAGGCCCGGGAAGACGTTCAAATAAGGGTCGAGCTTTTGCATCCGAACCGAAAGACCGCGACTTTCGAGAAGCATCCCGATCGAGGCGCTCGTCAAGCCTTTCCCGAGCGAGCTGACGACGCCGCCGGTAACAAAAATGTGCTTTGTCATAACGTAAACCCTTATTTTACATCGTTTAACTAAACGCGACCGCGACGCTTTAAACTCCGCGCGACGAAGAAAAAGAAGCGAAAGCGGCGACAAATTCCAAAACGTTATTTCCTAAACCCGCGTTTTTTAGCGGGCGGTCGTCGAAGCGTTTCGGGCCGATTTTCCGGTTCCGGTCAAACGTTCCGACGCCGTCGGTCGTTTTTTTTTTACCGCCGAACGAACGCGCCCTTAAAAGACGTTCGGGGCGTTCCGTTAAACGTTCGATCTCGCGACAAAGCGAAAAAAAAAAGACGAGCGCGGCGGAGCGAACCTAACGCGCCCTTAATTAAATTCCAAGAGCATTATAACAAAAAATCCCGCGGCGCCAAGCCCCGACGCAAAATTTTTTTCGCCGACGCCCCGCCCGCCGCGTAAAACGAAAAACGGCGATCTTTCGCGCGCCGCACTACTAAATCGCCGTTTCCTCTTCCGGATTTGTCGCGCTCTCGTCGAACGCGAACGGGGAAAACGCTTGGTCGCCGCGTCGTTCCCAACGCGTCGAGCTAAACGAGGCGGAACCCGTAGTTGTTGTTCCGGTTCGCCGGGTTGTTGTTGTTCCGGTTCGCCGACCGGCAGTTCTTGGCGTTATTGTTCCAGCTACCGCCGCGCAACACCCGGTTCGAGCCCTTCGGCGTCGTCCCCCGTTTGCATAACGCGCAAACGAAACGCTCGCGATTCCGCCCGCTCGACGAACGCAAAAAGCGCCCGCGTTCGCTCGGCGTACTCGGTTTCGGTCGCGAGACCTTGACGAAACCGTTCCGTTAACTCGGCGTATTTGCGCCGAAACCGGAGCCGCGACCGACTCGCAAGCCTTACGCGCTCCGGAAAAACTCGCGTTCCTAAAAACGTCAAGCCCTTCGACGTTAAGTTTAACGCGCTTTCCTTAAACGTCAAGAGGAGTTTCTCGGCGGCGAACCGCTCGATCTCGTCCCGTCGACGCGACAACTCGTCGCGGTCGTCGTCCCAAAGAACGAAGTCGTCCATATAACGCAAATAACGGCGCGTCTTTAACCGCTCCTTGATAAAACGGTCGAGCGGCGTCAAGTAATGGTTCGCGAAAAATTGGCTCGTCAAACTTCCGATCGGAATCCCGCGTTCGGCGCCCGGTTCGTAAGCGTCGACGACGTCGCATAACGCCTTCAAGAGCGTTTGGTCTTTGAAGAGCCGGAAAAGCTCCCGCTTCAACGTTTCGCGATCGATCGACGCGAAATACTTGCGAACGTCCATTTTAAGATAATAACGAGCGCCGCGCGAGTACGTTTGCGCCAACGCGACCGCCGCCGACTGCCCCTTTCCCTTGCGGCAAGCGAAACTTTGGGCGATCTGCCGCCGCTCGAAAATCGGCTCGCAAACGTCGATAATCGCGTGATGCGCCACCCTGTCGCAAAACGGCGCGACGGCGATTTCCCGCTCCTTCGGGTCGTAAATTGTGAACCGCGAAAACTCGCCCCAACGGCGCCGCCCTTCCGCCAACTCGCGACCTATCGTCGCCAAATTCGCGTCGAGATTTTCGCGAAAACGGAGCGCTTCCGGCTTGTCGCGCTTCCCGGCGACCGCTCGCAAATACGCTCGGCGCAAGTTTTCCGCGTCGACGATACGCTCGATTAAGTTGCCCGTTCGTTTCACTAAAACGGCTCCGCGTCGCTCGTTTCCGTCGTTTCTCCGGCGACCGCCTTCAAGAGTTCCGCGCCGTATTTTTGGACTTTCGCTTCGCCGAGCCCTTGAATCTTCTGCAACGCGGACGCCGAATCGCAACGCGCTTGAGCGATTTGCGCCAGTTGCTCGTTCGTGCAAATCGCGTACACCGGAATCGCGTCGCGTTGGGAAAGCGCCTTGCGAGCGTCGCGCAAACGAACGAAAACCGCGAAATCCTCCGGCGACAACACCTCGCGATAATCGACGCTCGCCCCGCGCCGCGCGTTGCGGTTAGACGCGTCGGCGCCCCCCCTGCCGTCGTTCAGGTACTCGACGCAGAAAAACCAAGTCGGGCTCCCCGCGACCGTCGACAATTCCTTCGAAACCGAAACGACGCGGTTCGCTCGTAAGAAGTGGTTCAGCTCTTCCTCCGCCGCCGAATCGCCCGACGCCGGAACGCTAAAAATTCGAAACTGCATCTTGACCGAACAACGTAAATAAGGTAAAATAACAAGATAACGTCAAAAACCGCGCAAAGAGCGACGCTAATACGTTTTATTATAATATAAACGCAACGGCTTTCAAGAGCCGCCGAGAAGATTTTTATAAAAATAAAAAATAATTTGCCGCGACGGCCTAGCGTTCGGAAAATCATTTCCTAAACTTTTTTCAAACGTTTCGCCGTTCATACGTCGGCCCCGACGGGGCAAGGGGGGCGGCGCCCCCCTTGAAAACCCCCCGCCAAAGGGGTAAAAGAAAAATTACGTCGAACACGCCCACCGGCGTTTACGCTCGGCGGCGGTCGGCGGCGCTTGAGGCGCTCGCGGCGACCTTGCTCGAGCGTAAACGCTTAACTTCGAAAGGACGCGGAGCGTCCTAAGCCTACTAGAGCTCGCGACCTAAAACGAGGCGGAACCCGCAGCTGCTGCCCCGGTTCGCCGGGTTGAAGCTGTCCCGGATCGCCGACCGGCAGTACCCGGCGCAATCGTCCCAGCTACCGCCGCGCAACACCCGGTTCGAGCCCTCCGTTACAAAAACCGGTTTTTGGTCGTTTTTCGTATCGTCATACGCCGCGTAACAATCTTCGCACCACTCCAACACGTTGCCGTGCATATCGTACAAGTTCCAAGCGTTCGGCTTAAACTGTTTGACCGGCGCGGTGAAAACGTAATCGTCGTCGCTAGAAACAAAACTCCAGTATTCAGTAAGGGATCTTGGCAACCCTCGCTTCGCCGAATCATCCGCGACGTTGCCGTACTTCGTTAATTCCTCGGCGTCCAAACCGAACGAGTACGCCGTCTTCGTCCCCGCCCGGCACGCGTACTCCCACTCCGCCTCGCTTGGCAAGCGAATCGGCAAACCCGACTCCTCCGCCAACCACGCGCAAAAAGCCTTCGCTCCATTCCAGTCGACTTGCGTTACCGGATGCTCGTCCGTCTGCGGAAAACCCGGACTCTCCCAAGTAAATTGAGTACCGTACTCGAACTTGTTCGTCGCAGCGTTGTAACCGAAGCCCTCCTTCGATTTCATCTTATAATCCGTCGCCTTAACGAACGAACGCCACATGCCGACCGTTACCTCCGTTTCCAGCGTCCAAAAACCGTTAACCGTTATCTTGCGTTGCGGCCCTTCGTCGGCTTCGCGACTCGCTTCGCTCTCCGGGCTCCCCATCGTGAACGTTCCCGACGGGCAGTAACGGAAGCGGTACTCTATCTCGCCTATTTTAAGCGTTTTCAGCGTTCCCGCTTTCGGCGCGTCGCTCCAGTCGCCGGAATAAGATTCTTCGTCCGACGACGCGCTCGACGGTTGCGTTCGCGTTTGCGCTTGCGCCGTCGTCGACGTTCGCCCGGTCGTCGAACCGGCGTTTTACGCTTGACGCCGCGCTTCCTCCGCTTTCCGTTCCGCTTCCGCCCGCGCCGTCGCCTCTTCCTTCGCCTTGCGCTCCGCGTCCGACTTCGCCTTTTCCGCCGCCGCGAGAGCCGCCGCGTGTTCCCGCTTCACGCGCGCCAGCTCCGCCTGCGCCGCCGACTCCGCTTCGCGACGCGCCTTGTCCGCCGCCGCTTGCGCTTCCGCTTTCGCCTTTTCCTCCGCCGCCGCAAACGCTTCGATCGCGCGCTTTTCCGTCGCGTACTCCGGCTTGTTCGGCATAAGCGCGAGCGCGGCGTCGATCTCCTTCCGCGCCGTCGTATAGTCGCCCTTTTCCCGCGCTTCGACCGCCGCGCGCCAACGCTCTTTCGCCTTCGCCGTGTTCACGTCCGCCAAGACGAATCGCGTCATACTGCCGCTCAAATACGGCGTTTGCGTCGTATCGTACTCGCCGCGATTCGACGTTTCGCGCTTCACCTCCGTCATCGTCCGCTCCGCCGCTTCCAGGAACGTAACGACGCCGTCCTCGTTCGCGTCGCCGAGTTCCGTCAGGCTCTCGACGAACGTCCGCGTGAAGATTCCGTGTCCGGCGCGCTCCCAGCTAAACTCCCCGTCCGCGCAACTTTGCAAAATCGCGACCCCGGGCGGCGCCTCCAATTTCCGAAGCGCCTTCGAACGCGCCAACGACTTCGACGCCGCCGAACCGCCCGCAAGCGGCGAATCCTCCGCCAAATTCTCCCGGCAAGCGTCGACCAACACCCACTTGAACCGCGCCTCGCACGCTTCCAAATCGGCGAACAATTTCGACAGCGAAACCGTCGACGCGAAATCGACGACCGTCGCCCGGTTCGGCGCCGCGTCCGACGGAGCGAAACCGACGTAAGGCGCGTAACCGCCGTAACTTTCCGTCTGGAAGCCGTGTCCGGTAAACATAACGAAAATCATATCGTCCGGGCCCGACTCCTCCAAAATCCGCTTCAATTCCAGTTCGATATTCGTCTTGTTCGGCGCGAACCGCGAGTCTTCCCGACCGGCTTGCGTCGTCAACACGACGATATTTTCCGGCGCGAACCCCAGTTCGACGAGGCGCGACCGCATCAGCTCGACGTCCGCTCCGGCGAAGCGCAGGTCGGAAAATCTCGCGTAATCGTTAATACCAACCAAGACCGCGCGCCTTACGCACTTTGCCTCGGGTCGCATACTTCGCGAGTTTACGTCGTTTGCCGATCTTGCGTCGTCTTCCGAGTTTACGTCCAAATCGAGCGCGACGGCGACCGCCTTTTTGTCGTCCGCGCTCAAAAGGTCGTATTGGTATGAAGCCGCCGTCCCGTCGCTTTTGCGAAACCAAACGATTTCCGGTTCCGACGCGCCGCTCGGGAACGCTTCGACCGTTTTTCCGACGTCGAGCGTTCCGGTTACGACGACTTTTCCGCGAAAATGCTTCCAATCTCGCGCCTTCTCCGTTTGCGCGAACGCGACGAAAGCGCCCGCCGTCGCGGCGAAGCCGAGCGCCGCCGCCAAGATTCGATTTCTTTTGCTCGTTTTACCCTGACCGCCCATTTTCGTTCTTTGCCCGTTTTGCTTAAATTGCGCAATCCAACGTTTCCGCGTCGAACCGAAAAGCGAACGCGAAACAATTTTCGCCGTTATTTTCTCATAATCGGCGCTTTTGTCGAGTATTAAGAGCGCGCGCCCGAGAAATTTTTGCGAAATTTTCCCGAAACGACGTCGTTTTCCCCAAAAAACGCAAAAAAAACGCCGAAACGATTTCCCGCTCCGACGTTTTCGCTCGACGCTCTTTCGCGCCGCGTCGACTTGCGCTTCGCTCCGCTTCACTCCTCCGCGAAGATCGCCCGCAATCCGGCGAGCGTTGCGTCGAAACTCGACCGCTCGAACATTTGCTGTTGCAGGAAGCGGTCGATTTTCGGTTTCAGCTTAATCGCTCGGTCGATCTCCGGCGACGCGCCTTCGCGGTACGCGCCGACGGCGATCAAGTCCTCCGCGTCGGCGTAAATTCCGAGCGTTCGTCGGACGGCGTTCGCCAAGCGCCAATGTTCCGGCGAGCAGATCGTCGGCGCCAACCGGCTGACGCTCTCCAACGGGTCGATCGCCGGGTAATGCCCCCGCGAACTCAGTTTGCGCGACAGCCAAATATGCCCGTCGAGGAGCCCCCGCGCCGCGTCGCCGATCGGGTCCTGTTTGTCGTCCCCCTCGACCAAGACGGTAAAAAACGCGGTAACGCTCCCGACGTCGCTCCGCCCGGCCCGCTCGACGAGACGAGGAAGCTCGGCGAAAACGCTCGGCGTGTACCCGCGCGACGTCGGCGGCTCTCCGGCGGCGAGTCCGATTTCCCGGCGCGCCATCGCGAACCGCGTCAGCGAGTCCATCAAGAAAAGAACGTTTTTCCCGCGATCCCGAAAATATTCCGCGATCGAAATCGCCGCCAACGCCGCCCGAACCCGCGTCAACGGCGGCTCGTTCGACGTCGAAACGACGACGACGCTCTTTTTGCGCCCCTCTTCGCCAAGTTCCCGCTCGAGGAAGTCGTTGACCTCCCGCCCGCGCTCGCCGATCAATCCGACGACGACGACGTCCGCGTCGGTGTACCGC
>JAFSDX010000004.1 GCA_017436025.1 Thermoguttaceae bacterium
ATTTTGGCGTCGGCGGAGCGTTACGTCTTTAAAATCGTCGCTTACGACAACGTCGGACACTCGAGCGCCGGCGTCGACGCGACGTTCGAGATTATCGGCGCCGACGTTGCGCGACTTGGCGCGACGGAGTACGTCGTCGAGCAAAACGGCGCGCTTTGCCTCGCCGCGACCGGGGAAACGCCCGAAGGCTGGACGTATTACTGGGATTTGAGCGGTTCGGAAGTCGAGGTTTCGTCGAACTTTATCGAACGCGGCTCCGAATTCTGGACGTCGGTCGAGGAACTCGGCTTCGGCGTCGGCGAACGAACGATTCGAATGCGACCGCGCGACGCGAACGGGATTTTCGGCCCGACCGTTGCGGCGACGTTGCGCGTTGTCGCGACGGCGCCGACGTTTAACGTAACGACGTCGAGTAGCGTCGACGGTTCGATTTTGCGTCTGAGCCTCCAAGCGACGACGCCGGACGATTCGCCGATCGCGCGTTGGCGTCTCGATTGGGGGGACGGACAAACGTCTGAATTTGCGCAACTTAGCGACGCGCTGACGGCTGGGCATTATTACGCGCCGACCGCTGAAGACGCGGTTTACGAGGTTTCGCTGACCGTCGTCGACGCGACCGGAAACGGTTCCGACGTCGTTTACGCCTTGACGTCGCATTCGGTTCCTGGAAGCGGCACGGCGTCGCAAGCGACGGCTTGGACGGTCGAGGAAACGTCGGGGCTCGGCGGCGTCGAAGTCGCGAAAGAAACGGCGGACATCGACGCGGCGTCGTTCGAAGTCGCGGAGGCGTCGCTTGAAGCGTTAAGCGTTGAAACGAAAAGTGTTAGCGTCGTCGACAACGTCGACGCGACGGTTTTAACGGCGACCGAAACGGCGTTCGACTCGGCAAGTCGCGGCGGTTATCGATTGTCGCTTCCGGACGCGATTTCGGCGGCAGAGCGTTTCGACGCGGCGTTTGCGTCGTTGGAAGCGGTCGCGTCGACGAGCGTTTTGGACGGCGGCGAGTTCGCAACCGATTGCGGCGCCGACGTTTGGAGCGAGATCGAAACGGCCTTGGTCGCCGATGAAGCGTCGCGCAAGAAAGAGCGTCGCGACCCGTTCGAGTCGCTCGACGTTTGGGCCGACGACGAGTTGGAAGGCCTCGGCGCGTTCGGCTTCTAAGCGCCGCGTCGATAAAAGATCGCGGGTCGCGTTAAGTTTGAAGTTCGTTCGAACGAAACGCGGCCCGCGATTTTCGCCGACTTGTCGAGACGGAAGAACAGTCGGCGCAAGTTGTGTTATAACGTCGGTTAGAGTCAGGTATTCGAAGCGTCGGGCAGGGGAACGTCGATCAAAAAGCCTCGGCGTTCTTCGGTTTTCGCGTTCGCGCCGCGAAATTCGACGACGTTAATCGACGGGAAAAGCTCCGGCGGAATAAACTCTTTTTTGTCGATTCCGTCCGTTACGATGATTTGAAATCCGTCCTCGACGGCGACTTCGTGTAAAAAACGAATTAGTTCTCGTTGCAAGGAACGCGATTCGGCGGTTTGCAATTCTTCCGACAAGGGGGTTAGCGGCGAATCGAAAATTAAAACGTTGGGAACGTTGCCGCCGTTCTTTTTCAGAAAGCGCGCGAAAGCAAGGGATAGCGCGACGTTTAAAAACGAACAATAACCTTGTCCGTACTCGGCTTGCGATTTTGGCCCGATGAAAATTGTTAATTTTTGCGGGTCGAAACGAGCGTCGGCGGCGTCGGGGAATCCGCATTTTGTTAATATCTCGACGATTTCCGCGTCGACGCCTTTAAATTTTTCGGCGAAAAGGTCGAGCAAATCGATTTCCACTTTGTCGTTTTTCTCGCTTTGAATTTTAGCGAGCGTTTCTTCCTCGGCGTCGAGTAACGTTTGAAGCAATGTTTTGCGCGCGTCGGTTTTTAGGCGTTCTTCGTACTCGTTTTGTTTTTGCAAACGAGCGGCGACGGCGTTTTGCGCGTCGGAAACGTCGGCTTCGAGCCTGTTTTTTTGGAGGTCGAGCTCTTGCGCCGTCGTTTCCGCTGCGGCGATTTCTTCTTCGGTCGACGTTCGCGCTCGTTGCAAATCTTCGCGTAATAGGGAAATTTTGCGATATTCCGCGATCGCGGCGTCGGGGTGCGCGTCGGCTCCGAATCCTTCGACTTCCGATTCGCACAAAGGGCAACGGCCCTTGGCTTGGTCGCGCGAAGAATGAAATTCGCCTTCGAAGATCAAATTCAATCTTCGCAAATCGGCTTCGTATTGCTCGTCGAGCGCGTCGTAATTTCGGAGAGACAAACGTTTTTGAGCGATTTCGCGTTCGTTGGCGTATAATTGGCGGTTAAAGTTCCGGATTTCTTGACGGCGTTCGACAAGCTCTCGATTTAACTTCGCGAGTTCGTCGGCGACTTGCGCTTGAAGTTCTTCAAGCGACTCGGGATAGTCGGGCAAATTTTGAAGTTCCTCGCGCAACTTCTCGATTAGATCTTTTGTACGTTTAAGTCTTCCCGATCGTTCGGCGTTTTGAAGGTTGGCTTCTTGGGAAGAACGTTGGCCTTCGAAATTATTTTGGGTTAAGAGGTAGAGCAATAACGCGCGAATATTGACGGGCGTTGCAAATATTTCCGACGTCAAGATCGAGTCGCTTAAAAAACGTTGGTCGCGTACGACAAAAAGTTTGACTATCTTTCGCCAAGATAACTTTTCTCTTTTGCCGTTAGATTGGCCAATGACTTGAATATCGGGGTTAGAAAGGCCTAATAATTTAAACCAAAACGCGCCGATTTGTTTGTACGGATATTTTTCGCCTTGGTTGGCGACGCATAATTCCGAGCGAGCCGCCTTTGGCGAACGCGAAATAGAAAGCGAACCGTCCTTTGTCGATAATACGGCGTCGACTGAATCGTAGCTAGGCAAGGGACTCTTAGGGCGTGTTGTCATAATTTGGCATTCCCCTTGCGCAACCGTTGCGAATATAGTATAATGCGCGTATGAAAATCACTAAAAAACAATACCAAAAAATCGAGCCGCTTTTGCCGAAACCGCGCGGCAACTTTGTCGTTGAACATTTAAAGGTGTTGAACGCAATACTTTACGTTGCCGAAAACGGTTGCAAATGGCGCGCTCTGCCTCGACGCTACGGGCATTGGAACACGGTCTATCGTCGCTTTCGACGTTGGGTCGAAAGCGGCGTTTTGTCGCGTGTGCTGGAAGTCCTTCAAAAAGAAGAGCTTATCGGCGCCGATTTTTCGGTTTTATCGTTGGACTCGACGTTTGTAAAATCGAGTCCGAGCGCCGCCGGCGCTTTAAAAAAACGGGCCGCAGGCGATCGGGCGGACGAAGGGCGGTCGCACGACCAAGATTCATGCGATCGTCGCCGGCCCGACGATTCCGGTCGCGCTAAAACTCACGCCTGGGAACGTTGGAGACGCGCCCGTCGGGCGAGAACTACTCGGAAACCTTGACGTCAAACGATTAAAATCGAAGTTTGTTTTAATGGATCGCGCCTACGAAGGCGACGAAACGCGTCAAACGGCTCGAAACGTCGGATTGAAACCGGTTGTTCCGCCGAAGCGTAACCGACGCAATCCTTGGCGTTACAACAAAAAACTTTACAAACGCCGAAACGAAATCGAACGTTTCTTTCGACGTATCAAGGACTTCCGGCGAATCGCGACGCGTTACGATAAACTCGACGTTATGTTTTCGGCGTTTTTAAACTTTGTAACAATCGTTATTTTACTTAATCGTTAATGGCAACACGCCCTAGGAAGCTCGCTCGCCCCCAAAAGAAAATCGAGGCATTGAAAGATTAACGTTTTACCCGTGTCGGACGGGCCTAAAATAAGATTGAGGCCGGGGGTTGAAAAGAGATAAAAGCTTTCTTTTCGCCGTCTTTTTGAACAGATAACTCTTTGAACCAATACATCTTGCGATTCCTCGGTAATTAAAAACGCGACGTTTGGTCGCGAACGGTTTGCGCTAATTCGAAGTCGTCGAAATTTTCATATTGTCGAAGCGTCCGTCGCGCCGCGTCGACGTAACGCTCGACGTAATCGTTGTTTAACGACGAACAAAATTCGCGTCCTTTTGCCGAGAGCGAAAAGAAAAAACCGGCGCTCTCCGACGGAAGGAAGTCGAAGTAGGCTTGCGCGGCGGCTTGGGCGAGAGCTTTTCGCATAAGAACGACGCGATTCAACAGTTCGGCAAAACAAAACGTATTGTCGCCGTGGAGGTTGCGTTCGGCGACGTTAAAGATTTTTCCGTAAGATACGACGAAATCGAGATACGCCAAACGCTCCGCCGAAAAACGCGTTCCCGGCGTCGCGCAAGTCGCAACGAGCATAGCGCGAAGAGCGAGTTCGAGAGGGCGATTAAAAATATTTGTCGTCATCGGCGTTCACCCAACCGTTTAAGCGTTTGTCGTTGACTAAATGATGGCATATTCCTTTTTGTTCGCGCGGCGTTATCCAACGTAAATCGGCGTACAACGGGGAAGTCTGCAAATTGGTCGCGTTTGCCGCGCAATGTAGAACGGCGTCAAGTCGTTCTTTTCCTGTTTGGTATTCTTGTTCATAAACTTCCAAAACGATTTCGTATATCGAATCGTACAGAACGTCGACGGAGTAGTAACTATTAGGTGTGAACGCGTCGCGAACCGCTCGACGAATCGTTTCAAAAGAATAAAAATAACCGCGTTGCCTTCCGATAATCTTATTCCAATTCGGAGGAATATCCGCGCTTTTTTCTATCTTTATTAATGGAGATTCGCGACTTATATATTCACGACAAACTTCAAATAAAGCGTTTAAATATACTAATTCCGATTTTTCGAATCGCTCAGGCGGCGTTAACGGTTTCGGCTTTTCCGGTCGGTCGCCGCCGAATCGAATATAACCATAGGAGGACGAGCGGTGTTCGTCGATAATCGACATGATCGGTTTAGATTTGACAATAGAAAAGTCGAATCGTTCGACGTAATCGCGAAAGTCGCCCGTTAACTCGACTTTGCGTCCGTCGGTAATTTTCTTTTGACAACGCGCCGTCCAGTTTTCTAATAATTGCGCTTTAAGTTTTTCGGGTTCCCTTAGCAAATCATACAGCGAGTGCCCGACGTCGTGCGAAGCGACGATCCAATAAGTTTTAGGCGTTTCGATTTCGTCGCGATAGGCGTAATAACATAACTTCCCGAGTTCGGGATAAATATTAGTCGGGGTTAGCGGCTCTTTGTAGCGTGGCGCTGAAACTGTTCCAAATTTCCTTCGAGGTTGCGCGCTAACAGATCGCGTCCTTTATCGCCCGCGCCGCCCAGACGATAGATTTCGTCCCGATCGTAACGCTCCGACGCGAACAACCATTCGCAAACAAAAATTTCAAATTCGTCGGGGCTCAAATTTTGAACAAGGGTAAGCGGCTTCAAGTCCGACGACTTGCCCAAACGCGCGAGGTCGATTTTAGGCGGCGACAAACGCTCGCGAGAAAGGGTGTTATCGCTTTTTTTAGCTTTCATTTTCGTATCCAAACGAGAATTTGAAAATAGCGTCGGTTGGCGAAAAAGCCCGGCGTCCGCCCCGAAAATGTTTTCCGTTCTTCATTACGCGACGTTGTTTTTATTGTAATCTTCGCGTGTTTTTTGTCAATATTTATGAGCAAGGTTTTGACGCCTGGGGCTTGCTTGTCCAAGCGTTTACTCTGCGATCGTTTTGCCGCGACGGCAAGTCGTTGGTACATAATGTCGTCAACGGGGCGACGGGGCAAGCGTTAAGGCGGAATGTCGCTGAAATACGCTTGACGTTCGGCGAAGATTTTAGCTTTTGGCGGGGAAGGGAAGGTCGCGGCTGCGTCTAAGGCGTTTTGGGGGAACGTTTGGTTCCGCTTGCCTCGGGCGTTTCGCTTAACGGCGGTTCGGCTCGGCGATCGCTTTGTCGGACGGCGGGCGGAAGGCGGAAAAATCGGCGGCTGTAAATCGGATTCCGTTTAACTTAACTTAACTCTTTTCAAACATTCCTTTTGCGTTATATTGCGCAATGTTCGGGGGAGACGTTCTTCGGCGACGTTTTGTCGACGTTTCTACTCCGACGACGGAAAGAAAAACGCTTGACAAACGATTAATTTCGGTTTATACCGGCGGTCGCAACCTTCGACGCCGCAACCGGTTGCGACGCGGACTCCGTTACGGCGAGTTTGCAGGAAAGAAAACGCAAGAATGGGAAAAGCGCTTATATCGTCCAGTTTATGCTTGACAAACAACGTCGCTCCGTTTTTCTCGACGCCAAATATCCCAAGCGCGTCGCCAAAGAAGTGAGTTTCTACGTCGACGAACTTGCGAAGTCGGCGGAATTTGGACTGACGCTTGAACGTCGAGTCTTGACTTGGCTTCAAAATATCGACGACGATTTGCGCGAACGGCTCGGTCGCGCCGGACTGGTTTCCGCCGACAAAAACGTTTCGATCGGCGAGCTGGTCGAGCTGTATATGGAGGCGGAGAGCCCGTCGATGAAACGCGAAACGATTAGCGGCAAACGCGTTCGGTTCCGCCAATCGGAGCGGCGTCTCGACTTTACGCAACGCGCGTCGCGACTCGACGTCGTCGACGTCGTTCGGTTCAAAGCGAGGCTCGACGCCGATTTTTCGGAAGCGACGCGGGCCGGAATTTTGAAAGCGATGGCGCGCGTTTATTCGTGGGGCGAGTCGCTTGGATACGTTTCGGGCAACCCGTTTTCCGGTTCCGAAAGGTTCGTTTTCCAATAAAAAGAAGGAAACGTTTGTTTCGCGAGAGACGTATCGACGACTGATCGACGGTTGCGCCGACGCGGAACTTCGCGTTTTGCTGGCGCTTTACCGTATCGGCGGTTTGCGACTCAGCGAGGCGTTTGAAGCGCGTTGGGAGGACGTCGATTGGGACGCCGAGCGTTTCACCGTGCGTTCTCCGAAGACGGAACGTTGCGGTAAAGACCGCCGCGTCGTCCCGTTGTTTCCGGAGTTGCGTTGCGAATTGGAGGCGTTACAACTGGAAACTCGCGCCAAGGATTTTATTGTCGTTAAGCGTCGCGACAAGACCGGCGTTTACCAAGCGATTAAGAAACTTTGCGACGACCTTGGCGTCCCGACTTGGCCGCGTTTGGTCCAAAACCTCCGAGCGAGCCGTTCGAACGAAATTTACCGCGAGTTCAACGCGGTCGCGGAATCGGAGTGGATTGGGCATTCGACCGTTACCGCTCGCAAACATTACTTGCAACTTCTTGACGCCGACTTCGCAAAGGCGACGTCGAGCGGTTGCAAAAATGGTTGCGGAACCTAACGGAACCGAGCGAACTCCATCGGAATCAAACGGAACGTCGCAGTCCGCGCAACCCGTTTTATTTCAAATTTCTAGAACATAATTCTTTAAACGCCAGCTCTTAGTAACAACGCGTTAAAACGCGTTTCTAACGCCCAACGGGAGCGGAAACCGAGTTCGAGCGGCAGCGCGGGACGGGAGCCGCGCCCTCGCGGTCGCCGACGTTCGCGAACTGGTCGACTTCGCGTCGCCGAGAGTCGCGGCGTTTCGACGGCTTGTCGCGCGGAACGTTTGGGAGCGAACCGTCCATCCGGACTTAATCGACCGTATCGTCGCGCTCGCCGTTTTGCGGGTCGGCGGGACGGACGCGAAGGCGGTCGAGTCGATGATTCGCGACGCGAAGGCCGCCGTCGCGCTTTGGGAGCGAACCGACGGTCGACGCGGCCAACCGCAAATTTGGCGAGCGATAACGCCCGAAGTGAAGCGACTTTACGAGAACGCCGGTTGGACGTGGTCGCCGACGCGCTTCGCGACCGAACCGCGTCCGGAACCGCGTCGCGCCGCCGAGACGGTCGACGCGTAAACGTTAAAACGAAAGGAGAAACGATGAACGATTTTGAAGTTTTGAGTCGCGACGCCGAGTCGGACGAGACGGAAACGACGGAAAAACTTAAGCTCGACGTTTGCTCGAAATTCGAATCCCTTAGATCGGAACTCTTCGAACTTAAC
>JAFSDX010000055.1 GCA_017436025.1 Thermoguttaceae bacterium
AACTCCGTTAATCTCAACGCGACTCCGCCGCCCAACGCAAACAACGCAAACAACGCAAACAACGCAAACAACGCAAACAACGCAAACAACGCAAACAACGCAAACAACGCAAACAGCCCCGACGCCGCCGACTTCCCCGCCCTCGCAAACCGCTCAAACGCCGCCGACTCCCCGCTTTTCCGCCGTCGACGCGCTCGAACTCGCCGCGACCGCCGCTTGCGTCGGAACGATGCAACTTGCGACGAACTTCGCGTTCGAGCGGCTCGACGTCGGGCTCGCGTTGGCGTTGTTCCAACTCTCGGCGCCGCTCAACGTTCTTCTCGGTTGGCGCCTCTTCCGCGAACGCGGCGTCGTCAAGAAACTTCTCGGCGCGACGGTCGCCGTCGGCGGCGCGGCTTGCGTCGTTCTCTTCGGTTGAAAATAAAGCAAGCCGTTCGTCCGCAAGAAACAAACGCGCTCTCTCGGGTCCCTTATAATCGACAATATCCCTATAATCGCGCCGCCAAGATATTTTTAATCGAAATTATCGCGCGCTTCTCGCTAAATTTTGTCGTTTTCGCTTTTAATTCGGTCTTTACCCTATGAAGGCCGAGAGATTTAAAAGAAATACTCGACCGACCGCCGCGCTGAAAGTCAAGCGCGATTCTTACTCAACGTCAATTTAGAGGAGCTCGAAAGATGTGTAAAGAGAAATTCGCTCAAACCTCCCAAACGCCGGATTCGCCGGCCTCGGCGCCGACGGAAACGTCGATCAAACGATTGTTCAAATTAGGGTTGCAAACGCCGATCTTAGACAAAATGGACATTTTTCAATGCATCGACTTCGCCGTCGAATGCGGGTTCCAATCGCTCGAAATTGCCGCGTGGCCGCCGTTGCCAGAAGGGCAAAAGCCGAGTCGACGTTACGCCGACGTCGCGCAATTACGCGTTTTGGACGTCCTCGACGAAAAAAACGGGCCCGCAGAAATCGAAAAAATCCTCGCTTACTCCGAGGAAAAAGGCGTCGAGCTGGCTAGTTCGTTGTTCTGCGGCAATCCCCTCGCCAATCCCGCCGACGCCGAATGGATGCTCAAAGTAATCCAAGCGTCGGCAAAACTTAAAATTCCGGTGTTAACCTGCTTCACGGGCCGCGTTAAAGATATGAACCTCGAAGATAGCTTCCAACTGCTCGAGAAAGTGTTCAAACCGATCGTCGCCGAAGCCGAACGACACGCCGTCAAATTAGCCGTTGAACACTGCCCGACGCTATTTACTGAAACAGAAATGCCTTACGGTTGCAATTTAATGTCGACTCCGGCGATTTGGGAACGGGCTTTCCAGCTTATTCCTAGCGACCACTTTGGTATATGTGCAGATATCAGCCATTTTACCTGGTTGAGCGTCGATCCTATCGCTCCGCTTTATGAATTCCGCACAAAAATCTTTTCAGCACACGCAAAGGATATTAAAGTCCACCGTCGAAAACTGGAGCGCGTTGGGATTCTTGCGCCTCCACTCGATTATATGGAACCGATTTTACCGGGCTTCGGAGGCGACGTTCCTTGGGCCGATTACTTCGACGCGCTCTATCGAATCGGTTTTTCCGGAACCGTCGCGCTCGAGTTCGAAGACAAACGTTTCGAACCGAAAAAGGGCGAGGACGACGAAATCACGCGCCGAGCGATTTTAAAGGCTAAACGCTTCTTAGATCAGTTCGTCGTCTGACGCGTTCAACAAACGTTCGAACGTTCGGCGCCGGAAAAAAACGTTTCGCTTTTTCGATAATCAAAAGCGGCGGGTTTCGCGGCGTCGAACGCTCGTTCGTCTCGCCGATTTTCAACGCGTCGACGGCGGCGCGCTGAAAATCCGACGTCGTTTTCTAAAAATCAAAAGTCGGCAATTTACAGCGACGCGCTCTCAAACTTTCGCGCCGGGAACGGCGACGCAACGACGCGCTTTCCCAGTTCGACGGCGACAAACGCCAACCCCGGAAAACGCGGCGACTTCGCGCCGCCGGTTCCCGCCTTTTCCCGCCTTTTCCCGCCTTTTCCCGCTTCCCGCCTTCCAACGTTAATCGAGTTCCAACCCGATTTCGGCGCCGGGAACGGTCGAGAAAAGCGGCTCCGCGTCGCGGGAATTTAAGCGAACGATCAAGTCCGGGACGGCGCGCAAACGGTCGAGCGCCGGTTTCGGGAGACGGCAACGCACCGTCGTTCGGCCTCGTTCGCCGTCGTATTCTCGCGACAAGACTTCGCCGTCGCGAGCCAGCGTCGCCGGCGTTTTCCCGTCCGCGATCGACGTTTCAACGTAAACATCCAAAAATTCGCGACTTAACGCTTCGCTAACCGCCGCCGTCAGCCGGTCGAGGCCGATTCCCTCTTTGACGCTGATCGGAATCGCCGTCGGATAACGGTCGATCAACGCCGAAAGGGTCGACTCCGACTCGATCGCGTCGACTTTATTCAACGCCAAAATCGCGTCTTTTTCGTCGATTCCGAGTCGCTTCAAGACCTTGTTCGCCGCCGCGATTTGGTCGACGACGTCCGGCGCGCTCGCGTCCGCGACGTGAATCAGCAAGTCCGCCGTCGTCGCCTCTTCGAGCGTCGCCCGGAAGCTCGCGACCAAGTGGTGCGGCAGGTCGCGGACGAAACCGACGGTGTCGCTCAACAAAATCGGCCCCCAACCGGGAAGCGACCAACGCCGCGTCCGAGCGTCGAGCGTCGCGAACAACATATTTTGCGCGAACTCGTCCGAATTCGTCGCCGCGTTCAGGAGCGAACTTTTCCCGGCGTTCGTATATCCGACCAAGCAGACGCGGCGGCTTTCGCTCCGGGCCTCGACCTCGCGCTGTTTGCGGGAATGAATTTCCTCCAACTCGCGTTTCAGCTCGACGATCTTCTTTTGCGCGATTCGCTTGTCGACTTCGAGCTGCTTTTCGCCCGGGCCGCGGAGCCCGACGCCCCCGCCCGCTTGCCGCTCGAGGTGCGTCCACATCCGCTTCAAACGCGGGAGCGAATACTCGAGTTGCGCTAATTCGACCGCCAAACGAGCCTCGCGCGTCTTCGCTCGACTCGCGAAAATGTCGAGAATCAACTCGGTGCGGTCGATCGTTTTGATTTTCAACCGCTTTTCCAAGTTGCGCGTTTGCCCCGGCGCCAAGTCGAGGTCGAAGACGACGACCTCCGCGTCGGTCGCTTGCGCGAGCGCTTCGAGTTCGTCGAGTTTTCCGCGCCCCAAGCAGTACGCGACGTCCGGCGTCGTTCGGCGTTGAATCAGCGTCCCGACCGGCTCGACGTTCGCCGCTTCCGCCAACCCGGCCAACTCGGCGAGCGGGTTTTCTCCTTGCCCTTGGCCCGGCGTGTAAACGCCGACGAGAATCGCCCGTTCGTTCGCGACGCTCGTCGTTCGCGTCGTTTGGTCGCCTTGCGTCGACGCGTCGAAACGCTCGGTCGTGAAGACGCTTCCCCGGTAAAACTCGTCGAAATCGGCGTCGTCCGCCCAATCGCCGCCGTCGACGCCGAGTTCCGCGCCGCCGTCGAATTCGTTCGACTCGCTCGACTCGAACTCGTCGGCGACGTCGAACGCCGTCTCGACGCCGCGACGCGAATGTCGTTTGCGCCGTCCGCCGCGACCGTTTCCGCTTTCGTTCGCTTCGCCGCCGTCGCCAAACCGGCGAGCGCGGCTTCTCTTCTCGTCGGCGTCTTTGTCTCGGTCGCGATTTCCGGGGTTTTTCGGGCCTTTTCTTTCTTGCATCGTCGCTATTTTAATCCCAAAACGTTTTTCAATCTTTTCAAACGACTCTTTTTTCCGCCGTTTCGCGGACGTTCGTTCGCTCGGACGCCCGTCGTCCGCTCAAGTCGCGCCGTTCGTTCTCGCTATTATAGTCGAAAGCGCGCCGTTTGTCAAGTCGTCGCGACTCTCGCTCGCGGATTTCGCCGCGCAAAGGTTCCCGCCGTCCCTTTCGCCGTTCGACGCGACGTTCCGTCGCGCCTCCGTTCCGCGGTTCCGCTCCGCCGCGCCGTTCGTCAAACGCCGCCCTTTTTCTCCTCGAAGGTTCGCAAAAAGAGGGCGCGCAAAAAGAAATCGGGATCGACGGCGCGCGGAAAGTTCGCCTTTTGCGCCAACGCGGCGGCAAGGGGCGCGGCGATCGCGGCGCGTCGGCCCGGCGAAATCTCCGTTCTCCGCTCGACGTAAAGCGCGAGCGCCTTGCGGAGCGAGTCGGAAACGTCGAAATCGCTCGGAATTTCGGCGGCGATCCGTTCGAGCGCGGCGCGATTCTCCGGCGAAAGCGCCGCCGTTTTCTTCGGCGAGCGCTTTTCAACGACGACGACCGTCCCGGCCGCCAAATCGCCGAACCGCGCCATTCGGTCGTTCGCGCAAAACAGAATCGCCAAAAACGGCCCGAGCGCCAAGTCGGCGGCGCGCAACACGTTCCGCAACAACGCTTGCCCGCGTCCGATCGGTCGCCCTTCGGTCGTCAAAACCCGCAAGCCGAACGCCGCTTTGCCGAGCGTCCGCCCGCGCCAAAACGCCTCGAACGCCGCGTTCCAAAACCAAAAAACGGCGCAAAAATTCAATAAAAACGCCGCTTGCGCGAACTCTTCCGCGACGTCGTTCCCCCCGAACCGCGAAGCGCAATAAGCCGCCGCGAACAAAACCGCGACGATCTCCGCGCCGACAATCGCCGAGTCGACCGCGAACGCCGACGCCCGAATAAACGGCCCGGCCAAGCGATACTCGAACGCGACGTTCTCCGGCGCAACGATTTCGACCGTCGCGTCGAGCCCCTTGTTCCTCCGATTCGAATCGTTCCGCATCGCGCCTCCGCTTCGCGCCTCGCCGACGTCGCTTTTTTCTTTTATTTTCCGTTTTTTTGGGGCAAACGCCGTTTTTTTTGCAAACGTCGCTTCGACGTTAAACGTCTATATATATTAATGACAAACGCGCCGTTTTCCTCATTATACCTTCGTCGAACGGAAACGGCGGCGCCGAAACGCAAAAAAAGGAAAAAATTTTCAAAAAATTTCGCGAAAAACGCAAATCGCTCTTTCCCTCGTTCGCGCCGTTGCGTACAATGTCGCTAAAATAACGCGATTCGGTCGAGATTCGCTCGCCCGCGTCGTCGCAACTTTTTACCTTTTCGTTAAATTCGCCGCGACCTCGCTTGTTTCGCCGTTTTAACGAATCCCCGCCAATCGCCGAACCGTCGCGTTTTAACGTTTTTATCGGTTCGTCGATTCGCCGCGGCCTTTCCCGTCCCCCCTCGTTCGAGTTCGCGTCGCGTTCGATCGCCGACGCTCGACTCGTTTTGGAGAAAACGCCTTATGAAACGCTTCGTTTCCCTCGCGCTGGCCGTTTTGACGACGTTCGGTTTCGTCGCCGCCGCCAACGCTCAAACTCCGGTCGCCCCGCTCGTTACCCAAGACGCGACGACGATCGTTCGCGTCGATTTGTCGCAACTCGACGGCCCGAAACTTTCGCAAACGGCGCAAAAAGTCGCCCTCGCCGCGATCGATTACTTCGTCGCCGACGCCGAAAAAGCGAAAGAGTTGAAAAACGCCGCGCCGCTCGTCGGCATGTTCGCCGCGCAATACGCCGAACTTTACGTCGCGCCGTTGCAAGACGCCGGCGTCTCCGAGTTTTACGTCGTCGTCGACAAAGCTCGCGACGCGGAAAGCCCGGCTTACCCTTACGTCGCGATTCCGATCGACGGTCTTTCTAAAGCGCAAACCGTCGGAATCCGCGACGCGCTCAAAGACCTGAACGGCCAACTTAACGGCGCGCTGAAATATCGCTTCGCCCGTTTCGGCTTTATGATCGTTCCGATCATTCCGGAAACGGTCGACGCCGACGAAGCGAAGGCTTACGTCAAAGCGCGCTTCTCGAAAATCGCCAAGGTCGACGACGCCGTCTTCGCCGAAGGTTTCGCCAAGCTCGGAACCGGCGCCGTCGTTTCCGCCGTCGGCCTCGCGACCGACGTCGACCCGAACGCGCAAGCGCAAATCGACGAAACGCTCGAACAACTCGGCTCCGCCGCTCCGGAAGGAATCGCCGATTTCGTTCAAAAATCGCTTGTTTGGAACGAAAAATTTGCCAAGTTGCACCGATACGGCGCTTTCAAAGTCGACCTGAACGCGCTTGAAATCGTCTCCCTCGTCGAAACGAAGTCGCCGGAAGACGCGCAAGCCTACCTCGCGCTCGTCGACGAAGTGAAGAAAGAAACGACCGCGTTCGTCGAAAAAACGCTCGACGACCAAATCTCGACGATCGCCGACGAAGACAAACCGGCGCAAGAAGACGTCGATCTCCTCAAAGCCGACGTTATCGCCGTCGTCGACGCGTTCCTCGGCGCGATCAAAGCGGACGGCGCGACGCTGACTTGGAAGCTCGACGAACAATTCTTCGTCGACGCGAAACCGGTCTTCGACAAACTCCTCGAAGACGCGACCGCGATTCAAAAGAAACTGACGCCGCCGGAAGACGAAGAAGCGGAAGACGCGCCGGTCGACGACGATTTTGAGTTCTAAACGCCTTTTACCGTTAAACTCGACGCGGTTTAACGCCGCCGACTCCCCAAAGGACGCTCCGACTTCCTCGTCGCCGCGTCCTTTTTTGCGCTTCTTGCCGATTTTACCGTCTTTACCGCCGCTTACCGTTCAAGCGTTCCCGTCCGTCCGTCGCGTTTCATTCGACCGCGTCGGCGGGCCCGACAGCGATAGTAAACGGGTTTTCGAACGGATATTTCTCCATCGTCGCGGCGATTTCGTCGAGCGTCGTTTCCCGAACGATTTTCAAGTCGTCGGCGACGGAGCGGTACCGGCGCGACGTCAACCATTCGGAACCGACCGAGAAAAGGCGGGACTGCGGTCGCTCGGCGCTCAACGCGATCCGAGTGCGGAGCTTGTTTTTCGCCCGCGCCAACTCCTCTTCGTCGATCCCTTCGGCGCGCGCCTCCGCCAAAATCTCGCGAATCGTCGCGACGTTCTCGACGGCGTCCTCCGGGCGACAGCAGAGCGAAGCGCAAAAGAACCCGGCGTCGGAGAAGTCGGCGAACGACGTCGTCGCGGAGTCGGCGCGCCCGGAGTCGACCAACTCCCAAAAGAGCCGGCTCCCGACGTCGTCCCCCAACACGACCGAAAGAATCGCCGCCGCGTACCGATCGTCGTCCCCCGCCGCCGGAGCGTCGACGAGCTGCAGAACGTACTCTTGCGCCGCCGACTCCCGCTTGACGACGCAAGTCTCGCGCTTCCCGGTCGGTCGCCAACTTTCCCGCGACGTTTCGAACGGCTTCCAAGCGCCGCAAGCCGCGTCGACTTGTTTAACGAGTCGGTCGAAATCGATTTGGCCGGTCGCCGCGAAGACGACGTTCGACGGGCTGTACCGCCGCTCGAAATAGTCGCGCATTTGGTCGGCGGTCAGCGCCTGAATCGACTCGCGACTTCCCAAAACGCTCCGCGACAACGGATGTCCGGCGAAAAAGAGTTCGCGGCATTTCTCGTCGACCCCGAACGGCGGCTGATCCTCGTACATCTTAATTTCTTCGAGGATAACGTTTTTCTCCGTTTCGAAGTCCTCCGTTCGGAGCGCCGGACGCAACATGTCGCCGAAAAGCGCGACCGCGCGGTCGGTCAACTCCGGCAACGTTTTCGCGTAATAAGCGGTCGTTTCCTCCGCCGTAAAAGCGTTCGAGACGCCGCCGAGTTCGTCGAGTTCGCGGTTGACCGTCTCCGCGTCGCGCCGCTCGGAGCCTTTAAAAACCATATGCTCGAGAAAATGACTGACGCCGGCGATTTCGTCCGTTTCGTCGCGCGAACCGGTTCGAACGAAGAAACCGAGCGCCGTCGAACGAGCCGCCTCGTTGATTTCCGCAATAATTTCCAGCCCGTTGTCGAGCGTCGTCGTTTGAAATTTCATTTTCCGTTTCCGACTTTGATTCCGTTAACAGAGGACGATTGACGCGTCGTTTAATCAACGCCGTCTCGCCCGTCGTCAAAAAGCGTTCGTTTTCTCTAATTTACCCGTCTTAACAACAACGTTCCGTCGAACGCCCCGCGTTTTAATAAAAATATCGTCCATTCGAAGAAAAAAAACGACGTCGGCGAAAAAAAAAGAGGAAAATCGAGGAATTTTGGAAAAAATCGGGGGGGGCTCTTGAAATTTCAACCGATTTCGACTATCATTAAACATTAACGCTCGACGACGGTTTGAGCGCGCCTCCAAATTTTGTGGCTTCGACGGTCCAAACGAAGCCGACGGCGGCGCGTTTTCAAAACGACGTTCGAAGCGACCGAAAAACATTGATTCCGCGACGCTCCGTTCAAGGTCCAAGAACGGCGGCTTCGCGACGTCGGTTATTTTTGCCGACGCCTAATCGTTAATCGCAAACTTGAACCGAAGCGTCGCGTGTTAACCGGCGCGGTCGGCGTATTTTTTTTCGAATCGAGGTAACAGTTTATGGCGACGATCAATCCTGCTAATATTCGCAACATTGTCTTGTGCGGTCACGGCGGTTCCGGCAAAACCACGATGACCGACTCCTTCCTGAACGTTTCCGGCAAAGTGAAGCAACCGACGGCCAGCGTCGACGCCGGCACGAGCATTTGCGACTTCGACGACGAAGAAAAAGCGCACAAGTACACGATCGAAACCTCCTGCGTCAACTTCGATTACGCCGGCAAACGTTTCCACGTCTTCGACTCCCCCGGCTACCCGGACTTCATCGGCGGCGCGATCGGCGCGATGGGCGCCGCGGACACCGCCGCGATCGTCGTCAACGCCCAAGCGGGTCTCGAAGTCAACACTCGCCGCGTCTTTAAAGAAGCGAAAGCGGCCGGTTTGGGTCGCGTCGTCATCATTTCGAAGATGGACGCCGACAACATTAAGTTCGAAGAGCTGGTCGACAATATTCGCGACGTCTTCGGCCCGGAAGCGGTTCTCTTCAACGTCCCGGTCGGCTGCGGCGCGAACTTCAGCGGCGTCGTCAGCGCTCTGAAACCGACGGAAGCCGCCGGCGCGCTGATCGACCCGAACGAACTGCACGAATCGCTCATCGAAACGATCGTTTCGGTCGACGACGCCGCGATGGAACGCTACTTCGAAGGCGAACTCCCGAACGACGAAGAACTCGCGAAACTCATCGCCAAGGGTATCAAAGAAGAATCGCTGATTCCGATCTTCTGCGTTTCGACGAAGACCGGCGTCGGGATGACCGAACTCCTCGACGCGCTCGCCGCTTACGCCCTTCCGGCGGACGCGATTACCCGTATCGCGAAAAACGCCGACGGCGAAGACGTCGAAATTACCGCCGACCCGGCCGGTTCCGTCGTCGCTCAAGTCTTCAAGACCCGCGTCGACCCCTTCGTCCAAAAGATCAACTATATCCGCGTTCACCGCGGCGTTTTGAAGACCGGCGCGAACGTTCCGCTCGTCGGTTCCCGCAAAGGCTTTAAAGTCGCGCAACTCTTCGAAGTCCTCGCGAACGACCTGCAACCGGTCGACGAAGCGGGCCCGGGTTCGATCGTCGCCGTTACGAAGACCGACGAACTCCGCACCGGCGCGACCCTCGGCGACGTCGAAATGCCGGCGTTCGGCTTCCCGACCCCGATGGTCGGCTTGGCCGCGTTCCCGAAGAGCCGCGGCGACGAAGCGAAGGTCTCCGGCGCGCTCGGCAAACTCGCCGAAGAAGACTCGACGTTCCGCGTCGAACGCAACGAGCAAACGAAACAGCTCGTCATCACCGGGACGAGCGAACTTCACCTGCAAATTTTGCAAGAACGCCTGAAGCGTCGCGACAAAGTCGAACTCGACACGAAAGAACCGAAGATTCCGTACCGCGAAACGATCCAACAAAAAGCGGAAGGGATGTACCGCCACAAGAAACAATCCGGCGGCGCGGGCCAATTCGGCGAAGTTCACGTTCGCATGTATCCGTTCCCGGGCGGAACCGATCCGGAAGAATTCGCGACGAACAAAGACCGCTTCCCGTCGATGAAAGAATGGAAGTACTTCCCGGAAAACAACTTCCTTTGGATCGACTCCGTCGTCGGCGGCACGATTCCGGCGAACTTTATGCCGGCGATCGACAAGGGCTTTAAGGAACGTATGGAACGCGGCGTCATCGCCGGTTTCCACGTCCAAGACCTTTGCGCGGAAGTCCACTTCGGGAAGCACCACCCGGTCGACAGTAACGAACAAGCGTTCAAAACGGCGGCCTCGAACGCGTTCAAAGTTACCTTTATGGAAGCGCGTCCGGCCCTCCTCGAACCGATCGTCAACCTCGACGTTACCGTTCCGGTTGACAAAGTCGGGGACGTCAACTCCGACGTCGTCGCGGCGCGCCGCGGTCGTCCGGTGGGCGTCGAAGACGCGGGCGGCGGGTTCCAAACGGTCAAGGCGGAAGTTCCGTTGGCCGAAGTTACGACCTACAACCGCGCGTTGGCCAGTATGACCGGCGGTCAAGGGAGTTACACGATCGAGTTCAACCGTTACGACGTCGTTCCGGGGAACATTCAACAAGAAATCATCGCGAAAGCGGAACTCAAGGAAGAAGAAGAGTAATCTTAACTTACTTCCGAACCGTCGCTTAACGTCGGAGAAAACGGAGCGCTTTAACGTTCGCGTTCGAGTTCGCCCTTCTCCGACGAGCGCGTAAAAACGCAAAACGCCGCCGAGCCGCAAGGTTTGACGGCGTTTTCGCGTCCCCTAAGAAAAACCGCGTCGAAAACTCGCCGCCAAAACGAGAAGACGCGCGACTTAGAGAAACTTTAACGGCGTTCGTCGACCGTTTGGCTTCGGCGTTTTTCATCCGTTCGACGAAGCCGCGTCGAGTTTAACGGTTTTAACGTCGCATTCCTTAAAAATCCCCGCTCCGTCGCCGATTTCGTCGGCGTTTCGAGCGTTAAAAACGAAAGGTTTTCCCGAAATGAGCGAAATTATCGAACTGCAAGAAGCGGATTTCGACGCTAAAGTATTGCAAGAAACGCGTCCGGTTTTGGTCGACTTTTGGTCGCCGACGTGCGGGCCGTGCCGCGCGCTCGCTCCGGTCGTCGCCGCGTTGGCCGCCGCGAACGGCGATTCGGCGGTGATCGCGAAAGCGAACGCGTTCGAAACGACGAATCTCGCCGCGAAACTCGGCGTCGCGGCGCTTCCGACGATTTTGGTTTTCAAAAACGGCGAAGTCGTCGCTCGCCTGACCGGCGTTCAAAAACAAGCGGCGCTTCAAGAAATTCTCGACGCGAATAAATAACGTTCGGCGTCGATATTTTCCGCCTAAAAATCGATCTCGTTTCAAAAGCGAAAAGCAAAAAAACGCGTCGTCCCAATCGAACGGCGCGTTTTTTTGTTTCTAGTTCGCTCAAGCGACGGCGACTTTAACGGTTAAACAGTTTTCGCGTTATTTTTTAACGACTTCGTCGGCGATTTTTTCGAGCGTCGCGGCGTTTTCGGCGGCGACGTCTTTCGGCGCTTTCCCGGCGTCGGCGAGTTTCGCGAAGAGCCCGACCGGCGACTTCCCGGTAATCGTCTTGAAGAAAACGCAACCGGCCATATAAGTTCCGGTCGGGTTCGGGTGATGCGGTTTTTGCCCCTTTTCGTCGGCGTAAAGATCGATTTTCGTTTCGTTTTTAACGCGTTCGAACGCTTCGCCGACCGGAACAACGGTCGCGCCGCTCTTCTCGGCCAACGCGGCGACGCCTCCCTGAATCCCGTCTTTCAACGCCGCGACGACCGCTTCGTCCGCTTTCTTATTGTAACGTTTTTCCCAAGCGGCGATCGTTTCGGCTTTTTTCGCGTCGTCGGCGCCGTATCCGGCGAACATACCGTCGCAGCGGCCCCAAGTTTGATAAAGCAAAACGGTCGTTTCGGCGCGATTTTCGCGGGCCAAATCGACCATTTTCGCTCCGAAATCAAGATATTCTTCCCGCTCGTTGACCGTTCCCGCGCTTTGCTCTTGCAGAACGACGTAATCCCAAGCGGCGGTCTTCAACACTTCCGGCGTCGGCTTAAACTTCCCGTTTTTCGGGACTTCGCCGTTGAAGTGTTGACGCAAACGCCAACCGCCGGGCGCGTTGCGAACCGCTTGCGTCGGAACGCCGGACACGTTCAGCATATTCTCGACGACGCCGTTCAGCGAATTAAAATAGGTGTAACTGTTCCCGACGAACAAAATTTGCGTCGTTTTCCCATTTTCGTTCGTTTCCGCCGCCGCGTCGTCGGCGTTCGCCGAGCCGACCGTCGCCGCGCCGAGCGCCAACGCGCCCAAAATCGCAAGCCATTTTTTCATTTTCGTTCTCCGTTTGAAAATTGCCTAAAATACGGAATAAAAAACGTCGAAACCGCGACGCGCTCGCCCCGAACGTCGCCGCCGTCGACAAAAAAAGAAGCCGCCGAACGCGCTTCCGCCGTCCGCCGACTTTCCTATTTTAACCGATTCGACGTCGCAAGTCAACGCGACGCGGCGAGAAAACGACGACTCAACGCTCAAAAACGCCGTCGACGCGACTCCAAGCGGCAAAAAAACCGCGTCGACGTTCAAAAACGCCGTCGACGCGACTCCAAGCGGCAAAAAAACCGCGTCGACGTTCAAAAACGCCGTCGACGCGACTCCAAGCGGCAAAAAAACCGCGTCGACGTTCAAAAACGCCG
>JAFSDX010000056.1 GCA_017436025.1 Thermoguttaceae bacterium
AACGCGGAAATTCGTTCGTCCCCGCTTGCGTTAACGCTAACCGGGCAAACCGTTTACGGCGCCGCGCCGACCGGCTCCGCCGTCGCGCTTAGCGGAAACGCGAAAGTCGACGAACGCGGGCTCGACGTCGCGTCGCTAACGATGAACGCCGACGCGACGCTCTCGGTTAACGGCGGAAGCGCTAAGGCCGCGACGCTAACCTTAGCCGCCGGTTCGACGCTAACGCTCGACGGCGCAAGTGTTAACGTCGCGGAGCTAAGCGTCGCCGACGGCGCGACCGTCGCGTTTTCCGGCGTCGACGCGATTTTGACCGCGACCGAAACCGCGACCGTCGGCGCCGCGACGTTCGCCGGAGTTGGATATTTCGCGACGCCGCCCGAAACGGACTTGACCGCCGCGACGTTCGAAACTTCCGTTCGCCGCGTCGACTGGAGCGCCGGAGTCGCCGACTTTACCGCGACCGCGACCGGCTCGACGACGGCCAGCGTTGTTTGGAGCGCAACCGACGCGACGGCAAGAGTTTGCGTCGAACGCGAAAACGCGGCCGCGCCGAACGGTTGGGAAGTCGTCGCGCTAACGTCGACCGGCGAAGCGTCGCCGTTAACCGTCGCGCTGTCGGGACGCGAAAACTTCCGAATCTTCGACGGTCGGACGTTCGTCGTCGACGCGGCCGACGGCGGCGTTCTCGCGCCGTTTTGGCAAGTCGCGTCTTGGGCCGTCGTCGACGCGGAAAATTCCGACGCTCCGGACGACGGCGACGCGGGGTCGCGTTTTTCGGTCGCGGGCGCTTGGGCCGTTCCGGTCGATCGCGCCGTTTAAACGCCGGGAAAGGAGAAACTTAACCAATGAAAACGGTTCAACTTACGCAACGGCAAACGCCGAGTTTTCGAGCGTTGATTCGGGCGGAAAACGGCGCGCTTTTCGACGCGGCCGTCGACCTCGCGACGCCCGAAGAACTCGCCGCCGAAGGGATTGAGCGCGCCCCGATTTCTTACTCGATTTATTACGCGGCCGGCTCCCTCGCGCCTTATTCGGCGTCGACGGCGAACGCGTCGCCGGTTCCGGGATTCGAAAATCTCGCGATCGATCCGTCGGCGTTCGTCGAGCCGGACGCGGTCGAGGCGAACGGGCTCGGATACAACTTTCGCTACTCGCCGCCGAGCCGCGCGTCCTTTCCGTTCGAAAAACCGGGGTTTTACTTCGTCGACTTTTTGATTTACCCGAAAACGGGCGCGGCGCTCGCGTTCCGAATCGGCGCGGAGGTAAAATGACGACGCTTCTTCCCCTTTGCGAGCTCTTCGCGGACGTCGCGGCGGCGCGGTTTCCCGACTTTTTGGTCTTCTCGAACGCCGACGCGAATCGCGAATGGACGGGAACGCCGACGGTCGAGTTCGTCGAAACGGACGCGACGAGCGAAACTTTTCTCGACGGACGGTTCCAACAGACGCGGAAGCTGACTTGCGCCTGTCGCGCTCAAACGCAAGCGGAAGCGGTCGCGTTGGCGACGTCGCTTCGTTCGAAAATCGCCGATTTTTGCGTCGAGTTGGAGCGAGATAAAAAAATCGCGTCTTGGACGCTCGACGATCTCGGAACGCTCCCCGACGAGCGCGGTTTCGTCGTCGGCGAAACGTTTTACGGCTTCGTCGATTTTTCCGTTTTAACCCCGATTAGCGATTACGTTTAACCAAAAAAGGAACCTCTTCGCTATGTTCGCTTACCAGATGTTCGTCGCTTTCCTCGCGCAAGACCCGAGCGGAACGAACCACAACCCGCTGACCGATCCGGCGTACTCCGGTCTAAAGTTCGGGACGAAAAACGCGATTCCGGAAGGCTACGTCTTCACGAATATCAGCCGTTCCGGCACGACGTCCGAAACGCTCGAACTGAACTCGATCGGCGATAACGACAAGTACGCGCGGTACGAATCGGGGAAAACGACGCCGGGAACGATTACCTTCGCGTCGCGCCGCCCGTTCGACAAAGCGTCGATTTACAAGACGCTCGACGCGATTCAAAACGTCGCCGACAACCGTCTCGGGCTGTTGCTCGTCGGGCAATATAAGGAGACGCTTCAAGACGGGAAACGCGTTTACGTCGTCGGCTTCGCGACCGCCGCGCTCGTTACCGAAGACGGCTCCATTAGCGGCGAAGCGAAGGCGCAAATCACCTCGAACCTTGCGTTCCAAGCGTCGGGCTATCCGCTGGAAGGCTCGGACGTTTGCGCCGCGACGATGACGGTCGATCCGAAAGACGGAACGGTCTCCGTCGAGAAAACGACCGCTTCCACCGCCGCTTGATTAAGAAAGGAGAACCGCGATGCAAATTAAACCGCTCCCGCAGACGCCGCGCCGCGTCGATATTTCCGAATGGAACGACGAAACGGAGGCGTTCCTTCGCCCGATGAACGGGTTCGAAGCGCTCGTTTTCAACGATTATTTCGTTAAGTTTTACCGCAAGGACGACGCGCCGGAAGAGCGTTTCGACGCGGGCTTTAAGGCGGCGCTTCTCGCGCTCGTCGACGCCGACGGAAAGCCGCTTTTGACCGAAGCGGACAAGTCGGCCGTTCGCGCCGCGTCGTTCTTGCCGTTCTTCCGGATGTTTTCGGTCGGCTTGGCTGAAACGGCCCCGGACGGCGAAGAGTTCGAAACGGCAAAAAAAAATTAATCGACGACGCCGACTTCGCGTTCCTCTTTCGCTTGGCGTTTGCGCTGAAAAAGAGCGTTCAAGAGATTTTGGCGCTCCCCGCTTGGGAACGCGAAATTTGGCGGTCGGTTTTCGACCTATTCGGCCCGCTCGACTGGAAGCGCGACGACTACCTCGCCGCCCGGGTTTGCCAATTCCAGGCGACCGGCTCCCTCCCGCTGAAAGATTTTGTCCTTTTCCCCGACCCGACGCTCGAACGCGAACCGACGGCGGCGGAGCTTTGGCGCGGCTTGGGGCTTGAACTCGACGAAACGACTTCGGAGATTCGACGACGATGAACGAACAAAAGAACGGCGACGACGGCGTCCTCGTTTCGCTCGACTGGTTGCGGAGAGTCGACGCGGCGGTCTTTCGCGGCGCTTCGGCAAACGGCGCGGCGGCGGGAAATCGGTCGCTTTTTTACGACGTTCGGCTCGCGACGATTCACGGCGCCGGGTGGAGTTGGGACGTCGACGCGGAACGTTGGCGCTGTTACGTCCGTTTCGACGATATTCCTTGGGCGGCGCAACCGTCGCAAAAGGCTTACCTTCCTTGGCGCAAGCAAGAGGACGGCAAACCGTTTATTTCCGGCCGAATTTGGGTCGTTTGGCGCGGACGTTGGGACGTCTTGACGACCGACGTCGCTCGCGAAATCGGAATCGGCGATTGCGTCGGCGTTTCGCTCCGTTACGACGCGACGACGAACGAATTAAGCGCGACCAACCTCGGCGTTTTGAAAGCGATCGTCGCGAACCGCGAACGCGTCTCGTCCGACGCTTACGGCGAACGTCGCGCCAACGTTTGCTTTTCGTCGGACGATTTCGTCGGCGTTTCGTTTAATCCGGGCGCAAGCGGCGACTCCGTTTCGACCGGCGGCGCTAGTTGGCTCGAAATTTCGCTCGCCAATGACTACAACTTTTACGCGAAATATTTCCCCCGCTCCGATTCGCCGCAAACCGAAACGGTCAAGATTACCCAAATTCAAGTCGCGAAAGGCTCGACGCTTGCCTCGGTCGGCGCCGACCCGACGACCGGCGCTTCGACGCTTTTTATTAAAGCGCTCCCGACCGTCGACGTCGAAGTCGTTACCGACGTTCGATTAAACGACGACGGAACGCTAAGCGTTTCCAAAACGACGATTAAAGCGCTCGCGTAAAGTCGTTTACTCCGCGAGGCGCGCCCGGGCCGCTTCCAAAGCGAGAGCGCGAACGGCGGCGGCAAGTTCCAAGTCGTCGCCCGACGTCGCCTTTTCGACCAACGCGAACTCGTCGGCGTTGAAGCGAACCATCGTTTGAATCGAGCGTCGTTTGTTCGCCGGTTTCGGCTTGCGGCCCGCCCTTTTAAGCGATTCGATCGAGCGTTCGAGGTATTCGAGCGCGGCGTCGTTTCCCGCGAGCGAGCGTTTCCCTTCGAGTTCGGCGAGCGCTTCGGCCCGCGTTAATTTACGTTCGATCACCGTCGGCGTCCCCTTTCGCGGATTTTAGGTCGTATCGTCGAGCGATTTCGGCGAACATCGTTTCACGCGCTCGAATAAGCGCGTTGTGAAGGCGGCGCCAATCGTCCGACTCGTTCCGGTTCTTCGCCGCGACTTCGAGCGCGACGAAAAGGTCGGTCGCGCCGGGAAGTTCGGCGCGCGCCGCTTTGCGCAACGCTTCGCGAGGTTTTCCTTTGTACCTTTCGACCAATTCCTTAATCGGCATTGTTGTCTCCTTTTTAAACGGGCCCCCTCCCTTGCGAAAGGGGGCCGCCCCAAACTATTGGCGAATCAAAATTCGACGATTACTCGCGACTTGCTCGCCCGCTTCGAAAAAATATTCGACGCGCTCGACGGACGCTTTTTTATCGGCCTCGCGGTCGTAAAAAAGAATCGCGTCAAGAAGTTTTGGAAAGAACGCGAGGACTTCGCCGTCGCGAACCACTTCGAAAAGAATTGCTCTTTTCATTGATAATCCTCCTAATTCAAGGGGAAAATAAGGCCGAGAACGTCCCGACCTTCGTTTGTTAGTATACCTTATTTTGAGTTACTGTCAAGTTACCGAAAACGATTTCAACAAACTTGTTTTGTCTAAGGAACTCCGCTCGATGAACCCGCGCAAACTCCTTTCCCGCCTCGCCGACGCGGTCGCGCTCCCGGCGACGCTGACTCGACGCGACGGCTCGACGCTTTCGCTCCGCGTTCGGCCCGAAACGGCGGCGGTCGCCGAATCGCTCGACCCGGCTCGCGGCGGTCGCGCCGTTCCCCTTCCCGTTCGCTCTTGGTCGGCGTCGATCGACGCGTTTTCCGACGTCGACTTGCGCGAGTTCGAGCGGTTCGCGACGCTGTCGGTTGTCGGCGACGACGGCGCCGAACGGTCGTTTCCCGTCGCCCGCGACTCCGCGTCCGGACGGCTTTGGCGTTGGCGATATGCGACGCCGGGAAGCCGAATCGTTTTCTTTACGTCGACGAGCGCCGGGCGCTAATTTACTCGCCCAACGAAGTTTAACGAAAGGTTTAGACGTTGGCCGGATATTTCATCGAAGGGTTTATCGAAGCGTTCGAGGGGCTGATCGAGTCGCTCGAAGAGATGAACGACGAACTCGCGCCGCGTTATCGGGAAGCGCTCGACGAATGGGCGACCGAAACGGCGCGGCTCGCCGTTGAGAATTTGAGTCGGCCGCATTGGCTACTGTCGCGATCGATCGGCGACAAGGTGAAGGATTATCGGAAAGACCGGAAACTTTGGGCGATGGCGGGGTTCCAGTTCCAGCATAATTTGTTTCGGTCGAGAGACCCGCGCGACCCCGGCGAGTACGGCCAATATCACGAAGGCGGTTGGCGGCCCGGGAAGTATCGCGTTTCGGCTCCGGATCATTTTTTGCGACGCGCCAAAGCGGAAACGTATTGGACGCTCCTGCAAAAAATCGCGGAAATTAACGAAAAAATGGTCGGGGAAATCTTCGCCGAGAAACGACGCCGAACCGCCGCCGCGCGAGAACTTCGCGAAATGCAACAAAAAGCGCGCAAAGCGCAAAAAAAAGCGCGCCAGGGTTGAAATCGGCGCGATTTTCGGGTATCCTTAGAGAAGAGGCGACGCGCCGGAGCGGTCGGAACGCTCGCGCCGCCTCGCCGAAAACGAGAGGAACCGAAAACGATGCGAATCGCTTATTACCTAAACGACGGAACGCGAAAAATTGGGAACACCGAAGATTTTCAACGCGATTTCGAGGCGAACGTCGTCGACGGCAAACGTCAAGCGGCGATAGAAGTTAAATCGAAGATTCACGCCGGCTTCGCCGCGCGAACGCTTGCGCACGAAGAACTTCGCGACGGAGAATGCGAAGAGCGTAAACGAGACGACCGCCGCCAACTCGTCTATCGGTTTCTCCGCGTCGTCGCCGTCGGATTTTTGGTCGCCGCGTTCGCCGTCCTGCGACGCTTCGGCGAATTGCCGGAATCGCTTTTCGTTTTTTTGATCGGAGTCGCCCTTTGGTTGGTTACGGCGCTTATGAAAACGTCCGTCAACCTTTCGCGACTTGCGCGGATAGGGCGTTTTAAATTGCTTGGGTTAGAAAAAGCATACCAAATTTGCAAAGAAGAACGCGAGCTCTCGAGCGAGGAAAAAAAACTTCTCGTCGATTACTTGCTTTATCCTTGGAAATACGAACGACGAGCGCCTTAGGCGGTAAAGCGCCGCGCGTTTCGTTCGATAGAGGAAAAATTAAATGTCGAACGTTATCTCCAGCGGCGTAAAAATCACGGTCGACACGACCGACCTCGACGTTAAATTTTTGAAGAGCGTCGAGCAACTGAACGCCTCGTTGACCAAGAGTCAAAAGGCGTTAAAACTTGTCTACAACGAACAGGGGCTTTTGACGAACGCGCTTGGGAAGTGCGTCGAAGGGCTCTCGGCGTCGCAGATCAAGCTCGGGCAATACGTCGACGAGCTTGGGCGCGTCCGGACGTTTCAAGGCGGTTTCGTCGACGGCCTTTCAAAAACGCGGCTCGCGATGGGGTTTTATCGCGACGAGCTGGGAAACGTTCGCAACGCCGCGGGCGAACTTGTCGACGGCTTAAACGACGCGGCGGAAGCGGTCGACGACTTGACGGAACGGCTCGACGACGCGGAGCGCAAGAGTCGCGACGTCGGCGAAGAACTTTCGGCGCTTGGTGAAATTCTCGACCGCCTGCTCGGCCCGCTCGCCGGTTTCTTCGGTTTTGCAAAAGACCTTGGTAAAACGGTCGACGCTTGCAAAGAGGCCGATCTCTCCGCCGCCAAACTCGCGCAAACCTTAGAAGACAAGCTCGCTCGCGGCGCCAACGTCGCCGGAAAAGCGTTCGGCGCTCTAATCGACGCGCTCGGTCGAACGAACGTAAAACTCGCCGCCGGAGCGACCGCCGCTTTCGTTATTTTCAAAGCGATGCAAAAACCGGCGGTTTCCGAGTACGCGGAAGGTTTTCAAGAACTCGAACGCGCGGCGCGAGGGGCCGGAAGGTCGATTCAAACGGTCGGCGAAGCGTTGGAACTCGCAAGCGGTTCGCGCAAGTCCGACGTTTTAAAAGCGTTCGACAAAATCGCGGCGCTCGATCGAACCGGTCTAACGCAAGAACAAAACGACGTCGTCGAAAACGAAATACCCTTGCTCCGCGCGCTCGGCGCCGACCATATCAACAAAGGCGCGTACTGGCTTCTGAACCAAATTACCGACGCCGACGAAGTCGAGAAATCGGAGCATATCGCGAAAATTACCGAGTTCGTCGACGCGCTCGCCGAGTCGCAAAAGACGGAAGCGGAACAAGCGGCTTCGCAAATCGCCGACCTAAAAGCGATTCTCGACCAAACGAAGCCCGGCGACGCCGCGACGCGCCGAACGCTCCAAAAGGAAATCGAGCGAATCGAAACGGAAATCGCCGACGCAAAAAAGCTCGAAGCGAAAGAGGCGGCCGGAATGGTCGAGTTTGCGCAAGAACGGAAACCGGCGTTCGAAGCGACGCTCGACAATTACGAAGCGACCGTCGCCGCTTGGCGCAAGCTCGTCGACGAAGGAAACGCGTCGAGCGCCGAACTTGCGACCGCGCAAGAGAACCTCAAAGAGAAGCTCCGCGACGCGCTCGCCAAGGAACTCGGCGTCGACTTCGACGCAAAACCGGAGCCGACCGCCGACGAAGCGTTCGAAACGGCCAAGACGCGGCTCGACGACGCGTTCGCCAAGGGCGTCGTTTCAAGCGAACAGTTCGCGACGGCGCAAGACCAACTTCGCGCCCAATACGCCGACGCGCTCGCGACGCGTCAAGCGACCGACGACGCGGAAAAGAGCGTCGCCGCCCAAATCGCCGAATGGAACGCCGCGCTCGCCGACGGCAAGGTCGCGCAAGAGCGGTGCAACGAAGCGATCGCGGAACTTGAAAAAGCGGCGAAAGACGAAGCGCGAACGCGACTCTTCGCCGAAACCGGCGTCGACGGCGAAAAAGCGAAAACGCCGGTCGAAGCGTTCGAGGCGAACGTCGCGAAATGGCGCGACGCGCTCGAAGCGGAAACCGTCGACCAAGCGGAGTTTTCGGCGGCGATCGAAAAGCTCCGCGACGCGGCTCGGGCGCAAATCGCCGGGCTCGAAACCTCTAAGAGCGCGAACGAGGAATACGCGGCGACGCTTCAACGGCTGAACGAAGCGCGCAAGGCGGAGCTGATCACCGAGGCGGAACGCGCCCGGCTCGAAGCGGACGCGGCGAAGAAACGCGACGAAGCGCGCAAGGGCGAACTCGCCGATCTCGGGTACGGCGCCCTGCTCGACCGCGCGTCGGAGCTGGACAAGTCCGCCGACGCCGAAGAGAAGACGGCCCGGGAGCGTTACCGCGAAGAGTTGAATAAGTACCGCGACGCGCTCGAAAACGGTCGGACCACCCAAGAAGAGTTCGACAAGGCGCAAGATGCGCTTCGCAAGATTCGCAATGCGGAAATTAAGGCGGAGGAAAAAAAAGCGGCTGAAGACAAGGCGAAAGCGCGGGACGACCGTCGGTCGAAGCTCGGCGTCGACGCGCTGATGGAGTCGCTAAAAACGCCCGCCGAGAAATATAACGAGACGATGGACGAAATCGCCGCGAGCGCGAAAGCGGGCGACCTGACCGCGAAGGAGCGTCAAGCGCTCGAAGACAAAGCCGCGTCCGACTATTGGGAGGCGCTCGAAGAGAACAACCGAAAATTCGGCGAAGCGACGAAATCGCTCGCAAAGGCGGGCGGCGGCAAGGTCGAACTCGCCAAGTCGATGAGTTCCGGAAGCGAAGCGCTTTACTTGACGCAGGTTCGCGGAATTACGGCGAACTATCAAAACCAGATTCAGTCGACGACGGCGGAAATCCGCGACGTCGCGCGGGAGTCGCTTTGGCAGTCGACGCAAACGAACGGTTATCTTCAAACGCTCGCCGAAGGCGGCGGAGGCGGAACGCGTCGCTTTGTTTTTTCGGGCAATTAAGCGAACGGTCGAAATGGAAAGGAGAAGCCGCGATGAGCGTCGTCGACGCAAAACTGAAGGCGGACGGCCGCCAAGTGAAGGAAACGTTTACCGGCGCTTGGTTTCGGGGCAAGCCGGTCAAAAAGGTTTCGGGCTCGATTATTTACAACGTTTGGTCGGATCGCGAAGACGAGCTTCCCTTGACGATTCTGAACGACCCGCGCCTCCCGACTCTTGGCGACCGTTACGTCGAGAACGGCGTCGTCTTCCGCAACGTCTTCTTTACGGACGCGACGCCGCGCTTTATGGGGCCGTCCGGAACGCGTTGGCGTTGGGAAGCGACGTATTCGGTCGGCGGCGAGTTCTCGAACGCGTCGACTTCCGACGAGCCGGAGGAAGACGAAGAAACGGAAACGACGCTTTTGAGTTTCTCGGCGTCGATCGAGACGGAGGACTTCGCGTCGGCGGTCGACCTCGACGGCGAGTTGAACGCGAACAGTTTGGGCGAGTTTTTCGCCGACCCGTTGATCTTCAAGAGCGGAATTTTGAACCTGAATTTTTCGCGTCAAGAGCGTCGGAACCCGCTCGGCAAATCGATCGCGTTCTTCCAAGCGCATAACGCGGCGCCGCTTTGGGACGTTTTCAAGCCGGGAACGGTCAAGGTCGCGGACGTGAGCTTTTCGTCGACGACGACCAATTTCGACGTTACTTACGACGTGAGTTACAAGCTCCAATACCGTCCGCGCGGTTGGTTTGTCGAGAAGGCGAACGCCGGTTTTTACTGCGTCGACGCGGCGAGCGGCGCGACGGTTCGCGCGCTGAACGCCGACGGGAGTCCGACGAACGACCCGGTTTTGCTCGACCTTTCGGGCGCGCGCCTTGTTCCCGGCTCCGCGCCGATTTTCAAAAACTTCCGCGTGACGAACCCGATGGACTTGAGCGCGCTGAACCTCCCGAACCCGTTCGAAATCTAAGCGGCGGCTCCCTTCCTTTCCGCCGCGTTCCGCCCGCGCGTTTCCCTCCATTCCGCGCCTCAAAAAAGAAGCCGCCCCCGGACTTCCGACGTCCGGCGACGGCTCGCAACCAAATCGCAACCTCGCGATATTTGAATTCGTGTTTCCCGGGGGCAAACAACGCCCCTAGGGGGTACTACCGATAGTTTTCGAGGGTTTTAACGATTCGTCGTTAAAGCCCTTTTTTATTGGGGTTAAGCGTTCAAAACATGCTTGAATCGCGCGTTTTTCCGAGAGGGTCGACGCGCGAAATCCCTTAGTTTGCGCCGGAATCCCTTAGGACGTCGCAGGCGTTTTAGCAGGCGTAAAACCCGCGACTGCAGGCGCGTTTTGGGGGATTGTTCCGGCGTCCGAAGCGCGGTCGGCGCTCCGTCCGTTCGCCCTTGCGAAATCGTCGTCGGTCGGGTGAAGGTAGTGCGCGTTCGCCACTTTTTCCGCGTGTCCCATCCACGCCGAAGCGACGTGCGCCGGGTACGCCGAAAAAAGTTCGCACGAACGCGAACCGCGAAGATTGTGAAAAAGCCGCTCCCATTGAGGAAGCCCCGCCCAAAACACAATCCGCGCGAACGACGTTCGCAAGTTCGCCGACGGCCCGCGTCGACGAGCGATAACGTAGGGGCTCGGGTCGTCTTGCGTCTCGAAAAACTGTTTATCCAGCTCTTGCCGAAGTTCCGGGAAAAGCGGAATCAAACGCGTTCTCTTCCGTTTGGAATCGCGAACCAAAAGCGTTCCGCACTCCCAATCGACGTCTTCCCAACGCGCCGCCGACGTCTCCGAAGGACAGCGAAGCCCGCCGATTCGGCAAAAGCGCAAAATCGGAAGCGTTGGGCGCTCTTGATCGGGACACTTGTCGAGAAGTCGAGCGTACCAATCGAGCGGAATAAAAAACTCCCGCGATTTGTTTTCGAACGAGCCGCGAGGAATCGCGTCGAACGGATGCGATTCAATCAACGTCGCGTCGACCGCCCAACGGAAGACCGTTCGAACGCATTTTACCGCGCCCGCGACCGTCGCTTCGGCGAAACCTTCGGCGATCATCGATTCGCACTGCTCGGCGACGTCGACTTTTGTTACGACGTCGCTCGGGTCGCGTTCGTCGAAAAATTCGAAAAAACGCTTCCGGACGGCGAGGTAATTTCGCGCCGTGTTGTCGGCGAATCGGGCGAACCGTTGCGAATCGACGAACCGTTCCCAAACTTCGCCGAGCGTCAACCGCTCGTTTTGGGCGAGCAAGCCGAGCGCGACGAGTTTTTCGCGCAAAGCGTCGTCGAGCGTTTCGCTCCACGCTTCGAGCGCTTGGTCGGGGTCGCGGTTCGTCGCGGCGCAATCGATTAAACGCTCGATTTGACACTTGACGAGGCCCGCTTGACGCTCCGAATACCGCGAACCGAGAACGACCGTTCGACGGCGACCGTCCCAGTAGAACTGAATTTCGAAGCGTTTGCCGCCTTTTTTGTTTGTTTTTTTAATAAGCGTCGCCATATCTTTTACTCCTTTTTTGTCTTGGCGACCGCTAAAACGTTGCGCTTTTATTATCCCCGACCGCGAAAAATTTTCAAGGGGGACGCCGAGCGGCGCGGCGCCGGACTCTTGGAGAAGGACGTCGCAAGAAATAAAAAAGGACTTCCGAGCGTTCGAAAGCCCTTTCGCTTAGAGACCTAGGGGGTGTTAAACCTTCGTAAAAACAAACGCGAAGTCTTCGCGACCTGCTAAAACGCCTGCGATTGCCGTTTTCTTTTTTTTTGAACGGAAGTTTTCAAGCCTCCAGAACGCTTACTTGGCGATAGCGACCCCGCCGTTCTTTCCATCTGTTGACAAAAAGAAAATTTCTTAAAATACGTTTAAAACGTATTGAAACTTGTTAAAAACGTGGTATATTATAAGCGTTGGGGGTAAGGACGCCTTCAACTTGTTCAAAACCTTTTTAGCGAACCCTTAGCGGAGCAAAAATGAAAAACAATTTCTTTCAAATCGTTTATCGCGTCGTCGACGCGAAAGGTCGCCAAACCACGGAAACGCAATGCCGTAGCGCCGCTTTTCGTGCGATGGAAGACGGCGGGGCTGTTTTTAAAGTTTTTTGCATCGGCATTAAACTCGACAAAACGCTCGGGCTCTACCTCGAATTGACGAAGAGCTTGATGGCTCGATAGACTTAACCCTTAACCCCTCGCGTCGTTTTTTCGGAAACGGCGCGAGGTTTTTGGAGCGACGAAATGGGAGTGCGCGAATTAAGAGACCTTTACGGCGCGAAAAGCAAATTTCCCGCCGTTATGAAACGCGCGGTTAGCGTAGAAATTCCGGGCGGCGCTCGGATATGCGCTCTTAAAAGCGCGTTGTCCGAAGCGAAAAAAGACCGCCCCGACCTCGAACCGATTTTTGCCGAAATCGCGGCGATTTACGACGAAATGAAAGCGGCGATCGCTCAAAAATATCACTTCAAAGGAAATCAAAACGATGAAACAAACGAATCCGATCATTGAAGACGCGATGGCCAACGCTTTGGCGGCTCGCTTCCCCAACGCCGACGCCGAGCTTGCCGCGCGACGCGACGAAGCGGTCGCCGCCCTCCGCGCCAAGGCGGACGTTCGCCGAAATCGAGGCGGACGCAAGCCGAAACCGGAAAGCGAACGCCGAACGATTCGTTTTCAGCTTTGCTTCAACGTCGCCGAATACGCGAGAGTCTCGAAATACGTCGGTTCTCGCGAAACCGGCGAAGCGTTGCGCGAACTGATTTTGTCCGCGCTTCCGCCGGAAGACGCCGAGTAACCGACAAGCCGCGTCAACCGACGCGGCGTTTATTTTTCTTGCGCCTTGAAGTCAACGCAGTGTTGTTTGCAACAGAAACGCGAGCGCACGAACGCGGCGCAGTCCGGAGCGTCGATCGGCTCTTTGTCGCGGCGGAAAAGCGCGTTGTAACCGTCCGCCGGGAACGAATGAAACGCGGCGCCGTCGGAACGCGACGCGAGGTTCGCGTTCCGCTCGACGTTGGTGCAAACGATGATTTTGCAAATGCGATTGCAGTTGCACCAGCCGTGTTCCGTCGGCGTCGCGAAAACACAACGTTCGACCGTTTCTTGCGTTGCGTCGCTCGCCGTCATTGTTAGAAACTCCAAAAAATATCGCTGAAGAACCCGCCGACAAGAACGCCGTCGACCCAATGCCCGTCGGACGGTAGACTTGTTCCGTCCCAACGCACTCCTCCCGTGAACCATTCGCGACACTCTGCGACTGGTTTGTAAATCGTCGCGTAACCGTAAGTTCCCCAACCCCAGCACATCGACCAAGCGTAACTAGCGCCGTCGTATTCGAAAATTCCGGAAAGCGTCGTGCGCGACGGTTCCGTTGCGTTCGAAACACAACTACTCGCCATAAACGCTTTGTCTTCGTAGGTTCCGTCGCTAAACTCGACACGAAAAACAATGTCGTCCAACGGCTCGTACTCGACAAACATTCCGATACCGCCGTTCGTCCCAGCGAAATGCCCACCGATTTCCACGATGCGAAACCCTGTCGCGTATCGAGTTTGGCAACACGCGCACGGCCCTAAATTACGAGTTGGCATCGGTTTCGTCTCCTTCGTCGCCTAAAATTTCCGTTCCGATTTTGTCGCGGTCGGCGTGAGTCTCCGGAAGTCCGACACAATTCGCGGTCTCCGCGTCGATTGCGACCGTCTCGACGTTAAGCTCCGCCGTTTTGACGTTTGCGTATCCGACGACAACCTTTTCATACGCGACCGGGCCGTTTGTGTATTTGACCGCGTCCGACGCTTTCGGCGTCCCGAGCCCGGTTAGCGCGTCGCCGGTCGTCGTCGCGGTTACGACCTTAACCTTTTCCGTCGTTAAGTTTAACGACAAATATTTCGTCGTTTCGACGACGCTTCCGTCGGCGCACTCGACCGCG
>JAFSDX010000057.1 GCA_017436025.1 Thermoguttaceae bacterium
CGGCGCGACGGTCGCGATTCCGTTTGTATCGATTGGGAGAGATTTCCGTGCAAGAAATTAAAGAACGGCTCGTTCAAGATTTGAAGTCGGCGACGACGGCGGAGCAAGTCGAGCAAATTCGCGTCGATTACCTCGGTCGCAAAGGCTCGATCACGACCCTCGCGAAGAGCGCCGACTTTAGCAAAATGTCGGTCGAAGAAAAGAAGAGCTTCGGGCAACGTCTTAACGAATTGAAAAATTTCGCGACCGCCGAAATCTCCGCCGCCGTCGAAGCGTTCAAAGCGTCCGCGATTCGCCGCAAAACGAACGATCTCGACCTGACCGCTCCCGGCAAAGGCCGTCGACTCGGCGCGCTTCACCCGATCACGTTGACGCAAATGGAATTGGAAGACGTCTTCCAGGGGATGGGTTTTTCCGTCCTTTACGGCCCGGAAGTCGAATCGGAATACTTCTGCTTCGAAGCGCTGAACATCCCGGGCGACCACCCGGCGCGCGATATGCAAGACACTTTCTGGCTCAAAAATCAATTAATTCTGCGCACGCACACGTCGGCGAACCAAGTCCGCACGCTGCAACGCTTCGGCGCCCCGATTCGCGCGATTTTCCCGGGCCGTTGCTTCCGTTACGAAGCGGTCGACCCGAGCCACGAGAACACGTTCTATCAATGCGAAGGCCTTGTCGTCGACAAAAACATTTCGGTCGCCAACTTGATCGCGACGATGAAAACGATTTTGAGCCAAGTTTTCAAGCGCGACGTTAAAGTCCGTCTTCGCCCGGGTTACTTCCCGTTCGTCGAACCGGGTTTCGAACTCGACCTGAACTGCCTCCTCTGCGGCGGGAAAGGTTGCCCGACCTGCGGCGACGGTTGGATCGAGCTGATTCCTTGCGGCCTCGTTCACCCGGAAGTCTTGCGACACGGCGGTATCGACCCGAAAGAATACAGCGGTTTCGCGTTCGGCGTCGGGCTCACTCGCTTGGCGATGATGAAGTTCGGCATTAAGGACATCCGCTACCTCAACTGCGGCGATCTCCGCGTCAACGAACAATTTACGACGCTCGTTTGACGTTCAAACGCCGTTTTTCCGCGCTTTGCGTCGCCGACGTCGCGTCGAGCGACGCGGGCGTTGGGAACCGTTTTCTTTCTCCGCGGCTAATTTTACTCTTCTTTTCGCTTGCATTCTTGCGCCGCGCGTCGTATAATCGAATCGCCGTTTTTTCTTTTAGGTCGTTCAAAATTCCAACGTTCGTTTGACGACGCCGCGCGGAGAACTTAAAATGTCCCTCATTACTAGACGCGATTTCCTTACCGCGAGCGCGCTCGGGCTCGCCGCCGTTTCCTTACCTTGCGCGACGCCGTTTTCGGCGCCGACCGTTTTCGCCGCCCGTCCGCAAGAAAAGCTCCGTTTGGGGCTCGTCGGTTGCGGCGGACGCGGGCTCTTCTTGACGACGTTCCTTTCGCAAATTCCAAACGCCGAAATTGTCGCCGTTTGCGACCCCGACCGCGGTCGTTTGGCCGCCGCGAAGAAAAACTTCCCGAAAGCCAAAGACTCCGTCGATATGCGCGCCGTCTTCGACGACCCGAACGTCGACGCCGTTTTGATCGCGACTTGCAACCATTGGCACGTCTTGGCCGCGATTTGGGCGATGGAAGCCGGCAAAGACGTTTACCTCGAAAAGCCGCTTTGCCTCAACTTTTGGGAGGGAACGCAAGTCGTCGCCGCCGCGAAAAAATACGGGAAAATTTGCCAAATCGGAACGCAAATGCGCGCCGACCCGGAACACCACCCGGAAGCGCGCGAGTTCCTACACGAGGCGAAAACGCTCGGCGCCGTTCGGTCGATTCGCGTCAATCGGTTCGCGCCGCGACGCGGAATCGGCAAGCGTTCGACGCCGCTAACTCCGCCTCAAAACGTCGATTACAACCTTTGGCTCGGCCCGGCGCCGGACGTTCCGCTCTACCGCTCGAACCTCCAATACGACTGGCACTGGATGTGGAACACCGGCAACGGCGAAACCGGCAACTGGGGCGCGCACCTCCTCGACGACTTCCGCAACGACGTTTTCCTCGACCAAATCCGCGCTCCGAACCGCGTTTTGGCGGGCGGCGCTCGAATCGGATACGACGACGCCGGGGAAACGCCGAACGAAATGTTCGTTTACTTCGATACCGGAGAGGCGCCGGTCGTCTTCTGCATCTCGAACCTTCCGGACAAGGCAAACCCCAAGAACGCCGGGACTTGCGACGAGCCCGCCGTCGGTTACTCCGTCCGTTGCGAAGGGGGGCGATACGTCAAATATTGGGGGCGCGCGGTCGCTTACGACGAAAAAGGGAAAAAAATTCGCGAATTCAAAGCGACCTCGGAACACGCCGGGCCGGGCCCGCACTTGCGCAACTTTGTCGAAACGGTCTTGGCCGGCGACGCGTCGCGCCTTTACGCTCCGCTCGAAGTCGGTCGCGACTCCGCGACTTGGTACAACGGCGCAAACACGGCTTATCGGCTCGGCGAACCTTACTCGAAAAGCGCCGCGCTCGACCTCGTCGCCGACTCCGCCGACGGTTCCGCGTTGTTGGCCGAAGCGATCGGCGATTTGGAGCGTCATTTGACGGCGCAAGGGCTCAAAATGACCGCCGATACGTTCAAGACGAGCCGCTTTTTGGAATACGACGGCGTCGAAGGCGTCAAAGGCGAATACGCCGACGCCGCGGCGCGCCTTCTCAAAATCGACTACCGCGACGGCTTCGTCGTTCCGGAAATCGTTTAACCCCTTCAACCGCAAATTTTACTTACCTCTCTTTCCGCCGTCGAACGCCCCCAAACCGGCGCTTGACGCGCGAACGAGCGTTAAAAACGGCAACCGCCGTTAACGTTCTTTCAGCAAGATAACGAGACCAAATAACATTAACGAAAGGGATTTTATGCGTCAAAACGAAATCTCTCGACGCCAACTTTTAGGCTCGCTCGTCGCGGGCGCCGTCGGAGCGGTCGCGTCCGACTTGGCGACGCCGTCGACCGACTCCGTTTTCGCCGCCGAAACGCCGACTTCGATTCCGGAATCGCCGACGGAATCGCAAGCGCCGCGCGAAATTATCGGCGATCCGCGCGTTCGCGGGCCGTTTCCGATCCTTTCGACGCCGTTCCTCGAATCGGGCGCGGTCGATTACGACGTTCTCGCCGACCAAGCGCGCTTCGTCGACTGGTGCGAAAGTCCCGGAATGATTTGGCCGCAAGCCGGCGACGCGGTCGACTTGCTGACGAAAGAAGAAAAAATGACGGGAATGGAAGCCCTCGCCGACGCGTTAAAGGGCCGAAAATCCGCGCTTTGCTTAGGCGTTCAAGGAAAAGATACCGCGGAGGCGCTCGAATTCGCCCGACACGCGGAAAAGCTCGAACCCGCCGCAATCATTTCCCGCCCGCCGGACGACGGCAAAACGGAGGACGACCTCCGCGAATATTGGCGCGCGCTGATGAAAGTCGTTAATCGTCCGGTTATCATTCAGACGTCCGGCGGCACGAAGTACAAAGGGCCCGGCCCGTCGGTCGAGTTGTTGATCGAACTTGCGAAAGAATCGCCGTATTTCGGTTACGTTAAAGAGGAAACGTCGTCGGTCGAAGCGCGAATGCGAAAGTTAGTCGCCGCTAAACCGACGATCAAACGCGTTTTCTCCGCTTGGGGCGGATTCGCTTGGTTGCATCAATGCCGCATCGGAACGGAGGGACTGATCACCGAGCGCGCCGCTTACGCCGATTTGCTCGCGAAATATTGGCGCCTTTACGACGCCGGGGAGCGCGTCGCGGCAGCCGACGTTTTCTCGAAACTGCTGTTAATGCTCAACTTAAAAGAAACGATCGGCGGCAATCAGCTCCGGAGTTTTCACCTTTACGTTTGGCAAATGCGCGGCGTTTTCAAGAACCGCCTCTCCCGCGAATACGGCCCGAACAACTCCGTTCCGGAAAAACCGATTATTCGCGACGTAAAGCTGACGCAAGAACAAATCGACGAAATCAAAACGCGTTTTGAAGCGATTAAGCCGCATCTCAAACCGGGAAGCTGGAAATAACGCTCGTTTTATATTGGCGCCCATTTTATTTTTCGCCGCCGACGACGCGTAAAACGCCGACGACGGCGCCCCCCTTTTTTCCGCGAGAAAAAGCGTTCGCAACGTTCCGTTTGGGCGCCGACAACGGCCAAAAATTGCCCGGCGTTCAATAAAAAACGGAGAAGCAAGGAAAATTCCCCGACTTCTCCGTTTTTCGTTCGAAATCAAGCGCGAACGCTGGAATTAAATTCAGCCTTCGATAATTTCTTTGATTTCAATCTTAATGTACGTTTGACGGCGCCCGTTCTTTTTACGGCTGTTCTTGCGACGACGGAACTAACGACCGACGAGTTTCGGGCCCTTTTCTTTCGTCGGCGCTTCGGCGAGGATTTTCGCGCCCGGAACGGTTCGGTCGGCGCAATAAAAAACGGAGAAGCAAGGAAAATTCCCCGACTTCTCCGTTTTTCGTTCGAAATCAAGCGCGA
>JAFSDX010000058.1 GCA_017436025.1 Thermoguttaceae bacterium
GAAACCGCAGATCGACGGGATTTTGATCGTCGGGAAGATCGTGTCTTCGGACGAAATCGCGACGACGGTAACGCCCGCGCGACCTTCGATGAGTTCCTTAATCTTTTCGCATTCGGACGGGAACGGATCGACGAGAATGCAGGCTTCGCCGGCGCGCATAATTTCTTCGACGCCGTGCAGGAGGTAGGTGCCTTCGAGGTAGTCGCTCTTCTTGCGGGTGATTTCGTTCGTTTTGAGCGTCAGTTCTTCCGCGACGCCGTTGTTGCGACCGGCGAAGTACATAACCGGCGCGGCGGCAAGCTTTTCGATAACGGCCGGGTCGATTTCCGCTTCCATAATTTCGGTCATCGCTTTGGCGACTTCCGCTTTCTTTTCGCAGCAGCAGCAACCGAGGAGGTTCGCGAGAACGGCGTGATAGACGAGACCTTGTTCGACGACGCTCTTCGTCGCGGCGACGGCGTCTTCTTTACCGCAGGAGAGGAGAATCGTTTCGTTCGTAACGTCGAAAATTTTCGTTCCGGCGTTCGCGGTAACGCCGACGAGGCGTTGGTGGCCTTTCTCTTGGAGATTTTTCAGGAGCCCGACGATTTCTTTCGTTTGGCCGCTGTTCGACGCGCCGCAGACCGTCCAGTTCATAAGGTCGTATTCGGCGGCTTGGAAGGAGCCTTCGGTCGCGGCGGTAAGAGCCAAGCCGGCTTTCATCGCGTTGTAAATGAAGCTCTTGGCCGGGAAGATGCGGCTCGAGCCTTCGCCGGTGAGGAAAATGCGGTTGGTGCCGCGAACCATATCGGCGACCGGCTTCATTTGTTTGAAGTCGAAGTTGGCGACGACTTCCGCCGTTTCGAGCATTTCCTTAACCAACGCGAAATTCTTGTACTTGGCGTCGTTCAAATTCATCGTTTCTCTCCCAAATCGCGACGCTTTGCGAACGTCGCGCTCGTCTCGTTAGTTTCTTTATCCGAAAGCGGGCGAACTCTCGACCGTTTTCGGCTCGATAATCGAATCTTCTTTTCGCAACGTCGAAACGGGTCGGCGCGTTCGTCGGTTTCCGCTCTCCGCTCGCTTGTCCGCTTTCAACGAGCGGTCTTTTGCGAACGGCGGGGGCGCGACTCGGCGTTTCGGCGCGATTCCCTTCATCATATCAAACTTTTCAAGGGTCGACAATAGCCGCGACGCGAAAAATCTTCATTTTTGCCCCCTCTTCCTCCGCTTCTCGACTTCATTCGCCGTTTCATTTTGCCCATTTTAACGACCGAACGACTATCCGCCGAAGTTTCGCCGAAGTTTCGCATATCGCGTCGCCGCTTGCGCTCCGCCCCTTCCCCAAACGTCTGTTTTACCCATTCTATCCATCCGCCCCATTTCCTCCGTCTCAAAATTCCGACGCTCGACCGTCGCCGCCGCTTTCTTGAGCGAAAAAGCGGAAAATCGACAAAAAAACGCAAAAAATTCGGCGAACGCGCCAAGTCGGTCTTTACGAAAGCGCGAAATGTTGGAATAATACGTCGCTTCGACTTTTCCCAAGGAACCGACGAAAAGCGAAAAGTCGAAACGCCAAGACGGCGCCGGGCGACGCCGCAAACGCGACTTTTCCGAAAAAAATCGCCCTTATATATTAATAACGACAAAATCGCCGACGCGACCCGCTCCTTTCGCGCCCTCGAACGGATTCGACGGACGAAAACGACGCGACGCTCGGCGGCAGACGGCGCTTCAGAAGGAACGAACGAAGCGCAAGAGGCCCGGCGTTATGAAACACTCCCGAAAACGAGCCGACCGTTCGCGTCGCGCTTCCCGACTCCTCGTTCTCGCGGCGGCGCTCGCGTTCGGAACGACGGCGACGCCCGCGAACGCTCAAACCGGAACGCAACTGACCGTCGACTCGAACAAAAGTCTCGCGCATATCGACGGCGGCGTCTCTTCGATCGTTTTCACCGGCGCTTACGCGCTGACGCTCTCCGACGGGCAAACGCTGACGCCGATTCTCCTCAACCAAGCGACCGGCGCGATTTTGAATCTCGGAACCGGCTCGACGACCGGCCAAACTTGGCGCGTCGTCGGGAACAGCCCGCGTTGGACCGGAACGACCGTCGTCGGGAGCGGAAACGAACTCGTCCTCGGAACCGACGTCGCCAACCCGCTCGGCGCTTTCGCGACCGACGGCTCGTCCCCGTTCGGAACGCTCGAACTTCAAAACGGTTCGACGCTGAAAGTCGCCGCCGACGCGCCCGACGCCCCTCCGCAAACGCCCCAATCCCCGCAAACCAACCAAAACGCTCAAACCGCCCAAATTCCGCCGAAAACGAACGTCGAAACGAAAATCGGCGCGCTCCGGACGGCCTCGAACGTCTCCGGGGCGCAACTCGCCGACGCGACGGTCGACGTCGACGCCGGGCGAACGCTGACCGTCGAAAACGGGCTCTCCGTCGATTCGCAGGTCGGCTTGTCGAAAGTCGGCGACGGCGTCTTGCAGCTCCTCGCCAACGCGCCCCAAACGACGACCGGAACCGGTTCGACGGTCAAAGCGACGACCGCCTTTTCGCTCGGGCGACTGAACGTCGGCGCCGGAACGTTCCGAATCGCCGACGGAACCGGCAAAGTCGACGACGCTCAAATTACCGCGACCGCGATCGCCGTCGGAAACGGCGCGACGCTCGACCTGCGCAAAGCGGGAACCGTTCAGCTCGCCGGGAACGCGGGCGAAGTCGTCTTCTCCGCCGACGACGGTTCGACCGTCAATATTTACGCGAACGCAAACGGCTCGACCGCGTTCCAAGCGACGACGTACAACACCTATATTAATCTCGGCGCCGCGACGCTCGACGTCGTCTCCGACCTCCAAGGGAACGCCGCCCTCCAATCGCTGACCGTCTTCTCGACCGAAGGCGTCGGCCAAACGACGTACTCCGCCGAAACGCTTTCCGTCGTCGACAACGTTCTCGGCAAGCGTTACGTCGTCGACTTGAACGCGTCGAACGCCGAAAAGCTCGTCCTCGCGCTCGAAGATTCGCCGACGTTCGCAAGCGTCGCGAAAACGCCGAACGAACGCTCGCTCGGCGCCGCGCTCGATAAAAAGATCGCGTCCGGGAATTACTCGGCGTCCGAACGCGCTTTCCTCGACAAGCTCGAAAAGAACCAAAACGCCGTTCCTTACTCGCAACTTACCGGCGAAATTCACGCGTCGACGGTCGGTTTCGCTTACCTCAACAACTTGACGACGACGCAAACGCTTCTCGACCGACTCCGCTCGAATTCGTTGGTCGCTTACGGCGGCGGCGCGAGTTCGGTCGCTCCGATGAATTACGAAGCGGGCGCCCCTTATCAAGGCGGAGCGGCGGGCGGCTACTTCGATACGAACGGCCTTTACCAATACGAAACCGGAACCGACCCTTACGGCTCCGGCGTCGCGCCGATTTACGAAACCGGTTACGGAACGCAAATCGAAGGCGGTTACGAAAACGGCGTCGTTCCCGGCGCGGTCGACGGCGGCTACCCAACCGCCCCGCTCGGGCGTCGCCAATATTCGACCCTTTCGACCCTTCGCGGCCAAGCGCAATACGGCGACCCCGGCACCCTCATTTACTCCGCTTGGTTCGCGGCGCTCGGCGGCTCCGTCGACGCGAAGGAACGCAAAGGCGCCAACCCCTACGACGGCGACCAAATCGGCTTCCTAACCGGGCTCGACCTCTTCGGTTCCTGCGACTGCCGCTTCGGCGCGTTTTACGGGTACCAAAACAACGAAATGAAGAACGACGCCGTCGCCGGATTCGGCAAGCTCGAAACGCAAAACCACCTGATCGGGCTTTACCATCAATTCGGCGACGAAGCGGTCTACAACATTTACACGATTCGCGGCGGTTACGACCGTTACGACGCGACGCGCCAAATCGACGTTCTCGGCGTTCGCGATTCGTTGGCGGCCAAGTACGACGGCTTCAACGCCGGAGCGACTTACGAACGCGGCGCCAATTTCGCGCTCCAACCGTTCGTCTTCTCGCCGTTCGTCGCGATCGATTACAACTTCCTTTACCGCGAAGCGTTCGAGGAAACGTCGACAAGCGGCTCCGGTTACGCGCTCCGTTCCGGTTCGACGAACTATCACAGCCTCCGCGGAATCGTCGGCGCGCGCCTTTTCCTCGATATGTACCCCGGCGACCAACACGTTCGAATCGGCGCTCGCGGCGCTTACATTCACGAGTTCCTCGACCCGATGTTCGGCGAAACGAACGTCTCGTTCGCGGGCCTGCCGACGACGGAGTTCCCGATTTACGGCAACTCGCTCGGTCGCGACTGGGGCCTCGTCGGGCTCGGGCTCGACTGGGCGCCGATTCCCGCCTTCCTCGTTTTTTATCACGCCGACGTTTTGCTCAACGAATACGTCGACGACGTTTACAACTCGGTCGGGCTGTCGCTCCGTTGGTAAAAGCGACGCGTTCCGCACATTCCGCCGCCCTTGTCGAATCAACGAAAACACAACGTTAGAGAAAACGCGCAAAGTTTAACGATATGACGCCTTCGATTTTGGAATTCGATTACGCGCTCGTTCGCGCTTGTTTGAAACACAAAAAATTCGCTTGGGAAGACTTCGTCGACCGTTTCGCCGAACAGACGCTCCGCGTCGTCGAACGGGTCGCGGAGTTTCGCCGCGTCGCGCTCTCGGAAGAGGAGAAAATCGAGCTTTGCGAAGCGATTTTTCGCTCGTTCCGCTACAACGACTACCAACTCCTGCGCGAGTTCGCGTTCCGAAGCGCCGTTTCGACCTATTTGACCGTCGTTTCGTACCGTTTGGCCGTCGCGCTCCTGAACGATTGACGCCGACGTCGCCGTCAAGAAATACCGGGAAAAAACGCGGCGTCCTCCGCGCTCCCCTCCGCCGTCGCGACGCGACGAAAAAAATTGAAAAAAAAGAACGAAAAGGGGAAAAACCGGGCGTTCGCGCCTTAGGGGTCGCTTGCAAAAAGCGGGAAGACGCGTATAATCGGAAGTTTAAACGGGGGACGTGTTCCGCCGCCTCCCCCGACCCTCCGCGACGGCGACGTTTAACCGCCGACGTCGAGGACGATTTTCCGAGGCGCGACGCCAAACCGCCGTTTCGCGACGAGCGGGCAACGAACCAGAAGACAAGAAGAGGGAAACAATGCTTAACGCGGACGATTTGAAAGAAATCGGCGTAACGTTCGACGACGTTCTCTTGGAACCGCAATACAGTACGACCGTTCCGTCCGAAGTCGACGTAAAAACCCGGCTGACGAAGCGCGTAACGCTTAATATTCCGCTGATTAGCGCGCCGATGGACACCGTTACCGAGAGCCGTTTGGCGATCGCGCTCGCGCAAGAGGGCGGCGTCGGCGTTATCCACAAAAACCTTCCGATCGACGTTCAAGCGGAAGAAGTCGCGCAGGTCAAACGCTCGGCCAACGGCGTCATTCGCAACCCGGCGACCGTCGGCCCGAGCGCCAACGTTCGCGCCGTTCGCGAACTGATGGAAGTCCACAACGTTTCCGGCGTCCCGGTCGTCGGCCCGGACAAGGAACTCATCGGCGTCGTTACGAAACGCGACCTCCGCTTCCTCGACAATTGGGAACTCCCGGTGTCCGAAGTGATGACGAGCGAAAACCTCGTCAAAGCGCGCGGACACGTCACGCTCGAGCAAGCCGAGAAAATTTTGATGGAAAATAAGGTGGAGAAACTCCTCCTTGTGGACGATAATAATAAATTGACCGGGCTCATCACGATTCGCGACGTCGATATGATGCGCCGCTACCCGAACTCCTGCAAGGACGAAGAAGGTCGACTCCGCGTCGGCGCCGCCGCGGGCGTTCACGACTACGAACGCGTCGAGCGTTTGGTCGCCGAAGGGGCGGACTTCATCGTCATCGACAGCGCGCACGGCCATTCGCTGAACGTCGTCGAAACGATTCGCAACGTGAAGAAGCGTTGGGACGTCGACGTGATCGCCGGCAACGTCGCGACCGCCGAAGGGTGCAAAGCGTTGATCGACGCGGGCGCCGACGCGGTCAAAGTCGGCATCGGCCCCGGTTCGATCTGCACGACCCGCGTCGTTTCCGGCGTCGGCGTTCCGCAGATCACCGCGATCAGCCGCGCCGCTAAAGTCGCGCAAGACGCCGACGTTACGGTGATCGCCGACGGCGGTATCCGCTTCTCCGGCGACATTGTGAAAGCGTTGGCCGCGGGCGCGCGCGCCGTTATGCTGGGCAGCCTCTTCGCCGGGCTCGACGAAGCGCCGGGCGAAACGGTGCTTTACCAAGGCCGCACGTTCAAACTTTACCGCGGGATGGGGTCGATCGGCGCGATGCAGCGCGGCTCGAGCGACCGTTACTTCCAAAAGGGGCAAGTCGTCGGCAAGTTGGTTCCGGAGGGCGTCGAAGGGCGCGTTCCTTACCGCGGCGCGCTCAGCGCTTACGTTTACCAACTCGTCGGCGGGATTCGCGCCGGGATGGGGTACTGCGGCGCCGAAACGATCGAAGACTTGCGCCAAAAGGCGAAATTCATTCGCATTTCGGCCGCGACGGTGCGCGAAAACCACCCGCACGACGTCGCGATCACGCACGAAGCGCCGAACTACAGCGGCGGCGACTGTTTCTAAGTCGTTAATTTAAGCGACGTTAAAAACGCGTTGTCCCAATCGAACGGAGCGCGGCGAGTCGACCCGAACTCGCCGCGCCGTCGAAGCCAAAAATCGGGAGGCGGTTTCGACCGCCGAACGTTCGACGTTTTAACCGGCGTCGGGCGTTTTGACGTTCCGCGTCGCCGTTCAAGAGGAACAAGGGCGCGGCAAACGTCGCTTTTCGCAAAAAATTACCGTCTTTTCAAGGATGAAAAGGCTCTTGTCGTTAAAGCAGGGAGGCACCCAATGGAATTTCGTCGACTTTTCGGTCGAGCGCGAACGATTTCGCGTTCGCTCGTTTCGTCTTGTTGCGCCGTCGCGGTTTTGAGCGGCGCCGCGTTCGCTCAACAGTTCGCGCCGCCGGCGGAGGCGGAAAATTTCGACGCCCGTTTAACGCGCTTCCTTGCCGGCGACGATTCGACCGTCGCGACGCAAACCGACGGAGCGCGCTTCGCTCGTCCGAGCGTCGCGCCGCAAGCGACCGTCGCGCAACCGGTTAAGTCGAGCGTCGCGCAAGCGTCCGCCGTTCAAGCGGTTAAGCCGAGCGCCGAAAAATCGCCGATTCGTCAAACGAGCGCGACCTTCCAAAGCGTCAAACCGTCGCCGATTCGCCAAACGCAATACGCCGCCGCGCCGACCGCCGACGCGACCGCTCAACTCGCGAATCCGCTCGGCGGAAACGACGCGCCTTACGTCGACGAGTGCCCCGACCCGAACGATATGCCGTCGATTTTGGACGTCCCGTATAAAATCGTCCCGAAACCGGGGCTCTTCCCGGAACGTTGCCCGCTTCCGGACGAAGATTACGTCCGCAAGGCGCCGACGCCGATCGAGTTCACCTGGAAAGCGTCGTCGTTGTGTTACAAGCCGCTTTACTTTGAAGACGTTCAACTCGAGCGACACGGGCATTATTGCCATCCGCTCTTGGTTCCGTTCACCGCGCGCGCTCGTTTTTGGCTGACGATTCCGATTTTGCCGTACTTGATGGGCGTCTATCCGCCGAACGAATGCATTTACGACCTCGGCCATTACCGCCCGGGCGACTGCGCGCCGAATATGTTGAACCCGATTCCGATTTCGTTGCGCGGCGGTTTGATTCAAGCCGGAGCCGTCGTCGGCGCCGCGGCGATCATTCCTTGACGCGGTTCGCAAACGCGCTTCGCGTTTCGACTTAAAAACGCAAACGCCGTTCGAGTTTTCCCGCTCGAACGGCGTTTTTTTTCGTTTCGGCGATTTCGTTTCAGCGCGTTTCGTCGGCAACCGTCGCGGTCGATTCCGGCGACGCCAGCGAACGCAGATACTCGGCGATCGCCGCGCCCGCGATTTCGGTCGACCAAACCCAATGATGCTCGACGTCGTCCTGCGCGACGAACTCGGCGCCGGCGCGAAACGCCTTCGCCAATCGCTCGGAACTCTCGAACGGAACGAGCGCGTCGGGTCGAGTCGCCAAAATCAACGGGCGGACGTCGACCTTTTCGGCGAACTTAACCGCCTCCATTCGATAAGGAACCGCCAACCGCGTCGGGCCGTAAAAAATCGGCGCGAAGTTGTTAAAAAGGTCGAACCCGTCCGCGTAAGGCGCCGCCAAAATCAATCCGACGACGGGCCGCTCCGACGCGACGTAAGAGGCGACGCCGGTTCCCAAACTGAATCCGAAAACGACGATTCGCCGCCCCGGAAACGCTTTAGCGGTCGCATCGTAAGCGGCCAATCCAAACGTTTTAAGCGACCGCTCCGACGGTTCGCCGCCGCTCTCGCCGTATCCCGGATAATCGCAACAAACGAAGTCGAATCCGGCGAGCGGGCCCGGTTTCCGAACGACGTCGCGCGTTCGCGCCGCCGAATTGCCGCCGTTCCCCTCGAAATAAAGGACGACCGGAGGTTCCTTCTCCGCGGCGCGAGAAATTGGCGAACTTGCGTCGTTTAGCGAATCCGCGCTTTTCCCTTCGGCAAGCGCCGCCCAGCCGAAAATTTCGGTTCCGTCGGGAAGCGTCGTTCGCATCGGCGCGACGTTTCCGGTCGCCTCCGCGATTCGCGTCAACTCCGCCCGCGCTCCCGGGTCGTCGTTCGGATGAAACAGCATACGCGGCGCGATCGTCCGAACGCCGACGTTAAAAATTGCGAACAACGTTATCGCCGCGACGCCCAAAACGACCGCGACGCGTTTCCGCCGGCGTTTCGCTCCCGTCGTTTGAACCGTTTCCGCTCCCTCTTGAACCGTTTCCGCTATTTTTCCCATTCTCTTTATTTTCTCCAATCCTTCCCGTCGCCGATTTCGCTAAACTCGTCCGCGACGAACCAGCGCGCCTTGTAAAACCTTGCGCCGTCGAGCGTTCCGACCGGCGGTTCGGCGTCGCTTCCCCAAGTCGGCGACGGCGTCCACCACTCTTCGACCGGAAGCAAAATCATCGGCAAGCTCCCGTTCGGCGTCAGCGAAACGCTTTTAACGCCGTGTCGATTCGGCGCGACCCGTTCGTAAACGTCGAAAAACTCGCGCTTTACCGGGTCGAAGACGGCGACGCCCGCTCCGGTCGAAACCAACGCGTCGAACCCCGGCGCCGCGTAAAGGTCGTGTCCGCCGCGAGCGAGGCCCGGCAGTTTCGCGCGCCAAATTTCCTTCAATTCCGGCTTTTCCTTTGTTCCGACGTACTCGAATTCGACGATTTCGGCGCTCCCCAACGCCCAAAGAACGCGGCGTTTCGCGTCCCAAACGAGGCCGTGTCCGCCCTTAAGCTCGTACTCCGCCGCGACCGGAGTCGGCCCCGTCGCGCTCGGAGCGTTCGGCCCGCTCGCCGCTTCCGGAAGAGCGAAGAGCTTGATTCGCGCGCCGGTACTCGAGATCGCGACGACGTTCCCGTCCGGCAAAACCGCCGCCGAGTGCGGATTTCCGCCGATCAGTCCGTAAAAAAGCGTCGCCTTGTCCGCGACCCGAACGAGCGCGACCCCGCCCCCGGACGCGGCGATCAAAACGCAACGGTCGCCGTAAGCCGGTTTGCATTCGCTAACGTTGTTGAACCAACCGCGATGTTCCGGCGCGACTTCCGGCGCCTCCGCCGCGCTCCAATACCAACGAATCGACGCCGGGTCGTTCCAGTCGGAGTCGGCCTTAAAAATAACGGCGCGCGGTTTCTTTTGCTCCGCGCCGAGAACGTCGAGTCCGGTTCGAGCCGGAATCTCGAACGGTTTTCCGAATTTCGCGCGCAAAACGTCGACCAACTCGGCGGCGCTCTTGAGCGGTCGCGCGTTCGCCCCCGTTCCCGCGCTTCCTTCCCCGGCGAACGCCGACGCTCCGACGTTCCAACTTCCGACGCCCAAACTTCCGACGCCCAACGCTCCGGCGACGCAACCGACGCAAAACGCCCGACGACTCAAAATCAACGACTCATTCTTGTTCATCTCAACCTTCCTCAACCTTCCCTCTTCTTGACGTTCGACGCGCTCAAATCGGCGCTCGCCGTTCATTATACCGAATCGAACGCCGAAAAAAAAGCGACCGCCCGCGAAATCGCCGCAAAATTCCAAAGTTTTGCGTTTCGCCGCGTTAAAATCGACGCCAAAACGCGATTCCCCCTTGCGCCGACGCAACTTTTTTGGTATCGTCCGCAAGACGAAGCGCCGTCGCTTCGCCCCCTATTTTTCCCGTTGTCGCCCGTTTGCGCAAACCGCCCAAATTCCGATGAAAAAACGCCGCCGCCAATTTTACCGCCGCCGCCCGCGAACCGTCGAAGAAATCGGCGGCGACGGTCAGGACTCGTTCCTCGACGTTGTTTCGAACCTCGTCGGCGTCCTCATCATCCTCGTTATGATCGCCGGAACGCGCGCTCGCAACGTCGCCGCCGACGCCGCGCTCGAAAAAGCCTCCGAGTCGGTTCCTTCGCGGAACGCCGAAGCCGACGCCTACGTCGCCGCCGCAAAAACGCTTGCCGAGACGCGCCAAAACGTCGTTCGCCTCCAAAACGAAACGGAAGACCTCAACGCGCGAACGCTCGACGTCGAACGCCAAGCCGACGCCGCGGAAAGAGAATATCGCGCCGTTTTTCAAGCGCTCGCCGAAATCGACGCCGAAATCGAACGCGAGTCGCGCCGACGCTCCGAAGCCGATAAAATCGCGTTCGACCTCAAAAGCGAAATTTTCGAAAAAGAAAAAAAACGCGACGACCTGCGCCAAGAAAAAGACGCGCTCGCCGCCGCTCGTCCGCAAGCGTCCGTTCTCGAAAACATTCCGACGCCGATCTCCCGCCCGGTCGACGGTCGCGAAGGCTTTTTTCGTCTCAAAAACGGTCGCATTTCGCACGTTCCGCTCAACGAGTTTCAAGAACGCCTCCGACTTTACTTTAAAAACTTTCGCGGCGATTTTGAAAATAAAACGCTCGAAGACAAATTTGGCCCGTCGGAAGGATATTCGTTTCACTTTTTCGTCGACTTAGAAAAACGACGCTCCGGCGACGAAATCGTTTATTCGGCGAATTTCCGTTACGGCGAATGCGTTCCGTCCGGCGACGAACTCGGCGAACCGGTCGACGAAGCGTTATCGAACCCGAATTCCGTTTTTCGCGAAAAACTTTTAAAATACGTCCGCGACGACACGACGATCACCGTTTTCGTTTACCGCGATTCGTTCGAATATCTTCGCGACGTTAAAAAATTCGTTTTTTCCTCCGGTTATCAATTAGCGTTACGCCCGCTTCCGGACGACGCGCCGATCGCCGTTTCGCCGGAAGGAACCCAATCGGCGACGCATTAACCGTTTCCCCGTTTCCCCATTTTAACGCGTCGACTCGTCGCTTCCGCCCTCGAACCGACGCACCTCCCGTTAAGGCTCACAATGACGCTCAACAATCCGGTTAAAATCGGCCCTTATCGTTGCGGTCGCGGCGAACCTCTCCTCTTGATCGCCGGCCCTTGCGTTCTCGAACGCGAAACGTCGCCGCAAATCGCGACGCGCCTTCGCGAAATCGTCGACGCCCTCGCCGCCGACGGCGTTCCGCTCCAACTCGTTTTCAAAGGCTCGTTCGACAAAGCGAACCGCACGAGCGTCGGGTCGTTTCGCGGACTCGGGCTCGACGAAGGCCTCCGACTCCTCGCCGAAATTCGCGAAAAAACCGGTCTCCCGACGACGACCGATATTCACGAAACGACGCAGGCGGCGCCGGTCGCGGAAGTCGTCGACTTGTTGCAAATACCGGCGTTTCTTTCGCGCCAAACCGATCTTCTCGCCGCCGCCGCGAAAACGGGCAAGCCTGTTCACGTCAAAAAAGGTCAGTTTATGGCGCCGCGAGATATGCGCCGCGTCGTCGCGAAGCTCGAAGCGTTCGGCTGTTCGGACGTCCTGCTCGGCGAACGCGGAACGTTTTTCGGATACGGCGCGCTCGTCAACGACTTCCGTTCCCTCCCGATTATGCGGCAAACCGGCGCTCCGGTCGTTTTCGACGCGACGCACAGCGTTCAAGAACCGAGCGCGGCGGACGGCGTCTCCGGAGGCCAACGCGAATTCGTCGGCGCGCTCGCTCGAGCGGCGGCGGCGGTCGGCGTCGACGCGCTCTTTCTCGAAACGCATTTCGATCCGGACGCGTCCCCTTGCGACGGCCCGAATATGATTCCGCTCGACGAGACGCCCGCGCTCCTGCGAACGGTCGTTAAAATCCGCGAACTCGTCGGTTGATTTTCCGCGTCGCCTCGCTCGACTCGCGACGCGGCGAACGCCTTCCCGTTTTCGCTCGACTCGCGACGCGGCGAACGCCTTCCCGTTTTCGCTCGACTCGCGACGCGACGAACGCCTTCCCGTTTTCGCTCGACTCGCGACGCGACGAACGCCTTCCCGTTTTCGCTCGACTCGCGACGCGGCGAACGCCTTCCCGTTTTCGCTCGACTCGCGACGCGACGAACGCCTTCCCGTTTTCGCTCGATTTCCGGCGAACGCGTTTTCGTCCCGACGCTCCGTTTGTCTCCGCTCCGCTTCTCTTCTTAGCTGGCCGTTCGTTCGCCGCCCGCGCCGCTTTCCAAGAAATAAAAAACGCAAGACGCGAAAAACGTCTTGCGTTTTACTAATTCAGAAGCGAACGTCGGCGCGTTTAACGCTCGAACTCACAGAGTCCCGACGCTCGCCGTCGAATTTGATCTCGCGATCATTAGCACGCCGGGGCGCACGGAGCCGGAGCGCACGGAGCGCACGGAGCCGGAGCGGCTTCGCAAGCCGGAGCGCAAACCGGTTTGCAGAAGCGAACCTTCAGGCAACGGAATTTCTTGACGAAGCAGGGCTTCTTGCAGACCGGAGCGCACGGAGCGCATTCGGCTTTCGCCGGGGCGCACGGAGCCGGAGCGGCTTCGCATTTGGCCGGAGCGCACGGAGCCGGAGCGGCTTCGCAAGCCGGAGCGCACGGAGCGCATTCGACGGCGCAAACCGGTTTGCAGCACGCGAGTTTCGCGGCGAGGTTGGCTTTCGCGGTTTTGACGGCGCAAACGGCGTTGGCGACGGCGGATTTCAGCGCGACGCACGGACGAATGCACGGAACGGTGATCGTCGCGCAGGTCGCGTCGCAGGTCGGAGCGCACGGGGCGACGTCGCAAGCCGGAGCGCACGGAGCCGGAACCGGAGCGCACGGGGCCGGAGCGGCGGCTTCTTCTTGAGCGAAAACGTTCGCGGTAGCGAGAGCGAGGACGACAGAAAGAAGGATACGAGTCTTCATCTGTAAAAATCTCCTAAAATCGGGTTGTTTAGTTTTTTGGCTTTCGCCTTTTACATCACACGTTGTTATTATCGACCTTCGGTCTCTAATAATTTAAGTATTTTCCGTATTTTTTTTATTTTACGCAAAGCGCTTATTTTAAAGTCGCGTCTCTACGATTTAAGTATATACCCGCTTGCGCAAAACTTCAAGCGGCGTTTTGACTAAATCGGAAAGTTATTTTATTTTCGACGCGACATAATCGTTCTCTTCGGAACAATTGGTCGCCGGGCCAAAATCTTAAACCTTACGACGGCGCGTTCGACGCTGTCTTCGCCGTTCACGCCGCCGCAAATTGCGACGCGTTCGTTTTCGCTCTCGCCGTTCTAACGTTTATTTCCAACCGCGTCTTTTTTCGACGTTGTTTAGCGCGAAAATCCAAACGTTTTCCTTCAAACGCCCAGACGGCGTAAAACTCCCGTCTTTACTGTTTTGACTATTTTAACGCAATTTTCTAATTTTTTCAAGACGTTTCGTTATTTTTTTTGTCAAAACTCATTTTTTTACGCGCCGCGCAAACGATTATCGCGATTCTAACGGTTTTAACGGCCGTCGTTCTATTTCGTTTATTCGACGTTTGCCATTATCGGTCGCTTGTTCGTCGAAAATTGCGTTTTTTGGAAGTCGCGGTAAGAAGAACGGCGGTAAAAAACGCCGTTTCCTTCCGACGCGCTCTTCCTTTATTTTTAACGGCGTTATTCTTGCGCCGCCGTCGTCGCGGCGTCCGTTTCGTTTTCGGAACTCGCGCCGGGAAACGGAAGAGGCGAAACGATCGCCCAAATCGCGCGGTCGCGTCCCCAATACTTGCGCGCGACGCGGGCGACGTCGTCGACGGTCGTTCGCAGGATCGCCTCCTCGAATTCTCGTTCGCGCTCGGCCGGCGGCGTCTTCGGAGCGACGCGATAAAATTCGTCGAGAATCAACCGCGTCGTTCGCTCTTTTAAACCGACGTATCGTCCTTTTCTCCGCAAAATAATTTGTCTTTTTGCTCGCTCGCACACTTCTTTCGATATTGACGATTTTAACGCCTCGTTGATCGTTCCTAAAACGCGGCGCGACGCTTCCGGGAGGTTTTCCGGCGCCGTCGTCCATCGAATCGTCATATAACTCGGCGCCGGGCCCGGCGATAACTCGACGCGAAATTCGCAGTCGCCGTCGAAATTTTGCTCGAACCGTTCGGCCAACCGCCCGTCGTCGCCGTCCGCGCCCTCCCAAATCGCTTGCAAGACGGTCAACGCGGCGCAGTCGGCGCGCTCGGAGGCGGCGGGAATCGGGGCGGCGAGGAGCGCGGCTCCGACGTTCGCTCCGCGCGCCAACTTGAAACGCCGAATCGGTTGCGTCGGTTCGTTCGGACGATCGAAGTTAATCGGGCGGAAATTCGGATTCGTCGGAATCGCTTCCAAACGGGCGAACGCCGCGTTCGTCGCCGTCGTTCCTTCGAGCGGGCCGTCGACGCCGACGATTAAATTTTGCGGCGAAAAAATTTGCTCTCTAAACGCGCGCAAATCGTCGAGCGTCGCCGCCGCGATCGCCGCCGCCGTCGCCGCCGAGTCGTTCGAAAACGCCGATTCTCTCGGAACCGCCCGCGCGAAAAGCTCGTCGAGCGTTTCGTCGACGCTCTCCGCTCGCCGCGCAAGAGCGGCCAAACGCCGCGTTTTCGCTCGCTCAAATTCTTCTTCGTCCCAAAGCGGGTTCGTCGCCGCGTCGAGCAAAATTTCGAACGCCTCGTCGAAATCCTCCTTCAAGACGGTCGCGCCGAACGAAATAACGTCGCGCCCGACCTCGACCTCGAACCGCGCTCCGATCGAATCGAAAAAACGCGCGACGTCGGAACGCGAAAACCGCTTCGACCCCTTGTCGAGCGTTTCCGCCAGCAACGCCGTCAGCCCGACCGTCTCCGGCGTCTCGACCAGCGCTCCCGCCAACGCGACGAAACGAACGTCGATCAGCCGCTCGTCCGCCGAATCGAGCGCGACGACGCGCAAACCGTTCGGAAACGCCCGCGTCGTCAAGAGGAGCGGAGCCGGTTCGAAACGCTCCGGAACGACCAAACGCGGCGCCGTCCCCTTCGGCAAAACCGCGATGCGGCAAAAGACGTCCCCCAACCTCTCCCGAACGACGCGTCCGACCGCCTCCGCGTCGACTCGGCGAATCGCCTCCGCCCAACGCGCTTCAAAATCGGGGTCGCCGGTCGCCGCCAACGCCTCCGCTCGCGCTTCCAACGCCGCGACCGGGTCGCGTTCGCGCGCCGCTCGTTCCGTTTCAAGTCGTTTCTTCGCCGCCGTCGTCTCCGCTTCGGACGGCCCGTTTTCCCCCAATCGCCGCAACTCGGCCCGAATCGCCGCTTCGACGACCGGCCAATTCTCCGCCGCGACGCTCGCCCGAATCTCGAAAAAACCGCGAACGCCGAACGGAAGCCGCGAACGCGCCGCGACGTCGAGCGCCGGAATCTCGCCGTCGACGACTTTCCGCGTCAACCGTCCGTTCGCTCCGCCGGTCAAAATCGCCGCCAACGTCGCGAACGCCGCCGCGTCCGGGTCGCTCCGCTCGACCGTCGGCCAAGCGAGAACGAGCGTCGCCGTCGTTCCCGCCGCTTCGACGAACGCGTCGCGCCCTCCCGTTTGACGCGGTTCCGTCGGCGGTTCCGTTCCGAACGGCGCGCCCCGACGAACGCCGCGACAACGCGTCAAAACCGCCGCCAACGCCGTCTTCGGGTCGAACGGCCCGGCGATCGCGAGAATCGTTCGATTCGGCGCGAACCGAGACGCGTAAAACGCTCGAACGTCGTCCGCCGTCGTCGTCTCCAAACGGTCGAGCCGTCCGTCGAGCGGTTCCCGCAACGGCGACGCGACATAAACCGTTTCCGCCGTCAAATTCTCGACGAGCCGTTCGCGGTCGTCCGCCGCCGCCTCGATTCGCCGACGCGCCGCTCGAACGCTCCGCTCGACTTGCTCTTCGTCGAACGTCGAACGCCAAAGCGCGTCCGTCGTCGCCGCCAGCGCCGTCTCGAACCGCTCCGCCGCGACGTCGACCGCCAAAACGGTTCCCTCGCGTCCGACCCGCGAACGCAGCCGAGCCCCGCAATCGTCCGCCGCGCCGCTCCGCAGAATCTCGTTCGCGCTCTCGACGACGAGCGAAGCGGTCGTCGCGGCGATTCCGCTTCCCGCCGCCTCGCGCTCGCCCAACGTTCCGGCGTCCCGCAAAACGACGCGAATTCCGACGCGACGTTCGGTCGTTTTTTTCAGCAAAACGCGCAAACCGTTCGAAAGCTCGTAAAAAACGACCGCCCCGGAGTAAGCGTTTTGTCGAACGACGCGCGGCTCTTCGCTCCGCCCCTCCGACGCGAACGGCGTTTCCGGTCGCGAAGACGGCGCAAACGGCGCGGCGGCGGTCGGGACGGCGTCCGTTTCGAACGTCGAAGTTCGCGACGCGGCCCGGCGGCGCTCCTCTTCCTCCTCCGCGACGCGCTCGAACGCTCGACGCCCCAACGGAAGCGGTTCGGTCGTCCGTCCTAACGCGCCGTCCTCGACGTTCTCCGCCGAAACGATCGTCTCGACGACGCCGAACGATTCCGACGCGTTTTCTCGCGTTTTGTCATTATTACTATAGAGAGCGTTTTTCGGGTCGCCGAGCGCCCCTTTTTCGTCCGCGACGACGCCGACGTTTTGCGCGACAAAAATCCCGAAAAAGAGTCCGAAAAAAAGTAAACTCGCCGCCGTTCGATTACCGATAAGCAGGGTAAGCAAGACCGTCCGAAATTTCATCGTCGTTTTTTCCGCGTTGTGAAGAGCGTCGAGCGCCGCCGTCGGGCCCGCCCCGACTTCGCGCGCCGTCGAAATCGATTTATCGTTATTATTCCACAACGAGCGGAGAAAACCAAGCGTCGCGGCCCGTTTTAGAGAAATTGCGAAGAAATTTTCGATAATTAATCTCTATAACCGAAAAAAGCCGCAAGTCGCGCGGGGAAAAAGTACGATACTATGCCAAACGGAAGCCCTCCCCGGCAGGGATTGCCGGTCGGGCTCTGCGCCAAGTAATTTTGGCGGACGCTCCTGAACGAACCGTTTCATTCGTCGAAAGCATTCGGTCGATTTCGGGCGGAACGCGCAAACGTTCCGCGATGAAAACAAGCGGAATCAGGAACTGTTAAGGTCGACGTCGTTTCCGGCGTCGACGCGGCGACTCGCTCGTTCGACGGCGGTCGACGCGAAAAACAAGAACAAGATGCTCATTCTTGAAAATCATTCGTCAAGGAAGTTAAAGATGAAAAAGATGAATTTGAGAATCGCCGCGTGCATGACGTTGTTCGCGGCGGCGATCGCGAGCGGCTGCTTCGGACTCGGCGGTTTTTCGCTCGGTATCTTCGGCGTTCCGGTTCCGGTTAGTCCGTATTTCCAAGGCGCTTACGAAGATATGGCCTTCGAGAAGGATCGTTACGGCCAAGTTCCGGTTCTCCCGCCGATCGTCGACGGCGTTCCGGAAGGTTTGGACGCTCCGTCCGACGACGAAGTGATCCGCCTCCTCGAAAAAGCGAAGCCGAACAACGGCGGCGTTCCGTTCCTCGAAACGCGCTATCGCAACAACGTCAAGATTAAGAAAGAACTGATCGCCGATTACGTCGACCCGCCGCGCTTCTTCCCGATGGTCGGCCCGGTGCAAGTTCACCACGTCCACTACAAATGCACGGTCTACTTTGAACAAAACGTTCGCGTCGGTTGGCCGATTCCTTACACGATCGAGAAAAAAGACGCGCAAGAAGTCATTTACATCGACAAAGACCACCTGCACGCCGTCGCGCAAGCGCCGGGTTCGGAAGTCCAAATGGGCGCCGAGGCTATGCCGCAACAATTCTAATTCCGAGGCGAACGTCGAACGGAAGTTCGCGGGCGTCGCTTGAATCGACCGAATAGAAAACGGGAAGCTCGAAAGGGCTTTCCGTTTTTTTTGCGTTTCTTAGAAATCGGCGCTTCGCCGAACGCGCTTCTTCGAGCGTCCAAGTTCTTAGACTCTTCTAACCTTTTCCCTGTTTTTTCGGCGCAATCGTTATTTTTGCGCTCCGGCCCCAAAAAAAATTTTTTTATCGTCGTTTTCTTGTAAAAACGTTTGACTTGCGACGCCGCGCCGGTTAAAATCAAAAACGAGAAATCGAAATCGATTTCGTTTGTTTCTATTCGCGTCGGAACCCCCGTTCGACTTCGACGCGTTTCACCGATTTTTATTTTTTTTAGTCGAGGTCGTTTTATGTCGCGTAAAAAATTTCGTCTCGGCGGTTTTACGCTCGTCGAACTTTTGGTCGTCATCGCCATCATCGGTATTTTGATCGGTCTCCTTCTCCCGGCGGTGCAGGCGGCCCGCGAAGCCGCGCGTCGGATGCAATGCACGAACAACCTGAAACAGCTCGCTTTGGCGATCCAAAACTACAACGACGCGCACGGCAAGCTCCCCGGTTTCGGGTTCGGGCTCAACGACAACCAAACGCCGGTCGCGAGCATGCTCCCCTTCATCGAACAGTCGGCCCGCTACGACGCCATTTACGCGCCGTCGGACAACGTTCAAGATTACGACCCGTACCGCGGCGACGAACGTTGGAACGGTATCCTGACCGCGTTCCTCTGCCCGTCGGACGGCGCCGCCGGTTCCGCTAGCGACGATAAACCGTCGCCGATCAACTACTGCTTCAGCAAAGCCGACTATATCGCGGGCGGTTACGGCGTTTGGGGGAACACGCGCTCGCCGTTCGGTTTGCGTCAACGCTCCGACGAATACAAAGACACCGACTGGGGCGGCGGGAGCTTTACGATGAGCGCGATCACCGACGGCACGAGCAACACCGTCGCGCTGAGCGAACGCGTCGCCAGCCCGAACGAATTCGGTTCCGAAAAACGCTCGATTAAGGGCGGCTTCGCGAACAACTCCAGCGCTTGGTCGATTCTCCCGAACGCCTGCCTTGCGAAACGCGGGAACGGGAACGAATACGCCGAGGGCGTCGCGACCGTCGGCGGAAGCGGCGAAAACGCTTATTATTATACGAACAATAACGCGATGTTCCAAACGATTTTGCCGCCGAATTCGCCGAGTTGCGCCGGGAACGCGACCTTCACGCAACCCGTTTACGTTCCGCCGACCAGCAACCACAGCGGCGGAGTCAACGCCGCGATGTGCGACGGTTCCGTCCGCTTCATTAGCGACACGATCTCCTGCGAAACCCCCGGAACAAGCGGCCTCGCCGGTTGGTACAAATATTGGGGTTACGCGACCGGCAAGTCGCCGTTCGGCGTTTGGGGCGCTCTTGGAACGATGAACGCCGGCGAAACCGAAACGCTTTAACGGCGCGTTACGCAATCGCAACGCTAAAGAAATAAGGAGAGAAAAATGAAAAAACTCGCGTTGGCGCTCGTCGCGGCGCTTTGTTGTTCGCTCGTCGGCGCCGGTCTCGTCGGCTGCTCGAAAGCGCGAATCAAAGGACTCGTTCCGGTCGAGGGCGTCGTTACGTTGAACGGCGAGCCGGTTTCCGGCGCGACGGTTATGTTCGCCCCGAAAAAACACGACCCGTCCCGCCCGAAAGGAAGCGCGCAAGCCGTTACCGACGCGTCCGGCAAATTCAAAATGACGACGCTCGACCCCGGCGACGGCGTTTTCCCGGGCGATTATTACGTTACCGTTACGAAAGACCGCGTCGAAGGCGGGTTGTCGCTCGAAGAGGTTAAGCGTCGCCGCGAAAACCCGGACGCCGCCGACGAACCGGAACCGGAACAAACGCTCGTTCGCGAACTCCCCGATCAATACGCCGACATTAACTCGTCCGGCCTCGACCAAACGATTCCCGCCGAAGGGATCAAAAACCTCGAACTCGCGCTCGAAGGCGAAGTCGACGCGACCCCGCGTCCGATGAACTCCGGTCGCGGCGCCGGGCCCGGAATGCGCTAATCGTCGACGGTGCGAACCGCATCGAACGAACAAAAACGGGAAGCTCGCAAGGGTTTTCCGTTTTTTTTTGCGCGACGGAACACGCTCCGAAATTTTTTCTCGCCGTTTTTGCAATTTCGCGCTCTTTCCCTCCCTTTTCTCGCGCCGACGTCGCCGCCCTCGCGCGACCGCTCTTGACGCCGCCAAACGAAAACCTTATTCTTGCCGCGACGCGACGTTTTCGCGCTTTTCGGTCGCCGCGTCTCTCGTTCTTCGTCGACTTTTCCCCCTTGTTTTTCGGTTTTTATCAAGATAAGCAATTCGGGCAAAATGCGCAGTTTACACCGTTTTATTTCCGCCGTTATTTTCGCCGCTCTCGCCGCCGCGTTCGTCGTTTTCCCGTCGAGCGTCGACGCGCAAGGTTGGCGGCTCTTCGTCGACGACGTCAAAAAAGAGGCGAAAGACAAGCGCGCCCGCGAAAACGGCGTTCCGACGCCCGACGCGTCGACCGACTCAACTTCCGACGACGGCGAGTTTTCCAATATCGCGCCCGACGTCCCGCCGCTCGACGCCGACGTCGAAACGCCGTCCGACCCGAACGCCGTCGACCCGGCGGAGTCGCTCGGAGACGCGGAGGATTATTACCCGGTCGACGCGGCCCCGTCGCAGTACGCGCCGCCGCTCCCGTCGTATCGCGACTTCCCGGAAATGAAAAACGACGCGCGCCTCAACGACGTTTGCTTTGTTTCGCCGACGAAAGGTTGGGCCGTCGGCGACCGCGGAACAATTTGGACGACCGTCGACGGCGGCGCGACTTGGAACCTCGCCGACGTTCCGACCGACGCGAACCTCTTCGCCGTCTCCTTTTTCGACGAGAATTTCGGACTCGCCGTCGGAGGGCGCGTCGTTCCGGCGACCGGCGTCGGCGTCGGCGTTTTGCTCCGAACGATCGACGGCGGAACGACTTGGGGCGTCGTCGAAACCGCGTCGTTCCCGATTCTCCGCGACGTTCGCGTTCTCGACCCCGGAACCGCTTGGGTCGCCGGCGACTCGTCGGAGCTTTACCCGTCCGGGCTCTTCGTCAGCTCCGACACCGGCTTAACTTGGACGGCGGAGGGGGGCGCTCGACGCGGCGGTTGGCGTTCCGTTCTTTTCGACCCGGCGCAAAAACTCGGCGTCGGCGTCTCGACCGACGGCGCGCTTCAAACCGTTTCCGGCGAAAAAGCGGCGAAAAAGTCGCTCCCGTTCGGCGCGCGGCGGCTCGACGACGTCGTTTTCGACGCGGCGACCGGAACCGTTTGGGCGGTCGGCGAAAGCGGGCTCGCGACGCGTTCCGCCAACTTCGGCGCCGACTGGGCCCGCGCGCCCGGCGCCTTTCCGAACGACGCGGGCCGTTATTTCGACTTTAAATCGGTCGCGGCGCTCGGCGGCTTCGTCGGCGCGGTCGGTTCGCCCGGAACGCTCTTTTTTTACTCGGACGACGGCGGCGCGACTTGGGCCGCGTCGCGCACCGAGACGCGGGCTCCTCTTCGCAAACTCTTTTTTCTCGACCGTTTAAACGGTTGGGCGGTCGGCGATTTCGGAACGATTCTCGCGACGAAAGACGGCGGACGAACTTGGACGCGCCAACGAGACGGGGGCCGACGCGTCGCGCTTCTCGGCGTTTTCGGTCGCGCCGACGACGTTCCGTTCGAAGCGCTCGTTCAACTGGCCGGCGACGAAGGCTTTTTGACGGAAATTTGCTTGACCGCTCGCTCCGACGAAACGGAAAAAACCGGCGCCGAAATCCCGCTCCTCGAACGCTTGAACGAAGCGGTCGTCGAAACCGGCGCCTCCGGCGCGACGCAAGCCGGGCTCTTTTCGCTCGACCCGGCGGAAAACGGCGCGACGCTCGACCAAATTTTGGCGCGCTTCGACCGCGAAAACGACGGCGACGGTCTCGAACGTTTCCGCGAATACCTCGTTCGGCAAATTCGGATTTGGCGCCCGAGCGTCGTTTTGACCGCCGACCCGCTCGTCGACGCGCCGGAAGTCGTCGCCAATTTTTCCGCGTCGAACGTCGACTTAACGACCGGTCGAGGAACCGCCGCGCTCCTCGGCGCGCTTTCCGCCGACGCGAACCGCCTCGACGACCGCCCGAGCGACCCGTTCCGAACGCTGATTTGGCGCTCCCTCCCCGGCGCGATTCAAGCCGCCGCCGACCCGACCGCTTATCCGGAACACTTAACCGCTTGCGGTCTCGAACCTTGGCGCGTTTCGAAAGCGACGCTCGCTTGCAAAGGGAAGAAACAAGGGAACGTTTTATTAGACGCGTCTTACTTTTGCGGAACGTTGGGACGGCCGGTCGGCGAAGTCGCGAAAAACGCTCGCGAAATCCTCGGCGCCGACGTTCAAATCGCCGAAACGACGAACTTTCAAACCCTTTTCGGCGCCTCGACCGCGACCGACGGCGGCGCGTCGAACGCGACCTTTTTCGGCGGCGTTTCGATTCCTCGCGGGAGCGAAGCGCGACGCGCGGCGCAAGTCGGTTTGAGCGGGCAACTCGACGCGTTGAGCGAACGAGCGGCGCTTCGTCGGCAAAAACTCGGCGTCGTCGACGCGCTAACGCGTCAAAATGCGAAAAATAGGAAGAGCGGCGAACTTTTGCTCGCGCAACTGCGAACCGAGACGCGCGGCGCCGACGTCGATTTCGCGATCGACTATTTGACGCAAGCGGGGCGGAACTTCGCGAAGCTCGGGAATTGGCTCGCGGCGGAGGAGGCGTTTTCGGTCGTCGCGCTCGACTTCGCGGCGGAGCCTAAAGCCCGCGACGCGTTGACTTGGCTCGTCCAATATTATTGCGGTTCGGAACCGGCTTGGCGCGTTCAGGAAACGAACCGTTTCAACGAGACGAACGTCGGCGTCCCGAACGCGCCCGACCTCGACGCGACGACGCAAACCGGCGGCGGCTTGCTCGACGGCGTTTTTAGCGGAAGCGGAAACGGAATCGGCGCGAGCGGCGGCTTGGTCGACGCTCGTTCCGGCGGCGGAAGAAGCGGTTCGCTCGTCGACGCTCGTTCCGGCGGCGGACGCGGAACCGGTTCCGGCGAAAACGTTCTCGACGCGTCCCCGACTCCCGAAGAGCCGATTTCGTCGAACCCGACCTTTATTCCGGAAACGCCGGACTCCGCCGTCTTAGGAACGACGCCCGGTTCGCGCTCGACGCTTGCGCTCGACCCGTCGGCGACGCTCGGGCCCCGCCTCGCCAACGCGGAAAATCTCGGCGAAACGCTCCGCGCGGTCGCGCCGGAAACCTTTATGTCGCCGCAAATTCGGTTTCCGTTGGCGGCGGCGCAACGGGCGCGCGGCGACGTCGCGGGCGCGCTCCGTTATTATTGGAACCGCTCGATCGCGTCGCGGGCCGACCTTTGGGGCGCGCGGGCGCAAGCGGAATATTGGCTCGCGACGCCGGAGCGCTCGGTTCTCCCGAACGGCGAAACCGACTGTCCGTTCGCGACCGCCGTTTGCCGACGTTCGCCGGGCCGCCCTTATCTCGACGGCGTTTTCGAACCGACCGTTTGGGACGCCGCCGCGCGTTTCGCGTTGACGACGCCGAACGCGGAACTCCCGCCGAATCGCGAGTTGGACGCCGCCGAAATCGCGCTCCGCGACTGGAAAGCGTCGAATCGCGCCGCGTCGTCGGAGTTGGGAACGCAAGTTTCGCTCCTTCGCGACGACCGCTTTTTATACGTCGGCGTCGTTTGTCCGAAATCGGCGTCGTTCCGTTATCCGGCGGTCGACCCGGAGAACCCGGAGCCGCCGCGACCGCGCGACGGCGACCTTTCGACGTCGGATCGCGTCGAGTTCCGAATCGATTTGGACGGCGATTACGCGACGGCGTTCGAGTTCGCGTTCGACTGCCGCGGCTGGGCGTCGGACGAACTTTTCGGCGATAAAAGTTGGAATCCCGGCGTTTTCGTCGCGAAAAACGAAACGAACGCCGACTGGACGCTTGAAATCGCGATCCCGTTCGAAGCGTTGTCGTCGCGCCCTCCGAAAAGCGGCGACGTTTGGCGTTTCGAAGCGCGGCGAATCGTCCCCGGCGTCGGCGTCGAATGCTGGAACGTCGAAAACTCGAACCGCGCCCGCGACGCCTTCGGCTTCCTAACGTTCGAGTAAACGCCAAGCGGCGCTTTTTCCTTACCGTTCCCTATCAGGAACGACAGGTTTTTGCAACAACAGTCGAGTTTTAGCGACAGTTTTTATATGCCAGCGCACTCGTTTTCCGTCGTCGACGCGACGCTGTAAAACGGTAACGCGCGGCAGTTCTCCATTTTCGACGAACACGCGGAAGTCTCTAAGAGCAACAACCGCTACACCATATAGTATCGGCGCCGTTTTCTCGCCTAAAGTAAGAGAACAGGGCGCGGCGTCCAACGGATTATAGCCGGCAAAAATGACGGGAACCTCGTCGGACGCGTCGGTGAGCGGGATTTTCGCCTCGGCTCGCCAATATGTCGAGGAACCGGGCTCCGCCGTCGCAGATTCGAAGTATAAAACGACTGTATTGTTTTCGGAGTATTTGTTGCGCCAATAATTTCGCACGGAATCGGCGTCCAAACTGCCAACCGGCGCCCCGCAAATTTGCAGCGGTCGCTGGAAGTGTTGCAACAAAACGTTTTGCGCGCTTTCCTCCGCAGGAGCGTCGTAAGTCGTCGAGGCTATTGCCTGCGCCCCGCAAAAGCGGAGCTGGGACGCGAACGCCGGTATTGTTACGTTGGTATCAAAACCGCCGCCTTGAAATTTCCGTCGCAACAGCCGAATAACGCAACCTGTTTCATCGACACGCTTTGCTTCGAGAACGCGCAAAAGCAACTCTTTGTCGTTTTCAGTCGGCTCCGCTACGAGACGCACGCGGATGCGCCGCCCGTTTTTCCCCGTTTCCCGCAAACGCGACGTCCTTTCGCTTTCCTCCTTTGTCTCGTTCGGTTGCGCGGCGGATTTCAAGAAAATTTTGACGATTTTCCCCCATCGTTCCTTTGGTATTTGTATGTTTAAGTTTCGTTCGAAAACCTCTCGAAAACGATCCAACGCGCGCTCGAACCGCTTGTTCAAGGTTTTATAGTCTATTTTTTTTCCCTGAGCGTCGACGTTCCAAAACCAAACCAATTCTTCGAACGTAACATTAGAACTCCAATAAGCGGCCAGAAGCGACGCGGCGCTCGGCGACTCCGCGTAAAATCGATCGAAAATCGTTTGAACGTTTATCTGCGCCGTGTTTCCGTCTTTTTTCGCCGCAGTCTCGACAAAACTCAAATCGCCGGAAAGCCCAAAAGTCGCCGCCCAATGGGCCCGTTGCCGTTGTTTTAACGCGCGTTCAAGTTCTCTCAAAGTTTCGAGCTCCACCCATTCGCGCAAAGAGCTAGTCGGCGTCTCTTTTCGCCAAAAATCAATCGCGTTTTTCGCGTTTTTCCTTCGTCCGTCGCGCCCAAACAATCTTTGATAAACATCCAAAAAAAACTCTTCCGGTTGATAGCCGTATTTTTTATGCGCTATTCGATAGGTCAACGAACCTACGAAAGGCAAACACCAAGCGCGGCAAAGTCTTTGCACAACGTCGGGCGTTTTCACTCTCAAGTCGTCGCGAACAAGGATTTCCGCCAAAAAAGCGTCGTCGCGCTTTGGATCGTAAAGCCAGTTTTCACCGGCGCTTAACCAACCATAAAACCAGTTGCGCAGATCGTCGTTCTTATGATAGTAAAGCGCGGCGGCCTTTTTCGCCGCGTCTTTTCTTCCGCGTTTACGGCTTGCCGCGAGAGTTTCGCGCAAAAACGCCTCGTCGAAATTTGCGTTGGGTTCGTCCGCGACGTCGTTTTGGGCGCGTTTTTTTAAATATTCATTGCGAGTCTCCAAGTCGAACGCCAATAAATATTTAAGAAAATTGCGGTAATTCTCGAACGCCCAGCCGTCGCCGTCCCAATCGTACAGCCACCCGTTTTTTGGAGCTATTTTCATGTCATACCAACGCCGCGCTTCATCGTCGATTAGTAATCTCCGAAGATCGCTTTCAGGAACATTAATCACTGTTTCCTCCTGCTCGCTTGGAGCGTTTTGCTTGAAAAGTACAACTCAGCGGAAAGTTTGATCGCGGCGTCTTTACGCGACCGTGAATTTTCTTCATTGTACGCCAACCGCTACGGCGATTCAACAAAATTCTTACCCAAAAACGTTTTTTTTTATTCGCTTTTTATTTCTTTCGTCGTTTCGTCGTTTTGGAAAAAAGCTTGCTTTTAGGCGGCGAGTCCGTTATAATAATGCCGGAAAAGCGTCGTTTCGCCGAAAAGCGCCGCCGCGCCGACAATAAAACGAAAAACGATAAAATTTGCGCCTTTTCTTGCAGAGGACGCCAATTTTAAAAAAGCGACGTCCGTAAAACGCGATATTTTTTCCGACAAATTTTTCGCGTCTATATACTAAAGCCGTCAACTTCCGCCGACGCGACCCAAAATCGCGAAAATTTTCAAAATTTTGCCGCGATTCCCTTCGCGTCGTTTCCGCCCCGTGTTAAGGAGACTCCCCGATGAAACACCTCGCCCCGTTCTCGCTTTCGTCGACTCGCCCGCGACGTTCGTTCCGTTCCCTTCGGTTGAGCGCGGCGCTTTTCTCCGCCGTCGCGGTCGTCGGGCTTGCCGATTTTACGCCGATCGCTCAACTTGCGCCGTCTTCCCAGTTTGCGCGCTCCGTCGACTTCGCGCCGAGCGCCGTTCGCGCCGACGAGCCGAGCGACCCCGGCGTCGTTTGGGCCCCGCTCTATCGCGGCGTCGAGTATTCGCAACTCTTCGTCGACAAACCGGTTCTCAACAAATGGCAAGTCGTCAAAATCGACCTCCAAGCGCGCGGCGTCGAGTTCGTCGCGACCGGACGCAACAAGAATTACGAGCCGGAAAAACGCGAAACTTGGCGCCAAACGACCGCCGATTTCCTCGACGAAAACAAACTCGCCGTCGCCGTTAACGCCAACTTTTACAACCCGTTCAACGCCGAAACGATTCGCACCCAAGGCGATTCGAACCTCCTCGGTTTCGGCGCCAACGACGGCGTTCTCGTCTCGAAACCGGAGCCGGGCCGTCCGGCGTTCGTCGTTTACAAAGATAAAACGGCGGCGATTTGCGACCTCGACCCGAACATTTCGGACGAAGAAGTCCAAAAGATTCAAGCGGGCGTCGCCGGAAGCAATATCGTTCTGAAAGACGGCGCCGTTCCGGAAATCAAGAACAAAGACCGGCACCCGCGCACCGCCGTCGGCATTTCCGCGGACGGGCGTTACGTCTTCCTCTTGATCGTCGACGGTCGCCAACCGAAACACAGCGTCGGCGCGACGCTAACCGAAGTCGGCGAAACGCTTAAATACTTCGGCGCGCACATCGGGCTGAACCTCGACGGCGGCGGCTCGACGACGCTCGTTTGCCGAGGAATCGACGGGGCGTCGCAAATTCTCAACAGTCCGGCGAACTCCGGCGTTCCGCGCAACTTGCGCAACAACGCCAACGCGATCGGCGTTCGAGCGGCCAACGTCGCGCCGAGCGTCCGCGAACGGTTCGAAAAGAAAATGAAGCGCGCCGCCGAAAAAGCGGAAAAAGAAGCGAAAAAAGCCGAAAAAACGGAGCAAGCGGCGAAATAATCCGCGCCCGTTGACAAAATCGCTCGACGCCGGATAATAAAGGGAAGCGGAACCGCTTAACGTCGCGCTCGTGTCGCCGACTTCCGCGCCGTTCCCTTCTTTTTATCGAACCGAAAGCGCCGAGCGTCAAACCGACGCCGCCAACCGAGAAAACGGGTAAAAGATGAAAATTTTAACGATCGAATCGAGTTGCGACGAAACGGCCGCCGCCGTCGTCGACGACCGCCGCCGAGTTTTGGGCGCTTCGCTCGCGTCGCAAATCGACGTTCACCAACGTTTCGGCGGCGTCGTTCCGGAAATCGCGTCGCGCAACCACTTGGAAGCGATTTTGCCGGTCGTTTCGGACGCGTTGGCGCAAGCGGAAACGACGCTCGACGACCTCGACGCGATCGCGGTCGTCAACGCGCCGGGGTTGGCCGGTTCGCTTCTTATCGGATTGACGGCGGCCAAGGCGCTTTGCGTCGCGGCGAACAAACCGTTGATCGCGATCAACCATTTGCAAGCGCACATTTACGCTTGCCGCGTCGCGTTCGACGAAGACCTCTTCCCCTGCGTCGGGCTGATCGTCAGCGGCGGGCACTCGAGCCTTTACCGTTGCGCCGGGCCGATCGACTTCGAACCGCTCGGAACGACGATCGACGACGCCGCCGGGGAAGCGTTCGACAAGGTCGCGTCGATGTTAGGCTTGCCTTATCCGGGCGGCCCGAGCATTCAAAAGGCGGCGGAAAGCGGGAATCCGAAAGCGTTTGCGTTCCCGCGTCCGATGTTGAACGACCCGGAGCGGTTGCAGTTCAGTTTCAGCGGTCTCAAAACGGCGGTGCGGTACAAGCTCGCCGGGGTCGGCAAGGTCGACTTTTCGACGACGCAAATTTCGGAGCAAGAGCGCGCCGACGTCGCCGCGTCGTTTCAAGAGGCGGTCGTCGACTGTTTGGTCGGCAAGTCGGTTCAAGCGCTGAAAAAATGCGGAATGAAAACGCTTTGCGTCGGCGGCGGCGTCGCGGCGAACGCTCGTTTCCGCGAGAAAATGGAGGACGCGGCGAAGAAAAACCGCTTCCAACTTTACGTCGCGCCGCCAAAGCTCTGCACCGACAACGCGGTGATGGGCGCGGTCGCGATCGAACGCTTCCAAGCCGGGCTCTTCGAACCGCTCGACTTAGATATTTTCCCCGGCCTCGTTCGCGACGCGCAGTAAGCGCCGCCTTTCCGCAAACGCCGCTTTTAAACAACGTTAACGCAACGTTTTAACGGAAAACGCGACGCGGCGAAGAAGAACCGCTTCCAACTTTACGTCGCGCCGCCGAAGCTAGCGCCGACGTCGCGGCGACGGGCGCGGTCGCGATCGAACGCTTCCAAGCCGGGCTCTTCGAACCGCTCGACTTAGATATTTTCCCCGGCCTCGTCCGCGACGCGCAGTAAGCGCCGCCTTTCCGCAAACGCCGCTTTTAAACAACGTTAACGCAACGTTTTAACGGAAAACGCGACGCGGCGAAAAAAAACCGCTTCCAACTTTACGTCGCGCCGCCGAAGCTAGCGCCGACCAACGCGCAAACGCGGCTTAAAGAATCGACCTTCGCGTAGAGCTTTGAAAAACGAACGGGTCGCTCGCCGCGCATTTTTCGCGAATCTTCGCGACGAGGCGCGCTTCGTAGTCCCCTTCCGGATCGCCCGTTTTTCCGGCTGCTTCGAGAATCGCGACCGCTTCGTCGAAGCGTCCGAGTTCTCGCGCGACTTCGGCGCTGAACGTCGCGTCGTCGGGGGCGATTTCCTTCGTCAACTCGCCGATTCGTTCCAAGTTCTTTCGCCAACGTTCTTTATCGGCGTCGTTTTTCCAAAGGGCGGCTTCGTTTTCGGCGCGCGTTCTTTGATCGACGCGGTATCGAATTCGGTCGTTGTAAAGCCGCCAAATTTGCGTTCGGACGTTGAACTCCGGAAGGCCGGTCTCGTTTTTCTCTTCCAAAAAGCGAACCGAGTCTTCGAGGTCGAGCATATCGAGATACGATTCGGACGGTCCCCATTTGGGCGCGTCGGCGTCCTCGGACGGTTTCAGGTCGCTAACCCAAAAAAGCTCGCCGCATTTCGGACACTTCGAGAAACTCGGAAACGTCGGAAGCATCGGCGCTTCGCGTTTTCTATCGGAGTAATACCGAGCGCCGAGCGTGTTGCCGCTCCAAAGTTGACGTTGATAAACGGTCGCGTCGCAACGCGGGCAAGCCAACCGCAGGGGATCCGCGAACATCATTGTTTTTGTCCTCCTTAATCTAAAATAGCCAAACTCGCGTCGTTCGCAACGCGTTCGCGAACGGTTGCGCCGCAAGTCGAGAAATAAAAACGCCGAAAATATTTTAGCGACGCGAACCGCCGCCGTCCTATTATACGCGTCCGTTTTGCGAACGGCAACAAAAAAACGGGAAAATTTTCAACGCCAAGAAACGAAAAACGGCTCGCCTCCGCCAAAGTCGCGAAAACGAACCGCCTCCAATTTTACGTCGCGCCGCCGAAACTAGCGCCGACCAACGCGGCGACGGGCGCCGTCTTAACGAACCGACGTTCGCGCAACGCTTTAAAACCGACGTCCCCTCCAACCGAACGACGCGCCTTTCGCCGCCGCTCGCTCGGTTTTTCTTTTCTCGCCACTTTCCGACGTCGAAGTCGCTTACCCCCTTTAACCGCGTTTCGTTAACGGAGCGATTAGGTAACGACGCGTAAAATGAACGATTCGCTTCGGAACCGACTCCGTTTTAACCGACAACAACCGCTTAAAAATCGCCCAATCGGAATGCCGCTCTTCAAAATGATCTTCCATCAAGAACTTAAAACCGCCTTGATAATGAAGCGCGAGAAACGGCCCGCGCTTGCCGTCTTTCGTTTCTCCCCAAGGACGTCCGTCGCGAAAGTCGACGATTTTGCGCCAAGGTTTAATAATTCCGGGCAAAAAATTTCGCGTTTTGAAGTAACTCGCGTCGTTGATTTTGCCGTCGAACCAAACGCCTTGCGGATAATAATCGTCTAACACCGCGATTTTTCGGCTCGTTCGCAAACTCCAAGCGCCCCAAAGCGACATATCGGAAATCCAAACGCGTTTCGGCGTCTCGCCCCGACGAACTTTCGCGAGTTTCCACTCCAACTCTTTAAAGAGCGCGGAATTGCGATACACCTCGAAAAGAAAATCGCAAAACTCCTCCAAACCGGCGAGCGAACCGATAAAGTTGCAATGCGGCGTATATCTCGGCGCGGCGTCCCAACGGGTAAACGTTCCCGCGAAATCTTGAAAACGCTTCGCTTCTTCCGCCGCGTCGCAAAAGAGAAGAACGTCGGAGTCGAGCGCGAGGCACGACCGCAAATTCTCCGCGCGCATTAGGTTGCGAATATAAATCCAACGCTTGCAACAGAATTCCGTCAACTGCGGGCGATTTTTCGAACGTCCGAGATAAATCGAGCTAAATTCCGCGACGCCGTCGTTTAACGTCGAATCGCCGAGCGAGCGAAACTCGACGTTAAGCTCTTTCGCGCGTTCGGCGCCGTCCGCGTCGTCCCCCAACCAAAAGACGCGAGTCGCCGGGTTCGTTTTTCGAACTTGCCGCAAACAAAGTTCCAACGAACGATTGAACCCGCAATGAACGACGACGATTGCGAACGCTTCCATTTTTTCCTTTCTTTAAGCGCAAAACGCGCCGCAGTTTTAACGTTTTGAAAAATTTTTATCCCTTCGTCGGCTCTTTCTTAACGTTTACGCAAACGCAAACAAGCTCTTGGGCGCGCCGAAACGTCGACAAAGTTTTTTCCTTTTTCTTCGACGACCGACGACGATAACTCGCGCCGCGTCGCGACGTTGCGAACGCCGGTTAAAATCGCCGCGACCGTCAAAAACGCCCAAAAGCCGAAATCTAAAATCGCGTCGAAAAAGTTCGCGTAAAGTCCCGCCGCCGTCGCGACGTAAGCGCCGACCAAAAGCGCCGCGATTCGTCGGGACGCGAACGCCGCCGCAAGCGCCGCGACCGTCAAACCGACGCTCGGCGCGTATCCGAAGCGGTAAGGGTCGAACGCGAAAAAGTTCAACTCCGACGCGTAAAGCGCCGCGCCCCAAACGATTAAAACGCCCGCGCAAAAGGTCGTTTCGCGCCGCGAAACGTTAAAAATCGACGCGTCGAGTTTGGCCGCCTTGGCGTTTTGCGATTCCTTGACGCGGCGTCGCCAAAGTCCGAAATAAATCGCCGTCGCCGCGCCGGTCAACGCCGGAACGTCCCAAAAGGCGAAAACGCAAGCCGTTAGCGAAACGCCGTCCGGCAAAATCGGAAGCGACGCAAACGCGGCGACCGCCGCCGCGACCGTCAGCCGTCGCCGCCGCGTCGCTCCAAACGCTCCGACCGCCGTTCCTAAAAGCGCCGCGACCAAGCAGAATCCCCAAACGTTCGCCGCGTCCGTCATTTCGTTTCCTCCTCCGCGTTCGCGTTCGCGCCGCTTTGTAAAATCGCGGTCAAATTCGCCGCCTTAATCGCTTTCCGCTTCCAAGTGTAAACAACGCAAAGCTCGCCGTTCCAACGCGTTAAAAACGGATAAGAAAACTCGCAATCCGGTTCGTTTTCCAATTCGGCGACCGCCGTCCAGCGCGTTAAATCGGTCGGATCGGCCGTCCAAACAAGAAGCCGCGCCCGCCCGCCGTCGCCCGGATTCCCGACCAAAACGAGCCGTCCGTCGTCGGCAAGCGCCGCCGCGACGCTCGCGTTCGGGTTGTCCAACGGCAAGCGCGGTCGAGGTCGCCAAGTCGCGCCACCGTCGAGCGACTCCGAAACGCCGACGCCGCCCTCCTCGACGCGCAAAAACGCCAACGCTCGACGCTCGCTCAACGGCGCTATCGTCGGTTGAAGCGCCCTCGCGTTTTCGGCGATCGGCGTTTTCGCTCGGTCGACCAAGCGTCCGAACGCGTCGAACGCCAACGCGAGGCCGTACTTCGTCGCCGATTCGCAATACGTCGGGAGCAAAAAGCCGCCGTCCGAACGCGGAACCGCCTCCGCGCGAACGAGCGAGCTAATATTGAAAAGAGGCGTCGTTCGCAAACGTCGGAAACGCGACCAGGTCGCGCCGCCGTCGTCCGACGTCGCGACGTTTAGCGACGAACCCGACCAACCGCCGTACGAAACGCTCGTTACGAAGAGAAAAAGCCGCTCGCCTTGCGCGTAAACGACCGGATTGCCGAGTTTGCGAATCGACCGCCAAACGTCGCGGCTCAAACGCGAACGGTCGAGCAGAACGCGCGGTTCCGACGTTTTCCCGTCCGACGTTAAGGTCGCGCCGTAAATGTTGACGTCGCGAGCGCCTTCGCGCGTTCCGCCGTACCAAGCGACGAAGAGCCGACCGTCCGGCAGGGGCGCCGCCGTCGCCGAATGGCAAGACGCGGTCGGAATCTCGAACGTCGCGGTTTCGAACGCAAGGGTCGAAACGGAACCGCCGTCGTTCGCCGTCCGCGCGCCCTGCGTCGGCGCGCCTTGCGGCGGCGCGAAAGTCGCCGTTTGCGTTTCCGAGCGCGCCGTCGCCGCGACGACGATCGCTAAAATCAACGCTAAACGAAATTTCACTTCCATTTTACGTTAGCCTTTTACTTCCTTCTCGTTTTCAACGCCGCCTAAAAATCGATTCTCCACAAGACCGAAACGTCCGCTTTCTCCGAATTGAGCCATTCGTAAAAAATTGGAACTTCGACGAACATCAACGCGAAAAACGCGACGCAACACGCGGCGACGCAAACCATTAAACGACGCTCTTTATACAACCGCTCCGGATGTTGAACCGGCGAATCTTCCAGGAACGTTACCCGCAAATACTCGGCGAAAAAGAGCGCGACCAACGGCGTCGAAAGCAACAGCTCCAGGTGATACCGAACAAAAAATATCCCCAAAAAGAGCGCGCTAAAGACGGAGTAAAAAAACATCGAAATCATCAGCGAATCAAGCGTATACCATTGAAAACTCTTGCGATACGCGGCGGCGACCTCGCGGTCTCCGATGCGGCGCAACTCGGCCCAACGCTTGCACGCCATCAGGAACGCGCCGAGCCCCCAATACGCTAAAATCAGCGAAATCGGCGGCGTCTGCGTCGCGTTCAACGCGAACCATCCCAACAGCAAACGAATCGGATTGTTGATCGACTCGCTAATCACGTCCAAATACGGAAGCTCTTTCGTTCGCGCCGGCGGAACGTTGTACGCCGTTCCCATCAGCCAAAGGAACGCCGCCGACGCGAAAAACCAAACGTTAATCGTCCAAGCGATCGCCAACCCGAACGCGCCGATCAAAATCCACTCCGCATACGCGACTTTAAGATTGACGCGACCGGACGGAATCGGTCGGTTTTTCTTGACCGGATGCGCTAAGTCGCTCGGCGCGTCGAGGATTTCGTTCAAGACGTAATTGCTCGACGCGACGGCGCAAGTCGCGATCAGCGCCAACGTTAACTTATAAAGAACGGTCGTTAAATTTTCAACGTTCGCCAGCGTCGGGTCGTAAAAAAACGCCAACGCGACGCCGAGCGCCATAAACACGTTCTTGAACCAATGGTCGGGCCGCGCGATCGCGACGTAAGCTCGCCAATTTTTCATTTCGCCCCGCCTTTCTTGCTAATTTTCGTTCCGTCGGAAGTTAAAGCGCGTTCGCCCTCGACGATTCCAATCCCGACGCGCTCCGGTTCGACCGCCGGATTCCGCATCCGATAACGCAACTCGACCTCTTTTACCCAAATCGTTTCCGGGAAACGTTCGCGCACCCGCTCCGGAACCGCGCCGGCTTCCGCTTCGTCGACGTTCCAAAGAACGACGCCGCCGCGTTCGTTCGTCGTCGCGTCGGACGCCCAAGCGCCGATTTCCGGGGCGACGATCGTCGGTTCGAAACGGCTGTACACGCCGGCGTTCCACTGCAAATTCTTCCACGACGGAGTGTTCGCGGCGGCGACCGTCGGAAGCTCCGCGTCCGGAAAACGTTCGCTCCAAACCGCGTCGACCTCGTTCGCCAACTCTTTACCGGGAAAGAATCTATCGCTTCTTTTCGCTTTAAAGACGCGCGTGCAAGTCGTCGATATCGGCAACGATAAAATCTCGCCGAACGAAATCGACGCGATCAAAATAAACGCCAAACTCTTGGCGCGCTCCGTCGTTTCGCCGCGGAAAAAATACAAAATCGCGACGCCGGCGAAAGGCCAAAGTTGAAAGCCGTACTGGTTTTCCGCAAACGCGACGCCGGACGCCGTTTGAAAGATCGCTTGCATCAAAATAGGCAAGAGCAACGCCGTCGCCGGGTAATTTTTATGTTCGTTCGGAATTTTCGGCGCGTTTTCCTCGACTTCGCCGCGTCGACGCAAACGCGGAACGCCGCCCAAAATCGGCAAAAGCGTCAATAAAAACGGCGCGGCGATTAAAAGCTGGGTCGCCCAACCGAGGACAAATTCCGCGGCGAACGCGCCGAACGTTCCGTCGGGTCTTTTCTCCGTAACGTAAGCGACGACCGCCTCGCGGTGTTCGAGCGAAAAAAGAATGTTCGGCAGGCAAACGAGAATCGTCGTCGCCGCCGCAAGATACGGGCCCGGCGTTTTCCAACGTCGGCGCGCGTCGCGGTTGACGAGCATATACGCTAAAATCGACGCGGCCAAAATCGCCGCCGTATGTTTGGAAATAATCGACAAGCCGAGCGCCGCGCCGGTCGCGAGCCAAAGTCGCGCTTGGTTTTCCGTCAACGCCCGATAAAAAAAGTAAAGCGCCGCGACCCAAAACAACGTCAACGAACCGTTGTTGTTGTACATCGCCGAGCCCATATTGAAGTACCAGTACGCGGTAATCGGCGCGACCGCGAAAAACGCTTTTTCTCTCGGCAAAAAGAGAAGCGCGAACCGCCAAACGACGTAAATAGTCGTTAAAATCAGCAAAGTCGCCGTTAAAAACGGAGCGAACGGCGCGCGAAACGTCGCCAACGAAACGATCTCAACCAACCAAGTCGAGAACCCGGGAAACCAATAAGTTCCAAAAACAAACTCGCGACCGATTCCCAGTTGGTGCAAAACGTCGTATCGGTAATTCGTTTGACAAATCGCCGGTAAAAAAGTCAGCGACGCGGCGTAAAGAATAAAAAATAGCGTCCAAATTCTCTTCGCGCGCTTTTCGCCGCTCGACGTTTTCGGTTCGGTCATCGGTTGCGTTTCCTCGGTTTTCTCATTGTTTGGCGCCGCGACGGCGTCGTGTTCAAACGGTCGCGTCGATCTTAGGGCGTGTTGTCATTAACGGTTAAGTAAAATAACGATTGTTACAAAGTTTAAAAATGCCGAAAACATAACGTCGAGTTTATCGTAACGCGTCGCGATTCGTCGGAAGTCCTTGATACGACGAAAGAAACGCTCGACTTC
>JAFSDX010000059.1 GCA_017436025.1 Thermoguttaceae bacterium
CGGCGCCGACTCCCAACGAATCGTCGGCGGAACGTCGACGAGCGTTTCGACCGAATAATCGCGAGCGTCGCGGTTGCGTTGCCCGTCGACGTCGACCGAAAGGAGGCGGTAAGAAGTCAACGCCGGAACCTTTTCCTCCGCGTCGGCGGTTCGCAAAACGGACGACGTTCGCTTCCAATCGAGCCGGAACTCGAACGTCGCGAGACGCGGATTGTCGGGCGAAATTTGCATCTTCGCGCCCTTCGACTCGTCGCCGTTCGGGAGGAAAAGCGCGCTTTCGAGCGGCGAATTCGACCGAGCGACGATCTCGACCGTCGTTCCTTCGACGGCGCGGACGTCCCCTTGATTGGCGAACGTTTGCGGCGTTAAACCGGTATAATCGGGAAATTTTAACGTCGTTTTTTCGACTTGGAACGTCGGACGCGGCTTCACGTCGACGCGGTAAGTCGGCGAAACGCTTTCGAAACGCCCGCCTTGGCCGACGACGACGCGGTACGTCGTCGGCTCCGAAAAGCCGTCGTCGCCGTCCGGGAAACGGGCTTCGAAGCGCGACGCGCCGACCGGCTCCATCGGGACGCGCAGGTCGACGAGCCGCCCGTCTTCCGTCGAGTAAAAAATTTCGACCGGAAGGGAACCGGCGCCGTCGATTTTAGCGGCGACGTCGAGAAAGTCGCCTTGGTAAACGGTCGCGTCGCCGGGGGAAACTTCTTCGAGCGCGACCGCTTGCGGACGTTCGATGTTCGCCGTCGGCGCGACGATGCGACCGACCGACGCGAACGGACTTTTCGGCGAAAAAACGGAATAAACGGCGCAAACGGCGACGACGATCGCGAACGCGACGCCCCAACGAATCAAGCCGGAGCAGTCGACGAGCGTTTCGGAGGGCGCCGACGCGGCTCGACTCGCCGCTTGAAGGGCGACGCCGCGCAAAATCGACGGGTCGACGGCGTTAACGTCGGCGGAATCGTTTAAATCGGCGGCGTTTTGCGCGTTTTCTCCGTTTTGTCCGGCTTCTTTATTTTGCGTCTTTTGCGTCTTTTGCGTCTTTTGCGCTTTTTGCGAACGTCGGCGCGCGTCGGCGGCTTCGCGGCGGAGCTGGAGCCAACTGATCGCCGAATTATACGGGTCGTTCCAACTTTCTTCGAGAATCTTGGCGGCGTAAAGAGGCGCGATTTGACGACGCAGAATCGGAACGAGCCGGACGACGAAGTAAAGCGTCGTCGACGCGACCCAAGCGACCGCGAAGAAAAGCCGTCCGCGCGGCGACAACCCGTTCGGCAAAACCCAATGGTCGAGCAAAACGCCGACAAAGAGAACGCCGAGCGCAAGGGTCGCGAACGCGCAAAACGCCGTCGTTAAGTCGACGCGGCGAACGTCGGCGCGGGCTTTGGCGACGCGTTCGAGGAGCGCTTTTTCGGCGCGACGGGCGTCGGCGTCGTTGAAATCGGACGTTCGGGAAAGGGGCGCGGGCATTCGAAAACTCCAAATTGGAACGAAAATGGAAAAACGCGGTCGGCGTTGAATTGAGGCGCGAAAAAACGGTCGAAAACGCAAAAACGGCGCGACGGAAGGAAGGTCGGCGGAACGTCGGCTTTCGACTTGACGGCTCTTAACGATTTTATCGGATTGACGCGTTTTCGGCAAGGGCGTTTTTCGGCGCGTCGGCGACAACGCCGCGTTGCAAACGACGACGCAAGAAGACGTCGGCGAGGGGCGTTTTTCGGACGTCGGCGACCGTTCGCCAAGCCGACCGGAACGGGCGGGGATTCGCCGTTTGGGCTTCTTATTAATATTAACGACAAAATCGCCGCCCGGGGTTGCGTCGAAAGCGGCGGTTGAAACCGGTTTCGACGTTCGCGTCGGGCGGCGATTTGAAGACGCGTCGACGGCGAAGCGTTGGAGCGCTCGCGTCGACGCGGGAAAGGTTGGGAGCGTTGGAACGCTCGCGGTTATTTGGGTTATCTCGGTTATTTCGCCGGTTCGGAGGGCGCCGCTTTCGCGCCCTTGGCCTTCGCGAAGAGCCAAACGAGCGTCCCGACCGCCGCGACCAAAAGCGGAACCGCGATCAACGGGCGGAAATAAAGCCAAGCGACCGCGATCGTCGTCAGCGAACCGCAAAGGGAAAGCGCGAACGCAACCATCGACGTTCCAAGTCCGACGAGCGAACCGAGGAACGGAACGATATCGGCGAGAACTTCGAGCGGTTTGAAAATTGAACTGAAACCAATGAACATAATGCCGAACCCGATCAGGCGCAAAACCCAGCCCATCGTCGCGTTGCCGCGCTTCGCGCTGGCGAACATCGCTTCGGCGGTTTCGATTTTATTCGAAAGGAGTTCGACGGAGCCGGTTTTCGCTTGGTAAGGAACGAAGGAGTCGCCGTTTTGTTGCGAAACGACGCTCGCCGGACGCGGAGCCTCGACGATTTCAAAGGTAACGCGAACGTCGCCGATTTGCGGAGCGTTCGGGTCGGCGCCGAGATAGAAGCCGGTTTCGGTTCGCTTGAATTCCGCCGTCGCGGTCGGAGCCGGAGCGGCGGCGACGGAGAACGTTTGGGCCGGAGCGACCGTCGCGGTTTGCGGCGCGGCGGCGGGTTGGGCGACCGAGATCGCTTGCGCCGGAGCGGCGGGGGCGACCGAAATCGTTTGCGGCGCGGCGTTCGGAGCGACCGTAATCGCGTCTTGCGCGGCCGTTTGCGGGACTTCGACGACCGTTTCCGCCGGAGCCGGGGCGGCTTGCGGGGCGGCTTCAACCGGAGCCGGAGCGGCGTTCGGAGCGGCTTCAACCGGAGCCGGAGCGGCGTTCGGGGCGGCTTCAACCGGAGCCGGAGCGGCGTTCGGGGCGGCTTCAACCGGAGCCGGAGCGGCGTTCGGGGCGGCTTCAACCGGAGCCGGAGCGGCGGTCGGAGCGGCTTCAACCGGAGCCGGAGCGGCGTTCGGGGCGGCTTCAAC
>JAFSDX010000060.1 GCA_017436025.1 Thermoguttaceae bacterium
GCCGGACGCGAACATTTTCACCCCGTACGGCGCGACCGAATCGTTGCCGCTGGCGATGATCGAGTCGCGCGAAGTGCTTGAAGAAACGTCGGCGAAGACGCGGCGCGGCGCCGGAATTTGCGTCGGGCGGTTCTTCGACACGATCGAGCGGCGCGTTATTCCGGTTACCGACGCTCCGATTCCGCGTTTGGAAGGCGTCGAAACGCTCGGTCGCGGCGAAATCGGCGAACTTCTCGTCTCCGGCCCGCAAGTGTCGCCGCGTTACGTTACCCGCGTCGAAGCGAACGAGTTGGCCCTCGTTTTCGACAAAGACGGCAAACTTTGGCGCCGCGTCGGCGACGTCGGCTATATCGACGACCGCGACCGTTTTTGGTTCTGCGGACGCAAGTCGCATCGCGTCGAAACCTCCGCCGGACCGATGTTTACGATTCCTTGCGAAGCGATTTCGAACGAGTCGCCGAAGATTTACCGCTCGGCGTTGGTCGGCGTTCCGCTCCCCGCCGATTACGTCGAACCGACGCAAATTTCGGAGCGCGCGGCGGCGAACCGCGACCTTTGGCGCGAGCCGGTAATGGTCGTCGAGCCGTTCCCGAACGCCCGCCCGGAGAACGAGGTCGAGGAAGAGCGACTTTGCGCCGAGATTTTGGAGCTTTTGGCCGCGAACGCGACGACGGCGGCGATTCGACGCGTCCTAATCTGCCCGGCGCTCCCGGTCGACGTCCGACACAACGCGAAAATCAACCGCGAAGACCTCGCCGTTTGGGCCGCCGAACGGTTGCGCTAACGGCCCCCCGCCCCAAAATCGGCGCGACCGGCAAAATCGGCTTCCGTTCAACACAAAACAACCGTCAAAACCGAAACGTTCGGCAAAGTCGGCGTCGGTTGAACGGAAAGCCGCCGTTAAAACCGACGCGACCGGTCAAAAAAGCGACGCAAACGTTTTCGGCGCCCAATCTCAACCAAACCGGTAAACTTTCTTCCGACAAAAAAGCGCGAACAACTCCGTTCGCGCTTTTTTATTAAGGCGTTAAAACCGGCAAAATCCGCCGATTCCAACGCCCGTTCAATCGTTTTTTAACGTCTCTACCGCGTTTCAAACTCGCCGTCAACCGCCGACGACCGAATCCGGGTCGTTCGCGTCGTCGTTTTGCTCGACCGTCGCCGGCGTCAACCGCTCCGCGATCGATTGCGAACGCTCGACCAACGCCTTAATTTCCCGCGCCGCGACCGCCGCCGAGCGAATCGTCCCCGGCCCGCCGACGCACCCGCCTTCGCAAGCCATCGCCTCGACGAGGTTCCCCGGGCAAACGCCGGTCGCGAACGTCCGCAGTTTCCGAATCCCGACGGAGTCGAACCCGGCGACGCAAATCTTTTGAACGGTAATTTTATCGGCGTCCGCGACGCCCGTTTGCAACGCGTCGACCGCGGTTTCGACCGCCGTCGCGACGCCGCCCGGAACCGCGAATCCGCGTCCTTCCGCGCTCGCCGGAGCCGAAATTTGACGCGGTTCGACCGCCGAAACGTCGATTTTCGCCGCGACAAACGCCGCGTCCAGCTCCTCGAACGTCAGGACGTAATCGAGCAACGCGTCCCGCGACGCTTCGACGCGCTTCGCGACGCAGGGCCCGATGAAAACGGTAACGCAATTCGGATCGCGCCCCTTCGCGATTTCCGCCGTCAGCCGAGCCGGAGTCGCGGTTTCCGAAACGAACGGCGTCAATTCCGGCGCGTGTTTCGCCGCGACGTCGACGTAAGCCGGGCAACACGACGTCGTCATAAAGCGTTCGCCGCGTTTCATCCGTTCGATAAATTCCTCCGCCTCCAAAACGGTCGTTCGGTCGGCGCCCGCCGCGACGCCGATCGCGTCGTCGAACCCGAGTTTCAGGAGCGCGGCCGTTATTTGTTCGAGCGTTCCGGAGAATTGCCCGACCAACGCCGGAGCAAAGAGCGCGACAAGTCGGCGAACTTGCGGCTTTTCGCCCGTTTGTCCGGTCGCCCCGTTTTGCCCGCCTTCGCCGTCTTGACCTTCTTGACAGTTTCCAACCTTCGCTTCGATGCGACGGCGGCGCGCCTCGCCCAAAAGTTGCGCGACGTCGACGATCTGGCTGCGATCCATCACCGCCCCAAACGGGCAGGCGCGGGCGCAACGTCCGCAGGAAACGCATCTCGCAAGATCGATTTCGGCGCGACCGTCCGCCCCTTTATGAATCGCGGCGACCGGGCAAGCCTCTTCGCAAGGAACGCGGACTTTAACGATCGCGCGGTACGGGCAAACCGCCGCGCAACGTCCGCACCCCTTGCACTTCGACGGGTCGACGACCGATTTCCCGTCGACGACCGAAATCGCGCCGAAATTGCAGTTGACGAGACAGGGCCGCGTCAAACACCCTTGGCAAACGTTTGTCGAGCGGTACCGTCCTTCGACGCACCCACGACAGGCGACGTCGGCGACGGTCAGCGTCGGCGGTTCCGGCTCGGTTCGTTCGAGCGCTCGTTTCGCGTATTCGGAGAGCGGACGGAACTCGTCGTCGTCCTCGACGGCGAACCCGAGCGCGCTCAAGCAACGCAAACGCAAAATCGCCCGTTCTTTATAAATGCAGCAACGATAAGGCGCTTCGGAGCCTTTCGGGCGCATCTCGAACGGCGTTCGGTCGATCGTTTCGACCAAGTCGCCGCGCCAAACCGCTTGAATCAATCGGGTCGCGATCTCTCGACGCAGGTATTGCGCCGCGTCGCGTCGGTCGTTGGCTCCGCTCGGAGGCGCGACGCGTTTCACTATTTTTTGAGTTTCGACGTTATCGCCGGTTCCGCCCGCCGCGCCAGTGTTCCCAAGATTCGACTCCATCGCCGCCCTTCCTTTTTAGCCGTTCGGTAAAATCGTTAGAATCGTTCGTTGCATTCGCTAAAAATTTATCGAGTTTAGCGCGCCAAAACGCTCCGTTTATTTTCATTAGCCGGAGGCGTCGTCGCCTCGAATTTAACACGCGTTCCGATTTTGTCAAGCGGCGCCGTCGCGTCGCTCGCGCTCTTTCGGAATTTTCGCGCGTTCGTCCGCCGAAATTTTAGTTTTCGCGACGCGTCCCGGCGTCGGAGCGGCGTTTTTTGCGCTTTTTGACTCAAAACGCGCTCTTTTTAAGCGTTTATTTCGCGACGTAAACCAACCGACGCTCGTTTAAAGCAATACCGGCGCTTCAATCAATCGACGATCGCGACGGTCGCGCCGACCGGCAACAGAACGCTCAACTGCGCGATTTCGCGGTTGCTAAAAAGGAACCCGCCGTTTTCCGGAATCGTTTGCCCGACGAGTTCCGGACGATTCGTCCCTTGCAACCCGACGCCGCCGTCGAGCGCAATCCAAGCGGCTCCGAGCGGATTCTCCGGCGCGCCCCCCGGAATCGAAATCGTTCGCCCGTTCGCGTCGACCGCGTCGCAATTCGGGTTCGCCAACTTCTCAACAACGCGGAAAACGCCCCGCAAATTCGCCGAACTTTCCGGAACGCCCAACGCGAACCGTCCGGCGTAAAGTCCGTTAAATCGGAGCGTTAGTTCCTTTTTCGCGACCGAAATTTCCGCCGAAACGGGCCCGCGAATCGTTTTCAACGTCGTTCCCGGCGGAAGCGGCGCGTCGACCGGCGTTTTCACTCCGTTAATCTCGGCGAGCGTTTCCGGCGTCGTTCCCAACCGTTCGGCGATCGTCGCGAGCGATTCGTCGGGCGCCGTTTGCCAAAACGGTTCCAAAATCGTTTGCGCCGGATTGTAAAAGACGTCGAACGCCAAACGGTCGAGCGCCGCGTCGAGTGCCCGAGCGTCTTCTTCGGCGAGTCGCGTCCCGCGTTCGTTACGAATCCGGTTTAGCGTTTCAAAAATCCTCTTGATTTCCTCCGGCGTCGACGCGGTCGAAACGGCGGCCAACGCGTCGCGCAACTCGGCGGTTTCGTCGCCCGGCGCCGCGATCTCGGCGCCCGTTTCCGCGTTCAACTCGTTCGCAAGCGCCGCGTCCGCCCGTCCCAAAAGCCCCGTCGGCGCCTCAGAGACCGCGTTAAAATCACTCAAACCGTCAAGCTCGCCCGAACCGCTAAAATCGCTTAAACCGCCAAGCTCGTCCGAACCGTTAAAATCGTTCGCAATCGTCCCGTCGACAACCGCCGCGACGTTCGTTTTCTCCGCCGACTCCGCGTTTCCTTCGACGCCCCAAACGTCGGCGCCGACGCCCGCTTCGTTCGCCCCTGAAATAACGTCCCGCGATTCAACGTTTTCAAAAGCGGGAAGAACCGTCTCGTTCCCAACGTCCAATGCGTCGTTCGCAACCGCCGCAAGGCCGTCCTCTTCCCCCTCCGTCCCTTCGACAAAAGGCGGAATCGCGTCGAGTTCCCAATTTTCGATTTCCGCGTTTCCCGACGTCGACGCGTCGTTTGCCGCGTCGTTCGGGAACGCGCCGAGACTTTCCTCCGTCTTCCCGTTTTCTCCAATTCCCCCAAACTCCGCAACCCCTTCGTTTCTCTCGCTCAACGCAATCCCCGCGTCCGTTCCCGTCGCTCCGATTTCTCCCCTTTCTTCGCCGAATTCGAACGCGACGCTCTCGTTCCGACGGTCGACAAAAGCGGTTTCCTCGACTCTCCGAACGTCTTGCCAACGTTCGCCGATCCGAACGTTCGTCGACGCTCGCCAAGCGTTTTCCGCCCAAACGTCGTTTTCAACCGTCGCCGTTTCTTCGCCGTTTAAAGCGTCTTTGTTCAAAGCGGTTTCGCCGACTTTTTTCGCGTCCGAATCGACGCGATAACGAGTCGGAGCGACGCCGAATTCCGCCAATTTCGCGCGCGCCGGTCGCAACGCCGTCGGGAAAGTCTCCCAAGCGCCGTCGGGCAAAAACGCCAACGTTCCCACCGTCGCCAGCGACAACGTCGCGAACCAAGCCGCTCCTTCCAAGAGTTTTCCCAGCGCCATCCTTAGCCTCCCGACGCAAATCGCCGAAACGATTCTTAAATCAAACCCAAAATTACTCGTTATTCTTATATTCTCGACGTCGTTCAAACGCGACTTCCCGTCGCGTTCGCCGCGCCCTCAAAACCGCAAACGCGATTCGGCGTCGCAAACCGCGTCCGTCGACGCGCAGTATAACGTATTTTTTCAACGCGGAACAGGTCAAAATCGCTAAAATCGCTTCCAACGGAGTCAAAAAGGCGATTTTTTTCCAAACTTCAGAGCAATTTCAGGGCAATATCGTCTTCCCAACGCCCCAACGTCCGCCGTCGCGCCTCTCAATCGGGACGTTTTTTTCAAACCAAACGTCGTTTCCGCGTTTCCCTCAATTAAAAGCGACAATTAAATCGCTCGGCGCCATTTTTCAAAAATTCAAACCTCCTTTAACCTCCTTCCTCAACCCCGCTCCGCGCTCCCCCTCCCTTGACTCGCGTTCGTCTCCCGATAAAATATTTGTCCGTCGTCGCGCGCCGACTCGCGACGTCGCCTTCTCTCCGTCGTTTCCGTTTGTCCGTCCCGTTCCCTTTTTTAGAACGCTTTTTTCCCGGTGAAAACTCAAAAAACGCCCGCCAACCTAGCCGTTTCCGAACGTTATTTAGTCGAAGGCCCGCTTGCTCGCGGACTTTGGCGTTTCGCTTTTCCTTTTATGCTCGCTTTTCTTTTACAAGCGTTATACGGCGCGGTCGACTTGTTCGTCGTCGGCTTAAACGGCGACGCGGCGGCGGTTTCGGCGGTCTCGATCGGAGCGCAAACGCTGCACGCGTTGATCGGCGTCGTCGTCGGTTTCTCGGTCGGCGGCGTCGTTTATATCGGTTATAACGTCGGCGCCAACGACAACGACGGCGTTTCGCGAGCGATCGGCGCGACGTCGACCTTTTTCGGCGTCGCGGCGCTAATTTTAACGCCGTTAATCGTTTTCGGAACCAATTTCCTCCTCGACGCAATGCGCACTCCGCCGGAAGCGCTCGATTTTGCGCGCCAATATTTCTTCGTTTGCGCTTGCGGTTTCCCGTTGATCGTCGGTTGCAACGTCGTCGCGGCGATTTATCGGGGTCTCGGCGACTCGCGAACGCCGGTTTACTTCGTCGCGGTCGCTTGCGCCGTCAACATTATCGCCGACTTGATTCTCGTTCTCGGTTTCAACCTCGGCCCGTTCGGCGCGGCGGTCGCGACGGTCGGCGCGCAGGCGGTCAGCTTCTTTTACGCGGTTTGGCTCCTAAAAAACGGTCGATTTTCCTTCAAATTGCGATTTTCCGACTTTTTCCCGAAATTCGGCTCAATTTCCCGAATCGTCAAAGTCGGTTCGCCCCTTGCGCTTCAAGACGCGCTCGTCAACGTTTCGTTCCTCATAATCCTTGCGATCGTCAACGAAATGGGCGTCGCGGCGTCGGCGGGTCTCGGGGTCGCGGAACGAGCGATCGGTTTCTTAATGCTTCCCGCCGCGTCGTTTGGGACGGCGGTCGCGACGGCGACGGCGCAAAACCTCGGCGCCGCTCTTCCGAAGCGCGCCCTTGCGAGTTTTCTTTACGGAACGGCGTTTTCGTTGGCGTTCGGACTCGTTTTTTGGACGCTTTGCCAAATTTGCCCGGAAACGGTCGCCCGAATCTTCGCCGACGACGCCGAAATCGCCCGCCAAGGCGCCCTTTACCTCCGCTCCTTCGCGCTCGACTACATTTGCGTCGCTTTCGTCTTTAATTTCAACGGTTACTTCTGCGGTTGCGGCAAGACGCTCGTCGCGTTGGCGCACGGTTCCCTCGCAACGCTCGCCGCTAGAATTCCGCTATCTTACCTATTTAGTCGTCCGGAAGACGCGACGCTTTACGAAGTCGGATTCGCGGCGCCCCTCGCGTCGGTCGTTTCGATCGTCGTTTGCGTCGGCTACTTCGCTTGGTTGCGACGCGGCGTCCAAAACGCCCCCGTTTCCGACCCCAAAGAAGAAAAGCCGGACGCGTCCCCCGAAACGCCGCTCGCCGACGCGTCCCAACCCATCGACGCATTCTAACCCTTGCCAGTAAAGCGTTTTAGGCGCCGACGCCGCGCCGCTTTTGATTTCATTCAAATAAGCGCCGACAACAAATTTTCGTAACAAAAGAAAAATAATCAAAACCGCCGCCGTCTCTTTCCTCAAAAGACGGCGCGGCAAGTTTTACGTTGTCGGCGCGCTCAAAACGGCGACTTAACCAAATCCGCCTCGGTCGCCTCGACGAAGCGAATCAAGTCGCCCGGCGCGATCCGCAACATCGTTCCGCGAACGCCCGCGTTGATCAAAATTTCGTCGAAAAGAGTCGCCGTCTCGTCGATCAGCGTCGGGAATTTCTTCTTCATTCCAATCGGCGAACACCCGCCGCGAATATACCCGGTCAAGTCTTTGAGGTCTTTCATCGGGATCAGGTCGACTTTTTTATCGCCGAACGCTTTCGCGACTTTTTTCAAGTCGAGTTCGTCGGCGACCGGCAGACAGCAAACAAAAAAGCCTTTCTTTTCTCCTTTCATTACAAGGGTTTTAAACATCGACTCCGGCGCCGCGCCCATTTGTTCCGCGATATGTCCGCCGGACAAATCGCTCTCGTCGACTTCGTATTCGACCGTTTCGAACGGAATTCCCGCGCTCTCCAAAAGTCGAATCGCGTTCGTTTTCGCTTGCGCCATTGTCGCCGTCCCCTTTCCCTTTATTCTTGCTAAAACCGTTCCGACGTTCGCCGCCCCAAACCGCGCCCGTTCCGCCGAACATTTTCAGCGCCGATTATCAAATAATCAAACGTCGGTTTCCGGAAGTTTCGACCGTCTTCGCGCCCGACTTCTTTTTCGCGCCCGAACGTCCTTTTTAATTTTCGAACGTTTTCCATTAAATCAAAGACGCCGATTTTAACGACGCGGTCGCCGGCGCTTTAAAACGCCGTTCATTGTACGTCCCCGACGCGCCGACGTCAAGCCGCCCGCCCTCCTTGCGAAAAAGAAAAAATCGGTTATATTATAAGGAAGTTTTTGCCGGTCGCGGTCGTCGCTCTCTCGCGCCTCCGTTTCGACGCTCGCAAAAACGCCGCAAATCTTCCATTTTAACGCAAAACGGCGAAATCGTCCGCCTCGCGCGCCCCTTGTTCGTCGACAAAATAAGGAATTGACCGAAAATGACGCCCCTCGTCGACCTCCCGCCGATCTCGGAAACGACCCCCATCACCGAAATTTTAGCGCGCAACGCTCAACTTTACGGCTCCGACGTTTGCCTCGTCGAAATCAATCCGGAAGTCGACGAAGCGCGCCGAATCACTTGGAAAGACTTCGACCTCGTTCAAGCGTCGCCGTCGTCCGACCCGACCGAGCAACGCCGCTCGACGACCTGGAAAAAATTCGACGATTTAGCAAACCGTTTCGCGAACCTCCTCCTCAGCCGCGGGCTGAAAAAGGGAGACAAAGTCGCGATCCTCCTAATGAACTGCCTCGAATGGCTCCCGGTCTACTTCGGCGCGTTGAAAGCGGGCGCGATCGCCGTTCCGATGAATTTCCGTTACGCGGCGGACGAAATCAAATATTGCCTCGAACTGGCCGAAGTCGACTACTTGGTCTTCGGGCCGGAATTCATCGGTCGCGTCGAAACGATTTACGACCAAATCCCGCGCGTTCGCGGCCTTTTCTACCTCGGCGGGAACGCGCCGACCTTCGCCGAGTCGTTGCACACGTTAACCTCGTACTGCTCGACCGACGCGCCGGAAGTCAAGCTGACCGCCGAAGACGACGCGGCGATTTACTTCTCGTCCGGCACGACCGGCTTCCCGAAAGCGATTCTGCACAAGCATTTAAGCCTTACGTCGTCTTGCTTCGTCGAGCAAAATCACCACGGTCAAACGCGACAAGACGTCTTCCTTTGTATTCCGCCCCTTTATCACACCGGCGCGAAGATGCACTGGTTCGGCAGCTTCCTCGTCGGCGGGAAAGCGGTTCTTTTACGCGGCGTCAAACCGCAAACGATCCTGCACGCTGTCTCCGAGGAGCGTTGCACCATCGTTTGGCTCCTCGTTCCTTGGGCGCAAGACCTCCTCGACGCGCTCGACTCGAAGGAACTCGACGCCGACGATTACGTTTTGTCGCAATGGCGGCTGATGCACATCGGCGCGCAACCGGTTCCGCCGAGCCTCATCCGCCGTTGGCGCGAGCGTTTCCCGAACCATCAATACGACACCAATTACGGTCTTAGCGAGTCTATCGGCCCCGGTTGCGTTCACTTGGGCGTCGAAAACATCCACAAAGTCGGCGCGATCGGCAAACCCGGTTACGGTTGGGAGGCCGCCATCGTCGACGAAGCGAAAAATCCGGTTCCGCAAGGCGAAGTCGGCGAATTGGCCGTCCGCGGCCCCGGCGTTATGACGGAATATTACCGCGACCCGGAAGCGACCGCCGCGACGCTCGCGAACGGTTGGCTTTACACCGGCGATATGGCGCGCGAGGACGAAGACGGCTTTATTTACCTCGTCGACCGCAAAAAGGACGTCGTCATCAGCGGCGGCGAAAACATCTATCCGGTTCAAATTGAAGACTTTATGCGCCGTCATGACGACATTAAGGACGTCGCGGTCATCGGCCTTCCCGACCCGCGTCTCGGCGAAATTACGGCGGCCATCGTCGAACTGAAGCAGGGTCGAACGACGACGGAAGACGACCTGAACGCGTTCTGCGCCGCGCTTCCGCGTTACAAACGTCCGCGCCGCATCATTTTCGCCGAAGTGCCGCGCAACCCGACCGGCAAAATTGAGAAGCCGAAACTTCGCGAAAAATATTGCGGCAAGAGCCTCGTCGCGACGCAAATCGAACGCTAAACCGCGTTTTTCCGCAACTTAACGCCGTTTCCTTAAAGTCGGCGCGTCCGTTTTCCCCGCGACGCGCCGACTTTTTCTTTTTTCTTCCTTTCCTTTTCCTTTTTTCTTTCCCCTTTTCTCGCCTATTCCTTCCTTCTTAAACGCCGCGCCGTCTCGTCTTGCGCCGCCCAACGCGACAAAATATCGCCGCGCTCAAAAAATTTTTTCGCCCGACGCTTGATTTCGCTCCCGTTATCGAATATAATCGCAAGCGAAACGACAAGCGGTCGCACATCGCGCCGCCGCCGTCCGTTTTCAACGACCGCTCTTAACAACCGTTCGCAACAGGAGACGCCTTATGCCGCTATCAACGCAACAACCGTCGTTAAAGAAGATAACGCTTTACGCCGTTTTGATCGTCGTTTTATTAATTGGCGTCGCGATCGTCGCCGTCGCCGCGTCCTTTAGAAACAACGTTCCGCCGACAATTTCGCCCGAAACGACCGTCCTAACCGAACCGTTAACGCCGGACGGGAAATCGGTCGATTACCGCGCGCTTTTCCTCCAAGAGCAAGACGAAACGCTCGGCGTCCCGACGCAAAACGGCTTTCGCGACGTTCTTAACGCGTTCGGGCCGCTTGCTTTAGAAGCCGGAATCGCGAAACCGACGCCGCCTTGGGCCGATTTTTTAAGGAAACAAAGCGCGCGTCAAAAAGCCGAATACGCGTTCCACTGCGAAAAATTCGGGCTCGACCCGACCGCCGAACCCGCGTTTTGGAGTCGACCGGAACTCCTCGACGTCTTTCGACTTAGCGTCGACGCCGACGCCGAGTCGCCGCTCGCGTTCTTGACGGAAGAAACTTGGACGCCGGAGGAACTCCCGCTCGTCGACGCTTGGCTTCGGCAAAACGCCGACCTGTTCGCGCTCTTGGAAACCGCGATCGACCGAGAAACGTTCGCCCCTTACCTCTTCCCGCAAGACGAATTGTTCGGAATGTTCGGCAAAAACAATTTCGCGTTTAAGTTCTGCAAAAATCTCGCCTTAGCGTTAAAGACCCGGGCGCTTCACCGCGTCGCGACGGGCGACGTCGACGGCGCGCTCGACGATTTGCGCCTTATTTTGCGACTCGGGCGTTCGCTCTTAAACGTCGAAACGAACGCGTTTAACGAAAATTTTGCCGCGCTAAGCGTTTTGCGACGCGCAACGGAAGCGGTCGAAGCGACGCTCGCGGCGGTTCGCGAAAATCCGGCGTCGGCGGCGCGGTTGGCGGCGATTTTCGACGAAACGTTGGGCGATTTCGATTACGCGGCGGCGGTCGAGCGCGGGATTCGCAACGAACGCGTCTTCGAGTTTCTGCCGTATCTCGTCGATATTCTCGCCGCGACGTCGACGGCGCGGGAAGAAGCGTTTCTCTTCCTCGGCTGGATTCGCGACGATTACGGTCGACTCCTCGACGAAACGACGGTAAGCGTCGCGACGCGAGCGCTCGACGGCGACGCGTTTTTAAGTCGCTTTAACGTCTTTTGGGAGGCGGCGTTAGAAGACGATTTCGATTACAAGACGTCGGAGTTTGCCCGCGCTCTCGACTCGCCGACGCTTTGGAGTCCGTCGCGAAAAGCGCGTTCGCGAGCTTGGGCGGACGTCGTCGGAACGCTTGCGATTCCGCCGTTCCAAGGGTTTCGCGCCGCGTTCGAGGAAACGCGACATAAAGTCGCCGAGTTGCAAACCGCCGCTTCGCAAGCCGCCGTCGCGCAAGCGCAACCGGAAACCGCCCCGACGCCGCCCGAAGCGACGCCGTAAAGCCGCCCGCCGACGAAGCGCGACGCGACGCCGCCAACTCCGCGTCGCGCCTTGTCTCTTTTTAACGTCGACGGCGGTTGCTCTTCCGCCGGCGTCTCCTTCTTTCCGCTCCTCTCGCCCCGCGACGCGCTTTCTCGCCGCCCCGCAAAATCGCCCGTCGTCCGCTCGCCGTCGCGTTTTCTCCCCGTTCGTTTTCTCCCCGTTTTTCCAACTCGCAAACCCGGCAAAATTTCCGCAATTTCCTCAAGCGGCTCAATCGATTTTAACGATTATTCCAAAAAACGGGATTTTCCGACGCGCCGCCGTCCGTTCTCCCGTCGCCGTCGACCGTTCCTTAGATTAACGCGAACCGCCGTCGGTTTTCCTTTTTTAACGCGAAAAAACGTTTCGCGCCCCTTTTATCCCCTTTATTCCCGTTCGCTTCCCGATTTTCCGCGTTAAAATCGCCGCGTTCCCCCCATTTTAACGCCCGATAGGTTCCCGCGATGAAAAATTTGCGTTGGTATTGGCAACGACTCTCCGCAATGTCGCCGCTCGAAATCCCTTACCGCTTGCGAAACGCCGTTCGCGACGAACTCGGTCGCTTCCGCTTGCCGCCGCTCGAATCGGAAACGCCCCTCGCGTCGGTCGTTCGCGACGCCGACTCGCCCTTGCCGCCGACGCCGATTTTTCCGTTTATTCCGGACGCCGAAACGCTCCGCGCCGTCCCGGAACGTTGGAAAACGGCGGCTCGCGACGAAGCGGAGCGTTTTTTAAGCGGACGTTTTTCTATTTTCGCGCTCGACGACGTTTATTTCGGCGCTAAAATCGACTGGAATCGCGATTATTCGAGCGAAAAAAGCGCGTCCGCCGACGTTTACGCGCCGAAAATCAACGTCGCCGACGAAAAGAATATTGGCGACGTTAAATATATTTGGGAACCGGCTCGTCTCCAATTCCTCCCGCGGTTGGCGCAATATTGGCTTTACTCCGACGCTTCCGACGCCCGAATCCCAACGGCGATCGTCGCGACCGTCCGCGATTTCGTCGCGTCGAACCCGCCCCTTCGCTCGATTCATTGGGCGAGCCCGATGGAGGTCGCGCTTCAACTGATTTCGTTGACGCTAACGTTCCATTTTCTCCGTTCGCGCCCCGAATCGAACGCCGCGCTAACTCCCGATTTTACAAGCCTTTTAACGAAAGCGGTCGCCGCGCGACTCGACTTCGTTCGGCGGCGTTACTCGGCGTTCAGCTCCGCCGGGAACCATCTTATCGCGGAGGCGGCGGGCGCTTACTTCGCGGCGAATTATTGGTCGACGCTAAAAATCGCCGAGCCGGTTAAACGACGCGCCAAGGTTATTCTCGTTCGAGAAATCGAACGGCAGACGTTTCCGGACGGAGTCGGTCGGGAGCAGACGGTCTCTTACTCCTTCTTTATCCGCGATTTAGCGACGCTCGCCGGACTCGCCGGAGAGGCGGCGGGCGACGCGTTCCCGGACGTTTATTGGGAGCGGCTCGAGCGACTCGACGACTTTCTCGACGCGATTTCCGACCGCGCCGGGAATTGGCCGAACGTCGGCGACGAAGACGGCGGACGCGCTTTCCGATTGGAGCCGCTTTCCGTCTCTCGCGTCCAAACAACGCGTTCGCAACGGTTGCGCCTCGCCGAAACGGTCGCGCAACTCCGACGAACCGCCGCCGAAAACGCCCCTTTGAAAACGACAAAAAAAGCGCCGAAAAAACAAAACGGAGACAATCTTCAAAAACAGAAACAAAATCAAGCGTTTTCAAACGCCGTCGCGACGCCCGCCGCCGCGCCGACCGAAGAGGCGTTTTGGCTTCTCGGCGCCGCCGCGTTTTCCGCCGACTTTCCTCAATCCCCGCAAACCGCTCAAATCTCCGAAACCGCGCAAATAAATCAAACGACGGCGACGACGTCAAACCCGCTCCTTACCGAAACCGCCGAAACCGCCGAAACCGCCGAAACCGCCGAAACCGCCGAAACCGCCGAAACCGCCGAAACCGCCGAAACCGC
>JAFSDX010000061.1 GCA_017436025.1 Thermoguttaceae bacterium
AACGAACGGAAACCAACGAACGGAAACCAACGAACGGAAACCAACGAACGGAAACCAACAAACAGAAATCAACGAACAAGAATCTAACGAGCAAGAAACAAAAAACGGCGCCCGACTTTTCGCCAAGCGTCGTTTTCCCTACTGGGGTACAGGGATTCGAACCCCGACTAACCGGTTCAGAGCCGGCTGCGCTGCCTTTACGCTATACCCCAAACGCAAACGTTTTCTTCATTTTATCTCTTTTTTTTACCTCGTCAATTCTACGCGCTCCAATTTTTCGCCAAAAAAACTTACTTTCCCCGCTCGTTCTCGCCGTCTCGCCGCCGCGTCGACGTTAAAACCGCTACATTCATCCTATTTTCTTCAAGAAAAGCAAAATAAACAAGATAATTCGATTGCTTATTTTGCGACAAATAGTATAATTAGTTAAATGGGGGAAAGTGCGAAAATTTTCATCGCGTTTCCGCCTTCTTCCCTCCGCTCGTCGGCGTTTTGGACGCCGCGTCGCTTACTCGTATACTCCGCTTCGACGCGAAAGGACTTTAAAATGGCGAAACTTTCCGGTTTTTTCATGTCGACGCTTTTAATTGTCCTCTGCCTTTGGATTAACGTTTGCCATTATCCGGACGCGGCGCGCACGGCTCCGACGCTCGACGAAGCCGCGCCGTCGGTCGACGTCGTTCCTCAAGCCGTTTCCCCCGCTTCCGAACCGGTCGAAGAGGCCGAACCCGAACAAGCGCCGGTTCGCGAAGGCGGACTCCTCGCCGACGTCGGCGACGCGCCCGAGTTGCTCGACGTTTCCGCTTCGCGACCGAGCCCGAGCCCGTTCCCCGCCGCCGATTCGCCGGAATCGCCCGCCGTTTTGGAGCCGGCTTCCTTCCCCGTCGACGGCGCCGAAATCGACGACGCGCCGACTCCGACGTTTCCCGCGCCCTCCGTCGGCGATTCGAAATCTCTTTCGCCGACTTCGCCCGCCGTCGCGACTCCGACGCCGCAAGACGCTCGCCGCGCGGCGACGAAACCTCGCGGCGCAAAGTACGTTCGCGTTCCCGAAGTCGAAATCGACGCGTTCTCCGGCGGCGTTCGAACCGCTCGCGCGCCCGGCGACGAAACCCGCGTCGTCGGCGCGACGCGCGCCGGGCAAACGTTGAGCGTCGCCCCGTCCGCTCCTTGAGCGTTCGTTTTCAACGTTTTTTCTCGTTAACGTCGACGGCAAAAATTGCGTTTTTTCAACGCGGCGCCGTCGACGTCGTATTTTAAAAGAAAACGCCTTCGAAGCGTCGCGCGGCGCCGCCTATTTTGCGCCGCGCCGAGGTTAACGCTTCAAAAATCATTCTTTTAAATACGAAAGGAAAAATCGATGATTTATCGTTTAGTCGACCGCGGCGCCGACGGCGAAACCCGCGTTCGCGACTTCGCCGACGCCGCCGAAATGGCCGCGCGATTCGAAAAAATCGGCGTCGACGACTGCAGCGCCGACCTGCGAATGCGCGGTCTTCCCGTTTTTCGCGGTTTGGTCGGGCCGATGCCGGAAAACGACGGAACGGTCGCGCGGTACGAAACGCCCGAAATTTTCGAAAAATTAACGAAAGAATGGAGCGCGCCGCAACGCCGCAAGTCGAAACGCAAGGCGCCCGACGCCGCCGCGACCGCTTAACCGCTCGCGTCTTCTCCGGCGACGCTCCCCGTTTTTGTCAACCGCAACTCCCGTCGTCGCCTTCCTTTAGCTTAATGTCGCTCCTTGAAACGCTCGCCGCGCCGGAAACGCTCCCTCCGATTTGCCGCGCTTGGTTCGAAGCGGCGTCCGACGCGGGACTCGACGCGCTCGGGTTCGCGCCGGTCGGCCCGGCGGCGACGTTCGACCTCTTCGCCGACCGCGTTCGTCGGGGCGCCTGCGCCGGGCTCCCTTATCTCGAAGAAAACGTCGACGCGCGCCGCGACCCGCGCTCCGTTTTGCCGTCGGCGCAAACTCTCGTCGTCGCCGCGCTCTCGGAACGCCGACTTCGCGCCGAATCGGTCGACGCGACGCAAACGCTCGCCGCCGAAATTGCGCAAATCGCCGAAACTCGCCAACTTGCCGAATCTTCGCCGCTTCACCCAAACGCCGAAAATTCTCGTCTTACCGGCGCCGTCGTTCCTTACGCCGCTTGCCTCGACTATCACGACGTCCTAAAGCGCAAATTAAAACGACTTCGAGCGTTTTTCCTCGACCGCTTCCCAACCGCCGAGGCGCGCGCCGTCGTCGATACCGCGCCGCTTCTCGAAAAAGATTGGGCCGTCCGCGCCGGAATCGGGTTTTGCGGTCTCCATTCGCTCGTCGTCAACCGCCGCCTCGGGTCGCGTCTCTTTTTGGGCGAACTTCTCGTCTCGACGTCGTTTGCCGAAACGACCGGTTTCGCGACGCCGGAAGCGCTCCGCGACGCGCTCGGTTCGATCGCCGCAAACGCCGACGCCGCCGAACGTTGCGTTCGTTGTCGCCGCTGCGTCGACGCTTGCCCGACCGGCGCGATTCCGGGCGACCGAACGCTGATCGCCAACCGCTGCCTCAACTTTTGGACGATCGAAAATCGCGCCGCGCTCCCGGACAAAATCGCCGAAAAACTCGACGGACGGCTCTTCGGTTGCGACCTCTGCCAACGCGTCTGCCCTTGGAACGCGCCGGAAAAAAACGTCGCTCCGCTCGCCGTTCCGTTGGCCGCCGTCGACGCGCTCGACGACGCCGAATTTCGCCGACTCTTCAAGAAAACGCCGGTCTTCCGCGCTCGACTCGACGGCTTAAAACGAACCGCCGACGCGTTGAGGAAACGTCAACATAGCGAAAACGGCGAAATTAGCGAAGAAACCGAAGAGCCGCCGACGGCAACATAGCGAAAAAGGCGAAATTGGCGAAGAAACCGAAGAGCCGCCGACGGCAACATCGCGAAAACGGCGAAATTGGCGAAGAAACCGAAACGTCGGCGTCGTTAAGATAGCGAAACCGCGTCGTTTGGGCAAACTGCCTCGACGCAAACAAAAAAAATGTCCGGCGACCGAAATAAAATTTCAAATCGCCGGACTATTCCCCCCCTGGGAACGTTCGAGTTTCGGAAACCGCGACAAGCGATTCCGAAGGCGTTTTCGCCGGACGGTCGTATCTCCTTCCAACGAAAAAACGCGGTATGATGCAAAGGCGAGCCGCCCGACTTACCGGACGACGACGGCGAACGAGACGCCGTTTTCAGTTCGTCAAGCCCTTTTTTTAGGAGCCGCCGAACTTTTTTCCTCTTATGTTATGTTAATCGTCTAAAAATCGTTCTAACCTTAACTCTTTATCCGTTTTCTCGGCAAATTTTACCGTTTTTTCTTTTTTTCCCCTTGACGTCGCCGTCTTTATCTTTCACCAAAGCGCCTATTCAACCCATTTTGACGCCGTCTCCGCTTCCTTCGTCGATCGACGCGCAAAAAAAATCCCGAGGAAGCCGAAACTTCCCCGGGATAACAACCCGAACGACGTTTAAAAAATCGCCGCGCTCGCATTCGAACGCTTTGATTTTTCAAAAAACGTTCGGCTCGTTGTCTATTTCAACGTCGAGCGCGCCGCGCCGTCGTTTCCTCCGGCGCGCCGCCCCGACTCGTTAACGTCGCTCAGAATTGCTCGAACGAAGCGAACAGGTCGTCGTCGAAAACGGTTTCTTCGAGAACGGCCAAGTCGATCGCGAGTTCCGTTTCGTCTTCTTCGTCGACGAACGCGGCGAGGGCGTCGTCGAGAACCGCGGCGCTGGCCGGAGCGAGCGCGTTCGCGTATTCCGGTTTCAACTCGAGGTTGCCGACCGAAACGGCGACGAACGGTTTCAACGGGTTCTCTTCCGTTCCAACGAGGTTGCCGTATTGTTCGTCGGTCTTAATCAACACGTTCTTAACGAAACCGACAACGCTGTAACGGCTGTTCGCGTAGTTGTTCGGATAGAAGCCCCAAACGTCCGCGTCCTTGATCGTGCCGACGTTTTCCGCGACAACGCTGCGGATCAACACCGTCGAACCGAATTGGTTGACGACGCCGCCGTAGTAGGCCGCCTTGTTGCCGCCGATACGGCAGTCGACCAGCGTGATTTCGCTGTCTTCGGCGTAAATCGCGCCGCCGTACTGCATCGCTTCGCAACCGTAAATGTTGAGCCCGCTCATGTACACGTTGCCGCGCTCGACGTTGATCGCGCCGCCGTTCGCCTCCGTGTAACCGTCGGCCAAGGTCATGTTGCGCAGGTACACGCTGTTCGTGTTCGGGACGTCGTCGTAAGTCGAAATCGTGAAGATTCCGTTCTTACCGTCGCCGCTGAGCGTAATATCGACGTCGCCGCCGTCGAACGAAATCGTTTTCGTCAACTCGATAACGCCGTCGAGGACGATCGTCTTGCCGTCGAGCGACGCGTCGAACGTAACGGTGTTGCCGTATCTCGACGACGCTTGCTCGGCGTAAGCCAACGCTTCGCGAATCGAAATCAGGCCGTCGGTCGCGTCGACGACGTCGAGTTCCGTCGTAACGGTCGTCGACGGTTTGTCGACCATATATTGCGATTCGTAGCACCCCATATCGACGATACCGTCCGAAACGCGCAGGTTGCCGTTGAGGTCGGTTTCGTTCGGCGCGTGGACTTGTTCCAACGTGCGGAGGTATTCCGCGGAACCGCCGTTGACCGCGAGCGAGTAGCGCGCCAAGCGATAATCGCCGTTCGCCGCGTCGACGAAGTACGCGTACCGATCGCCGCCGGTAATCGTGGCCGTTCGACTGCCGCTCAAGTCGTACACGTAGGAATTATAGGTGTTCAGCGAACCGAATCCCCACGGGCTGTAAGTGGCGCTACCGGTGATAATCGAGTTGTAAATGAAGCTGCGACCGCCGCTATACACGCTGCCGATCAACGTCGAGTTGTAAATGTGGAACGTGCCGCCGTCGTTCGACTTGTCGTAGTTGTCGGCGAGGTACACCGCGGAGCCGAAGCCTTCGAAGAGGCAGTTGCGCATCGTAACGATCGACCACGGCGTGCCGTACACGCCCGTGCCTCCGCCGCCGACGACGCGGAGTCCGCGCAGGTCGAGGTGCGCCGGGCAGTACCACGGAGCGCTCGGATCGGCCGTCCCGTTGACTCTGAACAACGCGCCGTTGCCGCCGAAACCGCCGTACAATTCGGACGCGTCGATCGTAATCCCGCCGAGCCCGGAGAGGGACGACGCGTCGATCATATAGTCCATCACCCAACTGGCGCCGCCGGATTGGAAGGTAAACCCGCCGAGAGAGCCGTCGATCTTGATCGTGCCGCCGGCCAAGCTCGCGTCGAACGTAATCGCGTTGTAGAACGTCGCGTCGTAAATGGAATCGTCGTTCATCGCGTTGACCGTGTTGCCGTAAACGCTGTCGTCGACGCTTCCGCAACTCGCGGACGCCGAGTTGGCGATGTTGTCGCGCCCTTGGGCGTAGGCGATCGCTTCGCGGAGCGAAGTAACGCCGTCGTACGGGTTGACGACGTCTTCCAACGTCGTAACGACGAGGGAGTCGGCTTCGCGGCTGACTTGGTACGCGCCGAGGCTGACGCCGCCTTCCGAACCGTAGCCGTAAACTTGGCCGTTCAGGTCGCTGGCGCGACCGTTGTACACGTACGCGGCCGAACCGGTTCCGATCGCCGGGCTCTTCACCGGATTCGACAACGTCAAGCGGAAATTGCCGTCGCTCACGTTGATGAAGCTCGGGTTGATTTCGCGGTCGACGCCGTAACCGATTTGGCTGCCCGTCGACTTGGCGCGGAGTTTCGCGGCGTTGGCTTCCGTTCCCGCGTTCCCGACGAGGGTGTAAGCGAGTTCGAAATCGTTTCCGGCGAAGTAAACGTCGGTCGGGGAAACGCCGGCCGTCGCCGAACGGTTCGTCGCGACGATCGAGTTGTAAATCTTGACGTTCGAACCGACCGCGCCGTAGACGCCCGCGCCGTCGACCGCGACGTTCTTCGCGATCGTAACGTTGTACAGGGTCGCCTTCGTTCCGGCGTCGGCGTAGAGCGCGCCGCCGTAAATTTGCGCTTCGCAGTTGTCGATCAAGAGGTTCGCCAGGATCAGTTCGCCGCCGGTCAGTTTGATCGCGCCGCCGTCGATGGCCGAGCCGTTCTTGATTTCAAGGTTTTCGATAACGACCAAGCCGTTCGTATCGACGAGGAACGCGGAGTTCGCGTTGAGGCAGTCGATTACGCCGTTGCGACCGAGAATCGTAACCGGCGAGTTCACTTGGAGCGCGGTTTCGCCGACCTTGACGGTGTGCGCGCCCGTGAAGCGAATCGTAATATCGTCGTAACCGAGCGCGGTCATGCGGTCGGTCAACTCGAGCGCTTCGCGGAGCGAGGTCTTGCCGTCGGTCGGGTCGACGACGTCGGCGCCGGTCGAAACGAGGAGTTCGACGGACTTGCCTTCGACGTCGCCAAACGGCGCGTCTTTCGCCTTTTGGTTTTCGAACGCGCCCATGTCGGTCGTCGTGTAGTAAATACGACGATTTCCGTCGAGATCCAGCGAGTCGAAGGTGCCGTTGAACGTGCCGGTTTCGTTGTACGAACCTTGTTGGAAGTAAACGTTGTTCCCGGCGTTCGTCGCGAGCGCGTCGGCGTTCAAGCGGTAATCTTGGTTGTCCGCGTCGACGAAGAGCGCGTTCGTTTCCTTCGTCAGGTCGAGTTCGCTCGACCCGATGAAGCAACCTTGACCGGCGATCAACGCGGCCAACGAATCGGAACGCGAAACGAAGGAGTTGTACGCGATCGCGTTCTCGGACGCGCGGTAGGTAACCGTCGCGAAGTTATTCGCGGAGCCGCGCTTAACGATAACGTTCAACCCGAGTTTCACCGTCGCGGGCGCGCCGTTCGCGTCGACGAATTCTTCGGCGCCGACCGCCGTAAGAACGCCTTGAATCTTACCGACGACGACGCTTTCTCCGTCGGCGACTTGATGCGTATTGCCCTGCGCGTCGACGAACGAACCGCTCGCGAAGCTCGCTTCAAATTCGCCGAGGCCGATCTTATCGCCTTCCGCGAATTCGACCGCGACGCCTTCCGCGTCGACAAAGACGCCGTTCGAGTAAGTCGCTTGCGCGTCGCCGACGACGACCGTTTGACCTTCCGTGAAGGCGACCGCGACGCCGTCCGCGTCGACAAAGACGCCGTTCGCAAAGGTCGCTTCAATCTTGGCGACGAACGTTTGGCCTTCCTCGAACCGGATTCGATTCCCTTGCGCGTCGACAAACGCGCCGTTCTTAAAGGTCGCTTCGACGCCTTCGCCGACGACGATCGTTTGGCCTTCGACGAAATGAACCGCGGCGCCTTCCGCGTCGACGAACGCGTATTGCAAGGTCGTTTCGACGCCGCCGTCGACGACGAGCGTTTGTCCGGCGCCGACGTAAACCGTTTTACCGGTGTTGTTGTCGACAAACACGTCTTGACGATAGGTCGCCGCGACGCCGCCGTTGACGAAGTATTGGAATTGCTCGCCGACATGCCCAAAGCGGAGTTCGCCGCCGATAACGATTTCTTGACCGTCGGCGATGGTAATCGCGTCTTCCCACCAGTTGGCCGATTGCAACTTGCCGTCGTAATAGACCGCTTCCGAATAGCCTCGGTAGGAGTCGTCGGCGATCCAAACCGTCGTACCGTTGGCGATCGTCGCCGTTTTCCCGGTTCTGTTTTCGACGTACGCGTCTTCGCGATAGGTCGCCGCAAAACCGTCGGCCAGCGTGAGGCGGTCGCCGGCTTGGAATTCAAACAAGGTTCCCGTAGCTCCGTCGTAGAACCCGACGCCTTGGTAAACGTCTTGCGCGACGTCGCCGGAAGTCGTTTCGTTCAACGCGACGATCGTGTTGTAAAGTTGGATTCCGCCGAGTTCGGCGTAAATCGCCGCGCCGTCTTTCGCGCCGTTCGTCGCGTTGGCGACGACGGTGCAGTTGACCAACTTCGCGTAAGCGGTCGAGTTCCCTTCGTTGACGTAAACCGCGGAGCCGTTTTCGGCGGCGTTTTCGGTAATCAACGAGTTGTAGACCGAAACGGAGCCAGTGCGAACGTAAATCGCGCCGCCTTTGTCGATCGTCAGGTCGTCGAGGCCCGCTTGGAGGCGTTCCGAACGACGGTTCGTGATCGTGAGGCCGTTCAGGACGACGTTGCCCGCGTCGACGTTGATAATGCGTTGGTCGGCGACGTCGTTCGAGGTCGTGAGGACGATTCCGAGCGCGTCGTTGGCCAAACCGTCGATCGTCAAGTCGGAGCCGATCTTCAATTCGGAGTTCAGGTAGAACGTCGAACCGTTGATCGACGGCGCGAAGGTGATCGTGTTGGCGAGGCCGTAGTTGTTCGCGTAAGCGACCGCTTCGCGGAGCGAAATGTCGCCGTCGTACGAGTCGACGACGTCTTCCGCGGTCGTAACGATCAAGCTCGGGATTTCGGTCGGGCCGAGCGGGGACTCGTAGGCGCCCATATCGATCGCCGAGCCGACGAAGCGCGGAGCGCCTTCGGCGTCGAAGCCCGGAACGGCGCCGTTCGGGTAAACGGTCAGCGAGTTGTCGCCGGCGTTCAGCGCGACGGAAGCGAAGCCGTCGGCGTCTTTGCCAAGCGTGAAGTCGTTGTTCGCCCAATCGACGAAGGACGGGTCGACCGGGGAGTTCGGCGAACCGACGAGGTTGCCGGCGACGCCGTTGTAACCGTTCGAAACCCAAGAGGCCGCGGAGCCGATCAGCGACGCGCGAATCGTGAAGTCGCCGCTGAGGAACGCGTCCGCGCCGTCCGTTTCGCCGTTAACCGTGTTGAGCGCGATAATCGAGTTGCGAAGCGCAATTTGCCCGCCGCGGCTGTAGAAACCGCCGTAAGCGTTCGTCGCGTCGTTCTTCGTAATCGTCGAGCTGACGATCGTCATCGAACCGCCGTCGACGCGAACGCCCGCGCCCGTTTCCGCTTCGTTGCCGTAAATAACGCAGTTCAAGATTTCAACGTCGCCGCCGACGCTGTAGACGCCCGCGCCGCAATCGGCGAAACCGCCGGTGATCGTCAAACCGGCCAAAACGACTTCGGACGCCAAGGAATCCGGGGTCGCGTCGATCTTAACGACGACGAATTGGCCGCCCGCGTCGAGCGTCAAACCGCCCGTCAAGCCGACCGCGTCGATCGTAACGCACTTCGTAATATCGAGCGTTTCGGCGAGCGCGATCGTTTGACCGGCGAGCGCCGCGTCGAACGTGATTTCCGTTCCAACCTTTTGAACGTAACCGTCGACGCTGTACGCGCTTCCGGCGTAGTCGATCGCTTCGCGGAGCGAAATCAGCCCGTCGAACGGGTCGACGACGTCGAGCGCGGTCGTAACGACGACCGACGGGATTTCCGTCGCGATTTGGTATTCGTAGGCGCCCATATCGACCGTGCCGCCGACCAAGCGCGTTTCGCCGTTGAGGTCGCTCGAAATAACGCGGACGTTCGAGCCGGACAGGAGAATCGACGCGTAGTAACCGGCTTGGCCGATCAGGCGGTTCGAACCCTTGTTGACCGCCGGGGAGGTCGCGCTCAAGGCATAGTTGTTCGAGGCTTCGTCGACGAAACCGGCGTCGACGAACGCTTCCGGCGAACCGACGAGGACGCCGTTGACGCCGTTGTACGCTTGGAGCGCTTCGGTCGCGGCGCCGACGAGGCTGGCGGTCGCGGCGAAGGTTCCGGTAACGTGCAGGTCGTAGTTTTCAAGCGCGGCGGACGTTTCGGAAGCGTTGGCGGCGATAATCGAGTTTTGCAGCTCGAAGAGGCCGTTCGCGTTCCCGAAGTAAACGCCCGGGAAGTTTTGCGCTTCGTTGCCGGCGATCGTCGTGTTCAGGAGCTTGACGTCGCCGCCGATCGCGTAAATCGCGCCGCCGGTCTTCGCCGCTTCGTTGCCGTAAATAACGCAGTTGATCG